>CAZEFQ010000023.1:0-24944 GCA_964511505.1 uncultured Rhizobium sp.
AGATCGTGGCGCAGCGCTACAATATCGGCCGCGACGCCAGCGACGAATATGACCTGCAAAGCCAGCAGCGCACCGCAGCGGCGCAGGCGGCGGGAAAATTCCAGGACGAGATCGTGACCCTTACCGTCAAGATGGCGAAACGCGACAAGGCGACGGGCGCGGAAAGCCTGGTGGAGGTCACCATGGACCGCGACGAGTGCAACCGTCCCGACACCACGCTGGAAGGATTGAAGGCCTTGAAGCCGGTGCATATGGGCGGCCAGCAGGTCGCCGAAGGCAAGAACGTCACCGCCGGCAACGCCTCCCAATTTTCCGACGGCGCCTCGGCCTCGGTGGTCATGAGCGCCGATCTTGCCGCGCGGAAAGGCCTCAAGCCCTTGGGCATTTTCCGCGGTTTCGCCGTCGCGGGAGTCGAGCCCGAGGAAATGGGCATCGGTCCCGCTTTGGCAGTCCCGCGTCTTCTCAAGCGCCATAACCTCAAGGTCGAAGACATCGATCTTTGGGAGTTGAACGAGGCCTTCGCCTGCCAAGTGCTTTATTGCCGGGACAGGCTGGGAATTCCCAACGAACGGATGAATGTGAATGGGGGCGCCATTTCCATCGGCCATCCTTACGGCATGTCGGGCGCGCGCATGGCGGGGCATCTCCTGCTGGAGGGACGGCGGCGCGGCGCCAGTCTGGGCGTGGCCACCATGTGCATCGGCGGCGGCATGGGTGCCGCCGGCCTGTTTGAGATTCTGCCGCCCTGATGCGCTTTGCCGTTCTGGTTCTGATAATGCTGGCGCCGGCGCTGCTGAGTGGCTGCCAGCTGATGCGGCCTCCGCAAAGCTCCGCGCCCGACCCCAAAACCCAGATGGCGGCGCTGGAGCTGCGGATTGCCGCCTTGACCGACGAACAACGGCTTAAGCTTGATCCCAAGGCAAAGCCTTTGGCGCTGGATGCCGAACTTACCCGCGTGGCGCGGGAACGGGCGCAAGACATGGCGGCGAAAAATTATCTCGCCCACGCGGCGCCCAACGGCGATACTTCCGCCAGCCTGTTGATGGCGGAAGATGCCAAGTTCCAGGGCCTGCTGGGGGAAAATCTCGCCGCCCAGCCCTACGTCCGGGAGAGCGGGGTCGATGTGGAGGTATTCGCCCGGCGCTTCCTGCAGGAATGGATGGAGAGCCCGCCGCACCGGGAAAACCTGGCTTTTTCCGGCTATGAGCGCACCGGGGTGGGGGCGGCGGTCAATGGCGACACCGTCTATGTCGCCCAGCTTTTCGCCGCCGGCATCCGGCCTGCCCAAGACGGCGGCCCCGCCGCCATTGCCGCCACGCCTCAAACAACCGACCAGGTCCCGCGGGGCGCGAAAGATCGCCGCGATTAGAAACGGTATGCGCGCGCTAACGCGTGGTTAAGGCGTGTCAGCCAAAACTCTGTGCATGACTGTGCATGGAAGCCCCATGTCAACCCCTCGGACATACATGGTTCCTTTACACTATATCTGGGCGCCGATACCCTCTGTTGCGGGTGCGGACCAATCGATTCGAGATGCGAGCAGAGCTTCCCTGGAACGTTGCTGGCATACCCTCCGAAGCGCGGGAGGCCGCTCGCGCCGCCGCAAGGCGGGAGGGCCTGTCTGTGGGAGAATGGCTCACAAGGCGAATCTTGCGCGGCTTTTCGGACTTTGCCGAGGAACAGGCCGCCATGCCCTATGACCGCAACCTTGAGCGGCTCCCTGTCGCGGACCGCGATGAGGGGATGATGCCGGACCAGGCCGTGCTGGACCAGGCGCGGTTGGACGCCTGGGGATTGCCTTCCGCCGGCCGCGCAGACGCGCTTTCGCGGGGAAGCCGTGGCGAAGTGGAAACCTCGGACGCCTATCGCCGCATCGAAGAGCATTTGCGGATGGTGCAGCGCCGGCTGGAATCCGCCGAGCGCAGCCAGTCCGAAAACAGCCGCGCGATGAGCAAGACCGCAACGGAAATCAATATCGCCACGCGCGAGCAGGTCCAGGCTTTCGACCAGCTGGTCAGCCATGTGCTGAATGTCGGCGAGCGGCTGGAGAAGCTGGAACGCAACGCCGCCCAGGACGGTGTCAAGGACGCCGTCAAGGCCCTGCATCACGGCCTCGCACGCCTGGCGGAGCAGATCGCCCAGACCGCCGCCCAGTCGGCGCAACAGGTCACTGCCATCACCGGCAATCTGGAGCAACTGGCCGGCCGCGTGAGCCAGATCCAGAGCGACGCCGGGGCGACCGCGGAGCGGCTGGAAGCCCATGTCGGGCAGATACAGGCCGAAGTGGGGACAAGGGCTGAAAGGCTGGAAGCCCGGGTGGCGGCCGCCGAGGAAGATGCCAGAACTCATTTTGCCGCCGCCGACGAAGAGACCCGCAGCCGGTTCGCCGCGGCCGAAGAGCAATCCCGCGCCCGCTTTGCGGCCTTCGAGGCCGAGACTCAGCGCACCCTCGATCAACGGCTGGCAGGGGTGGAGAAAGCATCGCAGGTCAACACCGAGGCGCTCGATCAGGCCCTGGAAAAATTGGAGACGCATGCCGGAATGCGTGCCACCGACCAGGGTGAATGGCAGCGGCGGCATGCCGGGTTGGAAGGCGCCATCGGCAATCTCGAGGAAGCGGTGCAGCGGCTTGAGGCGCGCGGCCCGGAAGCCGGTCTGGAACAACGGTTGGACGGCATCGAACGCGCGCTGGAAAATCTTGTTACCCGTCTCCATGGGCCCAATGCCGCCCTGGAAGAGCCGCTCAAGGCCGTCGCTCTGCGCATCGACATGATCGAGAAGAAGCATGGCGAGCTTCTTGACGAGTTGCGGGAACTTGCAAGCGCTTCGAAGCCGGTGGCGCCGCCCGCCTACGATCCGGCCATCTTCGCGCCAAATGACGTTGCGCCCAAGGATGAGGCGGAGGTTGCGCAAACCGAATCTGCGCCAAACCAACATGTGCAAGACGAATACATAGAAGACGAATACGCGCAGGAAGAACCTGCTTCCGAGAACGACACGCAGGACAGCACTGAAGCGCCGCCTTTTGCCGCGGCGGATGAGCCGGAAGCACTTCCGCCAGTCCTGAACCCGCCGGTCCTGGATCAGGCTGCGCCCGGCGCTGAAAGCACGCAGAGCGTGGAAGCCATCGGCGGTGAGGCAGAGGCTGTCAGCGGCGAGGCTTTGGCCGAGGCTTTTGGCGCCGGCGACGAGGCCGGCGACCAGGACTCTGGCGCGGCGGACGAGACCGGCGAAGCTGAAAATTTCCTGGCGGCTGCCCGGCGTTCCGCCCGCGCTGCGGCCGAAGCCGAAGCCAACAAGAAATCGGGCTTTTCCTGGGGCCGCATCAAGACGGCTGATGAAGAGCGCCCGCGCTATCTGGTTCCGGCTTTGGGCGGGCTGGTCATTCTGGCGCTGGGAGGCCTCTTCCTGGTCCAGAAGTCTCCCTCTCCGCCCAAGCCCGCGCCGGTGCAACAGGCGGTACGCAAGCCTGCCGCTCCGGCGTCTCAAGCGGCTGCCGCCCATCCTGCGCCGCCGCAAGTGCGGGGAAATCTGCCCACGCTCGACCGGGTCACGGAATTGGCCAATGGCGGCAACGCCATCGCCCAGACCATTATCGGGCTCAAGGAATTGGACGGCGATGGCGTGCCCGCCAATCCCGCCGACGCGGCCAAGTGGCTGGAGCGCGCCGCCGAGCAGGGCCAGGCGGTGGCCCAATATCGCCTGGGCGCGGTTTACGAACGCGGCCAGGGCGTTTCCGCCAACAGTGCCACCGCCACGCGCTGGTATCAGCTCGCCGCCGATCAGGGCAATCGCAAGGCGATGCATAACCTGGCCGTCGCCTATGCCGGCGGCACCGCCGGCAAGAAAGACATGGCCGAAGCCGCCCGCTGGTTCGCCAAGGCCGCTGCGCTGGGTCTGGCGGATTCCGAGTTCAATCTCGCGGTTCTGTATGAACGCGGCGAGGGCGTGCCCCAGAGCATGCTCGACGCCTATAAATGGTATGCCATCGCCGCCGCCCAGGGCGACACGGAATCCAAATCGCGCCTGGGCGTGATCGCGCCGCAACTCTCGCAGGACGATCTCGGCACGGCGGAAAAGGCGGCGGCCGCCTTCAAACCCGAGCCGCTCAGCCGCGCCGCCAACCTGCCGCCGGAGATGGCCGATCTGGCCGGCAATTAAACCCGGCCAGTTGACTTCAACGGCGCGCCGGATTTTGGTCGTTGGCGGACGTCGCGCAAAGAGCGTGAGAGGGACTGGCTTTTCCTGGCAAGCGAAACGAGCCTAGGAAAGCCGGCCCTAACCGAGCGCAACGAGGATGCGCGCGACGACGCCAGGGATCAAAGACCAGCGCCGCATGGAAATCTATCTTCCCATTGCCGAGATGTCAGTCCATTGGCTGATAATTCTCGGCATGGGATTCACGGTGGGTTTCCTCTCCGGCATGTTCGGGGTGGGCGGCGGATTTCTCCTGACGCCGCTTCTGGTGTTCTACGGCATCCCTTCCACCGTGGCGGTGGCGACGACGCTCAGCCACATCACCGCCTCCTCGATCTCAGGCGCACTGGCGCAATGGAGGAAACGCGCCATCGATTTCACCATGGCCGGCGTGATGATGGTGGGCGGCGCTTTCGGCACGGTCTCGGGCGTGTGGCTGTTCAACCTGATGCGGCGGGCGGGGCAGACAGACCTGGTGGTTTCACTGTCCTATGTCGTGCTCCTGGCCGCAGTCGGCGGGCTGATGCTCCGGGAAAGCTGGACCAGCATGCGCGCGGCGCAGCAAGGCGGATACCCGCCGGTTCATCCGGTCGACCATGTCTGGATTCACGGCCTGCCCTTTCGCCTCCGCTTCCGCCAGTCGCGGCTCTATATCAGCGTGATACCGCCGATCGTAATCGGCTTTGTGGTGGGCGTGCTCAGCGCCATCATGGGGATAGGCGGCGGCTTCATCGTGGTGCCGGCGATGATCTATCTTTTGCGCATGCCCACCAATGTGGTGATCGGAACCTCGCTGGTGCAGATCATCGGCATCACGGTGCTCACCACCCTGCTCCAGGCCACCAGCAGCTATTCCGTGGATATCGTGCTCGCCGCCTTCCTGATCGCGGGCGGCGTGGTAGGCGCGCAGTTCGGCGTGCGCGCCGGCGCCAGGCTCAAGGGCGAGCAGATCCGCTTCCTCCTGGCCCTGCTGGTGCTGGCGGTCTGTTTCGGCCTTTTGTGGGGACTGGTGGTGCGGCCTGCCGATGTCTACACCCTGACCTTCGGGGTGGCATGATGCGGCGTTTCCTGCTCGCGCTGCTGTTCTTGCCGGGCCCGGCGGCGGCAGCCGAGGAGAATCTGGTTTCCGGCGTCAGCCAGGACGTGATCCAGATCACCTCCAATTACACCGGCAGCGATATCGTGGTGTTCGGCGATGTCGAGCAGCAGCAAGGCGCCGAAGGCCGCGACATCGTGGTGGTGGTGCGGGGACCGGACACGGTGATCACCGTGCGCCGGCGCGACCGGGTGGCGGGCATCTGGATCAACCATGACGCCGCGAGCTTCTCCGGCATGCCGTCCTTCTATTACCTGGCGAGCACAAGACCGCTTGGCCAGATCGCACCCGCCGCCACGCTCTCCCGCTACGGCATCGGTGTTTCCGGGCTGGAGCCCAGCGCGGTGCATGCCCATCACGACGTCGAACCCTTTCGCCAGGCGGCGCTGCGCCTGATGGCGGCGGAAGGGCTTTATCGCGAAAGTCCCGGCGGGGTGGAATTCTTGAGCGACACGCTGTTCCGCGCCCATGTGCCGGTGCCGGCGGGCGTCTCTGTCGGCCAATATGACGTGGAAGTCTATCTGTTGCGCGGCGGCGATGTGGTGAGCGCACAATCGACCCCGCTCTTCATCGACCAGACCGGGCTGGAGCGGCGCCTGTTCAATTGGGCGCATAACCAGCCCTTCGCTTACGGCCTGGGGGCGGTGGCCATGGCGCTGGTCATGGGCTGGATATCGTCAGTTCTCTTCCGCCGGCCGGCCTAGCCCTTTCGGCCTCTGGGTGTTGTACGCTACCGCCACCTCAGCGGCGAAAACTCCGTGCTACGCGAGACGATATTTGGCGGCTTGCGTTCGTGGAATGGCATAGACCCGCTCTTCGCCCAGCATATAAGCATGAAAGCGCGGCGCGAACAGGCCGGCGATGGCGTCCTCGCCCACATCCAGCCCGCCCGTATAAGCGCCAAAGGACGGCAGCACCATGCGCATGCCGTCGGCGGCGAAACAGCGGCGGCGCACGCTCCGTCCCCATTTGGCGACACGGGCGCAAGGATGCAGATGGCCGGCAATTTCGCCAGCAAGGCTTTCGGCGCCGGGCTCGTGCCGGAAGGTAAGGCCGCCCAAAGACCATTCGCCCGTCACCATCCCGTCCAGCCAGGCGGGCGGGACGGGATCATGATTGCCCGCGATCCAGACAAAGCGGCAAGGAAAGGAATGCAGCATGTCCCGCGCTGCGGATGAAAGCCTTTCTCCGGCGTTGCGGTCATGAAAGGAATCACCCAAGGCGATAACCGTGCGAGGCATAAACCGCGCAATCACGCGCTGCATGCGCAAGAGGGTGGCCTGGCTGTCATAGGGCGGCAGGAACTGGCCGCCGCGCGCATAGGAACTGCCTTTCTCCAGGTGCAGATCGGCGAAGATCAACACGCTTTGCGCGGGCCAGAAGGCCGCGCCGGAAATATCGAGCAACAGCGTCTCGCCATTGATGGCGACCGCCAAATCATTCCACATTGGTGAAGTCGTTCCACATAAGTCAGTCAACCCGCATAGCTTCCGCGATCAGCGCATCTTCATTTTCACGCAAAATGTCCTCGTCCACTTCTCCTCCGGCCACCATTTCCCTGGAGATTTCCAGGAGCGCGGGGACCGCCAGGGGCGAGACACGATCAAGCTTGCGGCTGACGATTCGCTTCTTCACCCGCGCCAGCATATCGGAGAGCCGGGCGATGTCGAGCAGCCCGGTGCCTGCATCGGCATAGGTCGCGCGCAGGAGCACATGGTCCGGTTCATGGGCGCGCAGTACGTCATAGATCAGGTCGGAGGAGAAGGTCACCTGACGCCCGGTCTTTTCCCCGCCCGGCTGCTTGCGCTCGATCAGGCCGGCGATGATGGCGACATTGCGGAAGGTGCGCTTGTAAAGATTGGAGTCGGCCAGCCAAGCGTCAAGATCATCGCCCAGCATGTCCTCGTCGAACAAGGCGTCCATGTCGTGCCCGGAAAGGTCGCGAGCCGCCCACACCGCAAGCGCATATTCATTGGCGACAAAGCCCAGGGGCCGCATGCGGGCGCGCTCCAGCCGCCTGGTGACCAGCATGCCCAAAGTCTGGTGTGCCAGCCGCCCCTCGAACGGATAGCAGACGAGATATTGCTTGTTGCCGCGGGGAAATGTCTCGACCAGGAGCTGGCCCGGCTTGGGGATCACGCTGCGCCATTCCTGGATCTTGAGCCACTCCTGCACGGGGTCGGGCAAATCCGTCCAGCGCTCCGGCGCCGACACCATTTCCCGCACCCGCTGGGCCAGGAAGGTGGAAAGCGGAAATTTGCCCCCGTTATAGCTGGGGATTTCCGCTTCCGGGTCGTGGGTGCGGGTGACATAGGCTGCGTCCTCGCGCAGACCCTCGAAGCGCAACACATCGCCGGCGAAGACGAAGGTGTCGCCCGTGGTCAATTGCTCGATGAACGATTCCTCCAACTGGCCCAGCCGGCGGCCGCCGCTGCCGGCGGGGCGGCCCTTGGACAGAAGGCGTATTTCGACCATCGGATCTTCCACGATCACCCCGGCATTGAGGCGATAGGTCTGGGCCAGGCGCGGATGGGCGAGGCGGAATTTGTCATCGGGAGTTTTGCGCAGGCGCGCATAACGGTCGTAGCTTTTCAGCGCGTAGCCGCCGGTGGCGACGAAATCCACCACCGCATCGAAATCGCTGCGGGTAAGGCCGGCATAAGGCGAGGCGGCGCGGACTTCTTCATAAAGCGCATCGGCATCAAAAGGCCCCGCCACCGCCATGCCGAGCACATGCTGGGCGAGCACATCCAGGCCTCCGGCCTTAAGGCGCTCGCCATCCAATTCGCCCGCCAGCACCGCATCGCGCGCGGCGTTGCATTCCAGCACCTCGAAACGGTTGGCCGGCACCAGCAACGCGTCGCTGGGTTCGTCCAGCCGATGGTTGGCGCGGCCGATGCGCTGCACCAGCCGGGCCGCGCCCTTCGGCGCGCCGATGCAGATCACCTTGTCCACTGCGCCCCAATCGATCCCCAGATCGAGGGTCGAAGTGCAGACCACGGCCCGAAGTGCGCCCCTTGCCATCGCCGCCTCCACCTTGCGCCGCTGTTCGGGCGCGAGCGAGCCATGATGCAGCGCGATCGGCCAGTTCTGGTCGTTAAGCTTCCACAATTCCTGGAAGGTTCGCTCCGCCTGGCTGCGGGTGTTGACAAAGATCAGGCTGGTCTTGGCTTGCGCGATCGCCGCCATCACATCGGCCATGGCATGCCGCGCCAAATGCCCCGCCCAGGGCACATAGGAATCCGAAGCGCTGATGGAAATTCTGGGCCTGGCGCCGTCCTGTCCGCGCACCAGCGCGCTCAACATCTCTTGGCCCGGTTTTTGCGGCATCAGGAAACGCTGCAGCGGCCTTGGATCGGCGACGGTGGCGGAAAGACCAACCCGGCGATGGGTGGGCGCCAGCACCGACAACCGTGCCAGTCCCAAGGCAAGCAGATCGCCACGCTTGGAATTGTAAAGCGCATGCAGTTCGTCCAGGACCACGGTCTTGAGGCCGGCGAACAAGCGGTCCGCGCGGGAATGGGCCAGGAGCAGCGCCAGCTGTTCCGGCGTGGTGAGCAATATGTCCGGCGGGGCGTGTCGCTGGCGGGCGCGGCGGGCGGCGGGCGTGTCGCCCGTGCGGGTTTCCACCGTCACCGGCAATTCCATTTCGGCGATGGGCGTCTCCAGGTTGCGCGCCACATCCACCGCCAGAGCTTTCAACGGCGAAATGTAAAGGGTGTGCAGCGCGCGCGCGCGTGAGCGCCCAACTTGCTTTGTAAGCCGCCGTTCAGCCAGGTCGATCAAGGTCGGAAGAAAACCCGCCAGGGTCTTGCCGCCGCCGGTGGGCGCGACCAGGAGCACGCTTTCGCCCCGTGATGCGGCGTCGACCAAGGCCAGCTGGTGCGGACGTATGGTCCAGCCGCGGCCCGCGAACCATTGCCGGAATCTTTCGGGAAACATGAAGGCGTTATAACGCCTTCGCCCGCATTTCCGGGAGTTATTTCAGGCTTCGACGGCTTCGCTCATCAGCCGTTTCAACTCGGCCTCCGGCATGCCGTAGAAACTGCCCGCCACCTGCTCGATTCCGGCCCGGTTGATCAAGGTGAGCTGGCCGCGGCGCATGGAGATGAAGCCGCGCTGCTCGAAAGAATGCAGCGCCACGGTGACCCCGGCGCGCCGCACTCCCAGCATCACCGCCAGGAATTCATGGGTGAGCGGCACCGCATCCGTGTCGAGCCGGTCATGCGCCATCAGCAGCCAGCGTGCCAGGCGCTGCTCGAGCTTGGCGCGGCCGTTGGCGAGCGCGGTGTGCGCCGTCTGGATCATGAAAGCCTGGGCGGATTTCAGCATCAGCTGGGCGAGACTGGAGCTTCTTTTCAACGCCTCGACAAAAGCCGCGGCGGAGATGCGGTGGCCGCTTCCCGGGATCTGCATATAGGCGGAATGCTGGGCGCGGGTGTCCCCCATCACCAATGGCACGCCGGTCATGCCTTCATAGCCGATCACGCCCACTTCAATGCGGTGATCCTCCTGGTTGACCGCCACCACCGAGACCACGCCGACTTCAAGGAAATGGACATGGGTGATGGGCTTGCCCGGCACTTCGACGATCTGGCGCTCCTTGAGGGCGACCGGTTCCAGGTTGGGCGCAAGCAAGGCCCAATCTTCGGCGCGCATCCGCGCGATCAACCGGTTGCGCAAGGCGGCGCGCGAAATGTCGTTCATCACGAGCGATCCGGCCCTAGCAAACATGGCCGGATGTCCTTCTTTCGTTGTTCGCCGGCGTCGCCTGATTCGACGCGCCCCCGGACACGACCTTAGCGGTAAAACGGCCGGAAAATAGGCTTTTTTCAGTACGGAACCGTACCTCGTCTGCGCCGGAAATTGTGCATGGCATGCGCTAATACTCCGTCTACTGACAAATATCCATGTCTTCGTCCGTGTACGGATCGATACCCGGGCGAAATAACAAAAGACCGCAAACTGGAATGCGTCACTGGAAAGGAAACGCCTGAGCGGCGGGCGGCGTTGCCGCCCAAGTTCCGCCATCAACCGGCCAACGCAACCCCATCAAATGAAATAACGTTTCAGCGCTGCAGGAATTCCAGCACGGCGCGGCGGGTGGGAGGAGCGCCCACCGCCGTCATGTGATCGCGTCCGGCAATCGTCGCCGCGGCGCCTTGCGGGAACGCCGCCGCGAGCGGCCCCGGCGCGCCGGCGACGTCATCCTGTTCGCCGCAGACCACCAGGACGGGCTGGGCAATCTGCGCGAGCCGGTCTGGCGGAAGCCCCTGGGACATTGCCTGCATGCAGGCGGCCAGCGCCAAACGGTCCTTGCCAGGCTGGTCGGCGAAGGCGCGGAACATACGGCCCCGCGGGTCGGTGATGGAATCCTTGTCGTCCGTCAGCAGCGCCTCCGCCAGGCGATGGCGGGAATCCGCATCGGCAATGCGCGCGCCCCGCAGGTAATATTCGCCCACGCCCGCCAACGCCAATTTCACGGCGCGCGCGGGATGGGACGAAGCCAGGCGCAGGATGAGAAATCCGCCCATGGAATAGCCGACCAGAGGCGCACTCTCCACGCCCGCCACGTCCATCACCGTGGCGATGTCTTCGGCCATGCGGGGATGGCCGTAAAAGGACGGCTCATGCGGCTTGTCGCTTTGGCCGTGACCGCGGCAATCCATCGCCAGCACGCCGAAGCCCGCTCCGGCAAGCGACTCATACCAGCCGGTGGACTTCCAATTCTGCTGGCGGCTGGAGCCGAAGCCGTGCACCAGCACCACGGAAATGCCGCTTCCCGCCCGTTCGAAGGCCAGCTTCACGCCATCGCTGGCCAGGGCAAACTCTGTCATATTTATCTTCTAATACAGGGTCCCTTAATAGCAAAATGGGCGCATGAAACATTGGCTTTTCGTTGCCGCGCTGATGGGCGGACTTGCGGTGGCGCTGGGCGCCTTTGCCGCGCATGGACTTCAAGGCCGGCTGAACGATGAAGCGCGGGAGGTGTTCGAGACCGCAGCGCGTTATCAGATGTATCATGCACTCGCCATGGGGCTGGCCGCTTTTGCCGCGCGGGATGCAGCGGCGGGCCGGGCGCGGCTTGCCGCCATCCTGTTCCTGGTGGGGATCGTGCTTTTCTCCGGTTCGCTTTATCTGCTTGCCCTGACCGGCGAGACGGCGCTGGGCTTTGTCACGCCACTCGGCGGCCTCTCCTTCATTGCAGGCTGGGCGATGCTGGCGCTGGCGGCGCTGAAATTTTGACACAGGAAGACGCCTTCTCCTACGCTGCCCCCGGCGATCCCATGCTCAAGCGGATCGTGATCCGGCTGGTCGAACGCATGACCGGCCAGCCGCGGCTGAAACGCCTCTATCGGGAATACCAGGAAGCACAAAAATCGCGCGGCCCCACCGATTTCTGGCAGGAGGCGGTCACGCGGCTCAAACTGACGCTGGTCTATGACAGGCGCCCGCTGGAAAGCTGGCCCCGATCAGGACCCCTGCTGGTGGTGTGCAATCATCCTTTCGGGGTTGTGGATGGGCTGTCGATCTGCGCCCTGGTGGCGGGGGTGAGGCCGGATTTCCGCATCCTCACCAATGCGGTGCTGACCAGGGCGGAAGAGGTCCGCCATCATCTCCTGCCGGTGGATTTTTCCGGCAACGAAGCGGCGACGAAGACCAATCTTAGGTCCCGCGCCGCGGCCCGCGATCATCTGGCGCAAGGCGGCTGCCTGATCGTTTTTCCGGCCGGCGGAGTCTCGACCACGCCCAGCCTCTGGCATCGAAGGGCGGTGGACGCCGCCTGGGGCAGCTTCACCGCCCGGCTGGTCGTCCAGGCGAAAGCGGCAGTGGCACCGGTCTATTTCGAAGGACAGAACAGCCGCCTCTTCCAGATCGCCAGCCACATCCATCTGACCTTGAGGCTTTCGCTTCTGTTCAAGGAAGCGCATGACCGCATCGGCAGCAAAGTGGTGATGCGTCCGGGCGCGGCGATCGCCTATTCCGGACTGGCACAGTTTGGCGGCGGCCGCGCCTTGATGGATCATTTGCGGAAAGTGACGTATGATCTGGCGTGATTTGGCGCGTTGGATTAAGGCTTTTTAACATCGTGCGGATTTTCCCTGCCTTCGTGCTGCTGATGCTGCTGGCATCGCCCGCTTTCGCCCGCGCCCGTCTTTTGAAGTCCACTCCCGCGGCAAACGCCGAGGTCGCATCGCCCGCCAAGATCGTGTTGCGCTTTTCCGAGGCGCTGGCGCCGGCGTTCAGCGGCGCCTTGCTGCTCGACACGGATGGGAAGAATGTCAGCGGCGATCCAGTCCGGGTGAACGGCACCCTGATCACCATCACGCCGGGGCCGCTGCCGCCCGGCGTCTATCAGGTGAACTGGCATTCGGTGGGGCGTGACAGCCGCAGGCTGGAAGGCGAATTCAGCTTCACCGTCCGGCCGTGAAAGAGGCTAATGCGCCAGGGGTGAGGCAAGGTCGTGCGCCGGCCTCTTGCCCGCCGGTTTGAGGCTGAAGCTTCCGGTCCCCATCAGGTTGGCAAGGAAGCGGTCGCCCCAGGTGGAAATGTCGTTGGCAAGCAGCGCGGCATAGAGCGTGGCATGGCGGCGGCGCCGCTCGTCCTGCGGCATGGCGATGGCGCGCGCCATGGCGGCGGCCACTGAATCAGGGTCATAGGGATTGACCAGCAGCGCTCCTTCCTTGAATTCCACCGCCGCGCCGGCAAAGCGCGAGAGAATGAGCACACCGGGATCGGTTTCATCCTGGGCCGCGACATATTCCTTGCACACCAGGTTCATGCCGTCGCGCAAAGGCGTCACCAGTCCGACGCGGGCGGTGCGGTAAAGCCCGGCCAGCGCGGTGCGGCTATAGGCACGGTTGACGTAGCGCATCGGTCCCCAGGCGGCGGTGGCGAAAGCGCCGTTGATGCGCCCGGCCATGGCGTTCACCGTCTGCGCCATGTCGGCATATTCCTTGATCGCGCTGCGGCTTTTGGGCGTGATCTGCAGATAAGTGATCTTGCCATGCCATTCCGGATGGCCGGCGAGGAAGCGTTCGTAAGCCTCGAGCCTGAGGGTTATGCCCTTGGAATAGTCCAGCCGGTCCACTCCGATCATCAATTTTCCCGGCACGCTGCGGGCGACGTCGCGCACCAGTTCGGTGCGCACCGCGCGGCGCGCCAGGCGGTTGAATTCCCGCGTCTCGATCCCCACCGGGAAGGTGCCGATGCGCATCACCCGCTCGCCGGTGCCCAGCCGCCGGGAGATGTGGGACGGGGTGCCCAGTTCGCCTGCGAGATAGCGGGCGAAATTGGCGGCGTCGCCGTCGGTCTGGAACCCCACCAGGTCGTAATGGCATAGCGCCGGAATCAAGGTCTCGTGATGGGGCATGGCGGTGATGATCTCGGGCGGCGGCAGCGGAATGTGCAGGAAGAAACCGATGCGGTTGGCGAGCCCGCGCGCCCGAAGCGCCTTGGCCAGCGGGATCAGATGATAGTCATGCACCCAGACGATATCGTCGGGCCGGAGGACCTGGGCCAGCTGGTGGGCGAAATGTTCATTGACCCGCATATAGCCGGATAGATCGCGGCGGGAGAATTCCGCCATGTCGAGGCGGTAGTGCAGGATGGGCCACAGCACCCGGTTGGCGAAGCCGTTGTAATATTCCTCGAAATCAGCGGGCGTGAGATCGCTGACGATATAGGAATTGCCCCTCTTGAGGACGGTGCGGGTCTGGGGTTTCTCCTTGACTTCGCCGGACCAGCCCAGCCAGACGCAGGGGTGGTGCTTCAAGGTGGATTTGAGCACCACCTCCAGCCCCCCGGGGTGGACGCCGCTCTTGGGCACCGAGACCCGGTTGGAGATTATGAAGATGCGTGCCAATAGCGTTCCTCCCAGGATCGGGACAACCGTGCCGCGCTGGAGATCAACCCCGCCATGGAATAGGTCTGGGGAAAATTGCCCCAGAGTTCGCCGGTGTCGCGGTGGATATCTTCCGCGAACAACCCATAATGGTTGCGCAAGTTGAGCGCGTCGGCGAAACGCTCGCGCGCTTCTTCGCGCCGGCCGACCAGGGAAAGCGCATCGATCAGCCAGAAGCGGCAAACCAGGAACTCCGCCTCCGGCAGGCCGAAATCGTCCGCCGCGGCATAGCGCAAGACATGGCGGCCATGGACCAGGTCCTGCTCGACGGCGGCCATGGTGGAAACAAAGCGCGGATCGCCGGCATCCAGAAGGCCGAGCTCGGGTAGAAGCAGAACGCTGGCGTCCATGTCATCGCTGCCTGCCCCGGCGGTATAGGCCCGGCGTTTCTCGTTCCAGCAATGCTCCAGGATCGCCTTGCCGATCCGGTCGGCGCTCTCGTTCCAATATTGGGCACGCTTGGCGAGCCCCAGCCTCGCACCGATGGCGCCGGCACGCGACAGGCCCGCCCAGCACATGGCGGCCGAATGGGTGTGGACGCGGGCGCGGCCGCGATATTCCCAGATGCCGGCATCGGGCTGGAGCGCCAGGTCGGCGCAATATTGCGCCATCTTCTCGATCAGCCGGAACAGCGGCTCGCCGCCGGGCTGGGGGAGCCGCCGGTCGAAGAACATCGGCACCGCCGAGAGGATCACGCTGCCATAGGCGTCATGCTGCACCTGACCGGCGGCGGCATTGCCGAAGCGCACCGGCCCGTGATTCTGGAAGCCCTTGAGGTCGGGCGCGACCCATTCCGTCAAATCGGAATTGGGCACGATGCCATAACAAGGCTTCAGCGCATCGTCGCTGCCCGCGATGGAGAGGATATAGGTGATGAAATCTTCCATCGCGCGGGTGGCGCCGATCCGGTTGAGCGCCTTGACCACGAAATAGGCGTCGCGCAGCCAGCAATAGCGGTAATCCCAGTTGCGCCCGGAATGGGGGCTTTCCGGCAGCGACGTGGTCAGCGCGGCGACAATGCCGCCGGTCTCCTCGAAATTGGAGAGCTTGAGCGTGATGGCGGCGCGGATGGTGGCTTCCTGCCATTCGTAAGGGATGGAAAGCCGGCGCACCCATTCCTGCCAATAGGCGCGGGTGCGCCGCTCGAAATCCCGCAGGGTGGCGTCCGGCTGGCCTTCGAAAGGTTCGTCAGGGCCGAGGATCAGGTGCAGGCGGCGGGTGAGCGCGAAAGGCGTCTCCTGCTCGATATAGGAGAGCGGCGCATCGGTGGTGAGTCGCAAGAGCGCGGGCTCGCCATAGGTGATATGGTTGCTGCCGGTGACGCGGCGCTTCACTTCTTTCCCATAATTCTGGCAGGGCCTCAGCCGCAGCGTGATCTGGGGCAGGCCGGCGATCGGTTCGATCAGGCGCATCAGCTGCGGCGGATGATGCATGCGGTCGAAATTGCGGAAGCGCGGCGCGAAATCCGTGATGCGGACCTGGGAACCGTCCGCCGCCGTCAACACCGTCACCACAGTGGCGGTGTTGGTCACATAACGGCTTTCGCTTTGAACGAACCCGGAGAGAAGGACATCGCTGAAGCCCTTCTCTTCGTCGCCGGCGATCAGGCGGCAAAATACCGGATCGCCGTCGAGCCTGGGAAAACAGCACCAGACCAGCCGGGCCCTGGTGTCCAGCAGCGCGGCGATGCGGTTGTTGCCGATCACGGCCAGATCGAGAGGCTGCGGACGGGTCATGCCGCCATGCCCTGGTCGGCCAGGCGCGTCAGCCATTGCCGCACCGCGCGCGGGGAAGAAAAGACATGATCCACGCCGGGAAAATGCCTACCCACCGAAAAACCATGCCCGCCAATGCCGGGCAGGATGCGGAAAACGTCCAGGTCGGTGGTGTCATCGCCGCCGAACAGCACGGGCCGGCCGGCAAAGGGCTTCTGCCCGATCAGGGCGGAAAGTCCCACCCCCTTGTCGATGCCCGTGGGCCTGGCATCAATCACGGCCTTGCCCTCCACCAAGGTGATGGCTTCCGCTTTGAGAAGATCGCCGTTCTGCCGCAGGACCGCGATCAGGCCCGGCTTCGCTTCCGGCGCCAGGCGGTAATGCAAGGCGAGCGCATAGATCTTGTCTTCCAGCAGCACGCCGGGATGGGCCTGGGCCAGGCCGGCGAACAGGCTCCGCACCGAGCCGGCGACAGGTTGGGCCAGCGCCTTGACCGAGCCATCGGCGCCGCGCACTTCGGCGCCGTGACAGCCGATGGCGGCAGTGCGCAAAGGAGAGAAAAGCTTGTCGATGGCGGCGAGCGAGCGGCCGCTGACAAAGGCCAGCGCCCCGCCCAGCTGGCGGTGCAATCTCGTCAGCGTGGCGAGCAATTCACGCGGCACCACCACCGAGTCCGGGGTGCGCGCAAGATCGAGCAGGGTACCGTCTATATCGAGAAAAATGGCAGAATTGCCACTGACGGGGAGCGTCATGGATGATCCAAATCGTCTGGTCCGTTGGGCGGCAGGCCCGGCAAACTCCCCCCGGCTCAACCGGTAACGCGGGACGGAACCGCGAGTTCCCTAATTTTCGGGTTGCTTGTTTTTTGCCTTGGAAACCCAGACAAAGGCGCCCCCCTCCAGGCCGGCGTCATTGGAGACGACAGAAACATGGGGAGGCAGCCGGAAAGTGACGAAGCGGGAATTGCCGCCGCCCAGATACAGGTGATCGTAGAAAAAAACCTTTTCCAGCACGGCGATCAGCTTCTTGACCCGCTTGCACCAGGTTTTGCGGCCGATCTTTTTCAAGGTCTTGTCGCCGATATAGAGGTCGAAATCGTGTTTGTGATGAGTCGTCATATGGGCGAGGTCCATATGCGGCATCAATTCGCCGTCGCGGAACCAGGCGGTGCCCAGCCCGGTGCCGAGGGTGCAGACCAGCTCCAGGCCGACGCCGCGGATCACGCCAAGGCCCTGGACATCGGCATCGTTGTTGAGGCGAACCGGCTTGCCGAGTTTTTTCCGCATCGCCGCCGCGAGTTGGAAGCCGGCCCATTGTCCGGTGCCCAAATGCGGCGCGGTGAACACCTTCCCGTTGCGGACATAACCGGGAAACCCGATCGAGACCCGGTCGTAATTCCGGAATTCCTTCACCAGCTCCGTCAGCGTCGTCACCATCTTCTTGGGCGCGCAGTGATCCGGCGTCTTGATCCGCACATGGTTTCCCAGGATTTGCCCGTCGCGCCCGACCAGCGCGGCCTTGATCCCGGTCCCGCCGATGTCGATGGAGAGGATGCGCCGGACCGCTTTAGTAGCGGAGGATGGCTTTGCGGATTTTCTTGCCACGTTTCTGTTCCTGCATCATCAAGCCGAGCGCAGTGTTGATCAGCGCGACATGGGAAAATCCTTGCGGGAAATTCCCCAGCATGATCCTGGCCGCCGGTTCATATTCCTCGGCGAACAGGCCCACATCATTGGCCAATTTTTTCAGCCGGGCAAACAGGCGTTTTGCTTCCGCCACTCTCCCCTGAAGGAGATAGTTGTCGGCCAGCCAGAAGCTGCAGGCCAGGAAGGCGCCCTCCCCCGGCGGCAACCCGTCCACCCCGGTTGCGGTCTCATAGCGCAACACCAGTCCCTTGAAGAGCAACCGCTTCTCGATCTCGCGCACGGTTTTTTTGACCCGCGGGTCGGCGGCCGGCAGGAAACCCACCAGCGGCAAAAGCAGCAGGCTGGCATCCAGCAACTGGGAGCCGTAGCTCTGCACAAAACAGCCGCGTTTTTTATCCAGTCCCTTGGCGAGGATATCCTTGCGGATCTTCCCGGCGACGCGGCGGTAATGGGCGCGCGCGCTTCTGGTCAAATTTTCGTTCTGCGCGGCGCGATCGAAGGCCACCCAGGTCATCACCTTGGAATGGACGAAATGCCGGGGCGCGCCTCTTATCTCCCAGATACCCTCGTCCGGGCTGCTCCAGGCTTTTTCCAGGTGCTGGAGGAAGGCGTGGCGGATGGCCTCGCGTTGCGGCGGCATTTTCAGTCCGCCCTTGCGTGCCTGCGCCAACACATCAGCCAGCTCGCCGAAAATATCCAGCTGCAGCTGGTGCGCGGCCGCGTTGCCGATGCGCACGGGGCGGGAATTCCGGTAGCCGGAAAGATGCGGCAACTCGATCTCTTCCAGCCGCCGCTCCCCCATCACGCTGTACATGGTCTGGAGCTGGTCCGGCGCGCCGGCGATGACCCGGATGAGCCAGTCCTGCCAGATCTTGGCTTCTTCGACATAACCGGCATTGAGGAATGCGAGCAGGGTAAAGGTGGCGTCGCGCAGCCAGCAATAGCGATAGTCCCAATTGCGGGTGCCGCCGATCTTTTCCGGCAGGGAGGTGGTTATGGCCGCGACGATTCCGCCGGTCGGCGCATAGGAAAGGCTCTTGAGCGTGATCAGGGAGCGCATGATCTCACGCCGCCATTTGCCGGTGACCCGGCACTTGTCCGCCCATCCTGCCCAATATTTCTCGGTTTCCTCCAGCGCGATATCGGCGTCCACCACCTGGGCGATCTCGAGATGGGACTGGCTGTAGCTCATCACAAAAGGCACCCGCTCCCCCTTTTTCACCCGGAAAGCGGAGACCGAATGCATGTTCTCGCCCCTGACCTCGACCGGGGTGCGCAATACCAAGAGATGCGGTCCTGCCACGGCGGTGTGCGTCTTGTTGTCGACGCGGCGCATCCAAGGGATGGTGAGGCCATAGTCGAAACGGATCGTCAGCTCGGACATCATGTCGACGGCACCCGAGACGCCCTCCACAATCCGGACCAGGGTGCCGTTGCGCACCGCGAGCGGCATGAAATCGATCAGCCGCGCCTTGCCGGTGGCGGTGGTGAAGAGGGTCTCCAGGATCAGGCTGTCGCCGCGATAACGCCGCTCGATTTTGCGTGCCGCTGTCTTGGGCGCGAGCCGCCAGCGGCCATTGCGGGCATCCCCGAGCAGCGCGGCAAAACAGGCATCGGAATCGAAGCGCGGCAGGCAGAGCCAATCGATGGAGCCGTCGCGGCCGACCAGGGCGGCGCTGCGGCAGTCGCCGATCACGGCATAATCTTCGATGGCAAGATCAGCCAAGCCTGTGAAACCTATCCGCCTCCGCCCTTGCCGGCCGCCGCCCGGTCGAGCAGCCAGATCACCTCTCCGGAAGGGTTTAACGCGCCGGCGGGCAGATCGGCTTCACCGGCACGGACACGGGCCACGGCCTCCCGCTTATCGGCACCGGCTGCCAGAAACAGGGTGAGGCGGCTGGATTCCAGCGCGGGATAAGTAAGTGTCAGCCGGACCTCAGGCCGGCCTTCCGGCACCGCGGCCACCCAGTGCATGCGTTCTTTCAGCACCGGCTGGCCGGGGATCAGCGAGGCGGTGTGGCCGTCAGCGCCCAGGCCCAGCAAAGTCAGGTCGAAGAGCGGCACATCCGGATCGAGGCGGGAGGCGCCATATTGCTGGCGCAGGATCTCCTCATAGGCTTCGGCGCACGCCTCCGGCACCCCATCGGTGGGCATGGGCAACAAGAGGCGCGGTCTGACCGCACCGGCCGTTCCGCCCTGAAGCAGGGTCTCGCGCACCATGCGGTAATTGCTGTCGGGATGGTCGGGCGGGACCATGCGTTCATCGCCGAAAAAAATCTCCACGCAATCCCAAGCAATATCGTTGCGTTTGGCGAGCAGGGTGTAAGCGGCACGTGGCGTCGAGCCGCCGGAAAGGCAGAGGCGGAAAGGCGCCTCGCAACCTTCCATCAACTCGGCGATCAAAGCGGCCGCACGCGCCGCCAGCGCCCCGGGCGTATCGAGAATTTCGGCGCGGCCGTGGATTTTCGCCCCTCTTCTTGAATCAAGACTCATTTGACCGCCCGCCAGGAGCGGCCGTCGCGGGCCAAAAGATCGTTGGCGGCGATGGGACCTTCGCTGCCTGCGGCATAATTGGGAAAATGGCGCGGCGTAACGCTCTCCCAGCCGCGCAAGACCGGCTCGACCACACCCCAGGCCGCTTCGACCTGATCGGCGCGCTGGAACAAGGTGGCATCGCCGATCAGGCAGTCATAGATCAGGGTTTCATAGCCCACCGCGGGCGCCTGCTTGAACCAATCCCGGTATTTGAACTCCATCGCCACGCTTTCCAGCGCCATCGAAGGACCCGGACGCTTGGCGTTGAAGCGCAGGCGGATGCTTTCATCAGGCTGGACGCGTAGGATCAGCCAGTCGGCATCGAGCTCGTCCACCGGTGTCTCGCGGAAAAGCGCATAGGGCGCGCGCTTGAAACGGATGGCGATCTCGCTGGAACGGGTGGCCAACCGCTTGCCGGTGCGCAGGTAAAAAGGCACGCCGGCCCAGCGCCAATTGTCGATCAGGATGCGCGCCGCCACAAAGGTCTCGACATTGGAATCGGGCGAAACATTGGGTTCGGCGCGGTAGGCGGGCACCATGTGGCCGCCGATCATGCCGGCATCATACTGGCCACGCACCACGTCGGCGAGCGTGAGCGGATGGACGGCGCGGAACATCTCCGCCTTCTTGGCGCGGATGTCCTCGGCCTCGAAAGAGACCGGCGGCTCCATCGCCGTCATCGCCACCAGCTGGAAAAGATGGTTGGGCACCATGTCGCGCAGGGCGCCGGTCTTTTCATAGAAGTTGCCGCGGCCTTCGATGCCGATGCTCTCCGCTACCGTGATCTGGACATGGTCGATGCGGTCGCGATTCCAGATCGGCTCGAACAGGCCGTTGGCAAAGCGCAGCGCCATGATGTTCTGGACCGTCTCCTTTCCCAGGAAATGGTCGATGCGGTAGATCTGGTCTTCGGCGAAATATTGCAGCAGATGGGCGTTAAGCTCCCGCGCCGAAGCGAGATCATGGCCGAAGGGCTTCTCCACGATCAGGCGGCGGAAACCTTTATTGGCGGAAGAAGGATTTTCCTGTTTGGCAAGGCCGGCCTGACCCAGCTTGGCGGCGATGGGAGCGAAGAAGCGGTCCGCCACCGCCATGTAAAAAAGCACGTTGCCGTTGAGACCGTCCTTCTTGTCCAGATCGGCGAGGGTTTCACCCAGTTTTCGATAAGTGGCATCGTCGTCAAAATCGCCCTTGAGGAAAAGCATGCCGCGGGCGATGGGCTGCCAAAGCTTTTCGTCCACGCTTTCGCTGTTCTTGGCGAGAACCGTGCCCAGGAACTCTTTGAGCGCGGCACGCCATTCATCTGTGGTCTTGTCGTTATGATCCACGCCGATCAGGGCGAAATGCGGCGGCAGAAGACCGGTGCGCGACAGGTTGTAAAGCGCGGGAACGATCAGCCTTTTGGTGAGATCGCCATTGGCGCCGAAAATCACGATCGCCGCCGGCGAAGGCGGTTCTTTGTGCGAGATGCTCATTTTCCCGCGGTCTCGCGCTGTTCGACATGGCCGCCGAACTCGTTGCGCATGGCGGAGAGCAGCTTTTCGCCGAAACTGTTGGAAATGCGGGACCGGAAACGGGCATAGAGTGCCGCCGTGATCACCGGCGCGGCCACCGCTTCGTCAATCGCGGCGTTGACCGTCCAGCGGCCCTCGCCGGAATCCTGCACCTTGCCCTCGAACGCGGCAAGCTCCGGCTGCTTGGCCAGCGCGATCGCAGTAAGATCGAGAAGCCAGGACGCCACCACACTGCCGCGCCGCCAGACTTCGGCAATGTCGGCCAGATCCAGGTCAAAACGCTCATCTTGCGGAAGCGCGGCGCCGGCGCGGCCTTTGAGGATGTCGAAACCTTCGGCATAGGCCTGCATCAGGCCATATTCGATGCCGTTATGGATCATCTTGACGAAATGGCCCGCGCCTGCCGGACCGCAATGCATATAGCCGTTGACGACACGAGGATCGCGGCCCTGGCGGTTGGGGGTCTGGGCGATCGCGCCGGCGCCGGGAGCCAGCGCCGAGAAGATCGGGTCGAGCCGGTCAACCGCTTCAGCGGCGCCGCCGATCATCATGCAATAGCCGCGTTCCAATCCCCAGACGCCGCCCGAGGTGCCGACATCGATATAGGTGATGTTCCCGGCGGCGAGGTCTTTGGCGCGGCGGATATCGTCCTTGAAAAACGTGTTGCCGCCGTCGATCACCGTGTCGCCGGGCGAAAGCAGCCGGCCGAGCTGGGCAATGGCGTCTTCCGTGATCTTGCCGGCAGGCAGCATCACCCAGACGGCGCGGGGCGGCGAAAGCTTGCTCACCAGGTCTTGCAAGTCCGAGGCGGCCTGGGCGCCCGGCATGGTGCTGACGGCTTTGGGGTCGCGGTCATAGCCCACCACTTTGTGGCCTTTTGTCATCAGGCGGCGGCCGATATTGGCGCCCATCCGCCCCAGGCCAATGATCCCTATCTGCATGCATTCTCCAGATTCAAAGCGCGGGGAATATGGCATGGCGTGGCTTTCCGGGAAACGCCGCCCATGGCTGGAGGCCGCCATGCAAGCCCATGAAAACAATCATCGATCAGAAGGCCGAAAGAGCGCCATCCGGATAGAATTCGCTGGCCACCGCCAGGTCCAGGACAATCGGGTGATGATCGGACGCGCCGCGGTCCAGCACCTGCGCGGCGCCCAGCCTCAAGTCGCGTGCCAGGCAGCGATCGAGCCTCAAATTGACGATATTGCTGGCGCGATGCGTGCGCCGGCGCGGTCCGATATCGCGAAACCCCGGCAGGAGGGTGGGACCCACGGCGTTGAAATCCCCGATGATTGCGGCAGGGCCTTCGAGCGCGCTGGCGATATGCAGGAGCTGCCAGCGGTTGAGGAATTGGCCATGGCTCAAATGCACATTGGCGAAGCTTACGCCGCGAAACCTCACCAGCTGGGCATGGCGCGGCGGCACCCGGCCCGGCAGGACCGAGGCCGGCAGGCGCAAAGCGGTGGTGGGGGGAAAGGGGTGCGGGCTCCAGGCGGCCAGACCGTAAATCCGCCGTTCCATGGGATGGCGGAAAAAGTGTCCGCCCACCAGCGACGGCAGTGAGACGATCTCCTCGGTGGCTTCCTGCAGGAACAGGAGGTCGGGCTGGTGGTTTTTGATCAGCCAGGCCACATCGTCGACGCCCGCGCCCACCCGGCGCAGCAGATTCCAGCTTACCACCCGCAAATCCCCTTTTCGCGGGGTGGAATGACCGAACGCCATGATGGACCCTGACTGTGAAACCGGCCGGAAAGAAAACGTTTCTTACTAAACTTGATGACCTGGGGACGAGTTTCAAGCAAATTCTCGCCTGACGAACAACGGGCAATAAGCATAAAAGGCGCTGCGATGTTTGCCCTACCTTCTTCAGATTGGCCCTGGGTCGTCCTGATCAGCCTGCTGCATGTCCTGGTGGCGGGCGCGGTGACGGTCGACGTCCTGCTCAAGAAGAGCGACGTGCGCGGCGCACTGGGCTGGATCGGCGCCGCCTGGTTCTCTCCCTTCCTGGGGGGTGCGCTGTACTACCTGTTCGGCATCAACCGGGTCACCCGGCGCGCCCTGAAAATGAGCCGTTTGGCCCAGCCGCAATCCAGCCCGCCTGCCTCCATCCTTCTCAAGGACGCGCCGGAACATATCTGCGCCCTGTTCGAAACCAGCGAGCGCGTCAGCGGAAAACCGCTGACCGGAGGCAATGCGCTTTCCATTCTGGACGGCGGCGACAGGGCCTATCCGCAAATGCTGGAGGCGATCGCGGGCGCAAAAAAATCCGTCGTCCTGGCCTCCTATATCTTCCGCGACGACCCCGCCGGCAATGAATTTGCCGAAGCGCTTGCCGCGGCCAGAAAACGCGGCGTCGAGGTGCGCGTGCTTCTGGACAGCGTCGGCATCGGCTATTTTTTTCCCCGCATTCTTTACCGCATGCAGGCGGAAGGCGTGCGGGCCGCGCGTTTCCTGCACACATGGCTGCCTTGGCGCATGCCGTTCCTCAATATGCGCAATCATCGCAAGATAATGGTGACCGACGGCGCCCTTGCCTTTGTGGGCGGCATGAATATCGGGGCGGAAAACTCGCAGAGGCTGCGTCCCGCCGACTACATCGACGACATTCATTTCCGCGTCGAGGGACCGGTGGTGCGGCTGATCATGGATTCTTTCGCGCGTGACTGGAATTTCACCACGGGCGAGACCCTGGACGAGGACCATTGGTGGCCGGACCTTTCGCCGGCCGGGCCGGTCTATGCCCGCGGCCTCAGTTCGGGACCCGACGCCGACATCTACAAGCTTGAGATGATCCTGGGTTCGGCGCTCACCCTGGCCAAGAGCCGGGTTCGCATCCTTACGCCCTATTTCCTGCCCGATGCGCGGCTGCAATTCGCCATCGCCCAGGCCTGCCTGCGCGGCGTGCAGGTGGATATCGTGATCCCGGAGCGGTCCGACCATGTGGTAATGGATTGGGCGGTGCGCGGACATTTGCGCTTCTTCCGGCACATGTCGGTCAATATTTACACGACGCCCCAGCCCTTCGATCATTCCAAACTCTTCACCGTCGATGGCTGCTGGTGCCTGATCGGCAGTTCCAACTGGGATGCGCGCAGCTTCCGCCTCAATTTCGAATACGACTTGGAATGTTATGACCCGGTGCTGACGGAACAGCTGGATGCCATTATCGATGCCAAGATCGCGCGCGGCAGGCCGATGCATCTTGCCGCTTTGATCGCACGGCCGGTCCTGATCCGGCTGCGGGACTCGGCGGCGCGGCTGGCAATGCCCTATCTTTGAAAAGGAAGCGGCGGGCCCGCACGGCCCGCCGCCAAAAAAACCAACCCCCCCACAGCC
>CAZEFQ010000024.1:0-5335 GCA_964511505.1 uncultured Rhizobium sp.
CAAACTGCGCCAGTGAATCGACGTCGATGCAGGTCACGTCCCCCTCCCTTCAAGCTGTGCCATGGTGAGCAGGGAGAAACTAAGACGCGGTAAACGCGGGTTAGCGCTGATCGCTAACAACCGTTAGGCGTGGTGAATCAATTCCTAATGTCGATGCAGATATAGGTCCGCCTCCCCCGCGCGCGTAGCGCTGGCGGGGGAGGCGGCCGTAGCAGCGCTTGCGATGCGAAGGCCGGAGGGGGCAACAGAAAGCAACGCGCCCGCCTAGCGGGCGCGTTGCCCAAATAGGATTTTATGTTCCTCATCCGTCAGCGGCTTGGCTTTGCGCAGCTCCGCCCCGGCCGCCAGACCGCGCTGGACGCCGGGCCGGCGCATCAGCCGCTCGAACCAGGCCGCGAGATTGGGAAATTCCTCCAAGGGCTGATAGCGGGTGGCGGACTTGACCCAGGAAAGGGAGGCCATGTCGGCGATGGAATAGGCGCCCGCCAGATATTTGCGCATCCCGAGCCGGGTGTTCATCACCCCGAAAAGCCGGTGCACTTCGTCCGCGTAGCGCTTCTTGGCGTAGGGCAGGTCCTCCTTGGCATAGACGATGAAATGATTGGCCTGCCCCGCCATGGGCCCAAGACCGCCCACTTGCCAGAACAACCATTCGTCGACCTGGACCCGCGCCCGCTCGGCCTGTGGATAAAATTTCCCGGTCTTGCGGCCGAGATATTGAAGGATGGCGCCGGATTCGAAGACGGAGATGGGTCGGCGGCCCGGGCCGTCAGGATCGATGATCGCCGGCATACGGTTGTTGGGGGAGATTTTGAGGAAAGCGGGAGCGAACTGCTCGCCCTTGTTGATGTTCACCGGCTTCAGCACATAGGGGAGCCGGGCTTCCTCCAGGAAAATGCTGATCTTATGGCCGTTGGGGGTGGGCCAGTAATAAAGCTGTATCGGGGCGGAGGAACTTCTACGGGGCCCGTTTTTAACGGGCTTGGCCGCGGCACCCTTCCGGGAGACCGCGGCCTTTGCCTTGTTCATCGGATACTTCCTGAAAGCGTCAGAAGGTAACCGTGAGCGTCAGATTGACGATAAGTCAACCCAACTTATTTCTTCTTCTTCTTGGAAGCCTTCTTCTTCTTGGCAACCTTCTTGGCCTTTTTCTTCGCAGCCATGATCAACTCCTCTATCGTTTGTTCGGGTCGAGGCAACTTCCGTCACCCCCCAAAACGTCATGAATATGAAAGACTTGCATTTGGAAATGCAACTCCGGCTTGGGCTTTGCAATGGCGCGATTTTGCCAAAATTCATCCAAGCCCTGTTTTTATTGACTTATATTGATTATTCCGTATACGGATGAAAAATCGGGATTTATGCGCCCGCCGAACCGTATTTGCGCATTTTGTGCGAATCACCCCTCTTCAGGCAGATTGAGTCGCTTCTTGAGGGCGAGGTTGACCTGAACCGGATTGGCCTTGCCGCCGGTCTGTTTCATCACCTGGCCGACAAACCAGGCAGCGAGCTTTGGCTTGAGCTTGAGCTCTTCCACCTTGTCGGGATTGGCGGCGATCACCTTCTCGATGGCGGCGTCGATGGCCCTGGTGTCCGTCACCTGCCTCAGACCTCGCGCTTCCACCACCGCCTTGGGATCGCCTCCTTCGCTCCAGACAATGTCCAGGAGATCCTTGGCGATCTTGCCGGAGATCGTGCCCGTCGCGATCATCTCAATGATGGCGTTGTTGGCCTTGGCGCTGACCGGGACCTGGGTGATGGAAAGACCCTCCCGGTTGAGACGGCCCAGGATTTCATTGTTGAGCCAGTTGGCGGCGGCCTTGGCCTCCACTCCCTTGGCCAATTCCTCATAATAATCGGCCAACTCGCGCTCGGCGACCAGGACCGAAGCGTCATAGGGGGTCAATCCCTGGGCAATGAAGCGCGCGCGCTTCTCATCCGGCAGTTCGGGGAGGGATTTTTCGATTTCTTTCACCCATGCCGGATCCAGCTCCAGCGGCAGGAGGTCCGGATCGGGGAAATAGCGATAGTCGTGCGCCTCTTCCTTGGAGCGCATGGAGCGGGTTTCCCCGGCCCGCGAATCGAACAGGCGGGTTTCCTGCTTGATGACGCCGCCGCCTTCGATCACCTCGATCTGGCGGCGGGCTTCATACTCCACCGCCTGGGCGATGAAGCGCATGGAATTGACGTTCTTGATCTCGCAGCGCGTTCCAAGAGGCCCGCCGGGCTTGCGCACCGAGACATTGACATCGGCGCGCATGGAGCCCTCGTCCATATTGCCGTCGCAGGTGCCCAGATAGCGCACGATGGCGCGCAATTTCTTCAGGAAAGCCGCGGCTTCTTCCGAGGAGCGCATGTCCGGCTTGGTGACAATCTCCATCAGGGCGATGCCGGAGCGGTTCAAGTCCACATACGAACTGTCCGGGTGCTGGTCGTGCAGGCTTTTGCCGGCATCCTGTTCCAGGTGCAGCCGCTCGATCCCGACCCGGATGCTGCTGCCGTCCTTGAGGTCGATGAAGACCTCCCCCTCCCCCACAATGGGGTTCTTGTACTGGCTGATCTGATAGCCCTGGGGCAGGTCGGGATAGAAGTAATTCTTGCGGTCGAAAATGCTCCTGAGATTGATCTTGGCCTTCAATCCCAGCCCGGTCCGCACCGCCTGTTCGACGCATTTTCCGTTGATGACAGGCAGCATGCCGGGCATGCCGGCATCGACATAACTCACCTGGGCGTTGGGCTCCGCCCCGAACTGGGTGGAAGCGCCGGAAAACAGCTTGGCGTTGGAGAGAACCTGGGCATGCACCTCCATGCCGATCACGATTTCCCAATCGCCGGTCTGGCCCTTGATCAGCTTTCCCCCGCCGCCGGAGGCGGCCGAAAAAAATTGCGCGCTCATGTCGCCCTCCACCAATGGGCGGGCTTGTGCTTGAAAGCGGCCGCGTCCTCGATGGCCAGGCCGGCGCGCAGCACCGTGGCTTCGTCAAAAGCCTTGCCGATCAACTGCAGACCCAGCGGCAGGCCATTCTCCGTCAAGCCCGCCGGCACCGCCAGGCCCGGCAGTCCCGCCAGGTTGACCGTGACGGTGAAAACATCATTGAGATACATCGCCACCGGATCGTTGGTCTTGCCGCCGATGTCGAAAGCGGGCCCGGGCGTGGCGGGGGTGAGCAGCACGTCGCATTTCTGAAACGCCTCGGTGAAATCCCGCGCGATCAGGGTGCGCAGCTTCTGGGCCCGGGCGTAATAGGCGTCGTAATAGCCCGCCGACAAGACATAAGTGCCGATCAGGATGCGGCGCTGCACTTCCGCGCCAAAGCCTTCCGCCCGGCTTTTCTCATAGAGCTCGATCACGTCATGCGCGCCCTTGGCGCGATGGCCGTAACGCACCCCGTCATAGCGGGCCAAATTGGAAGACGCCTCGGCGGGAGCGACAATATAATAGGTGGGAAGCGCATATTTGGTGTGGGGCAGCGAGACCTCGATGATTTCCGCCCCCTGTGCCTTCAGCCAGCCCGCCCCCTTGTCCCAAAGCCCGGCGATTTCGGGCGGCGCGCCCTCTATGCGGTATTCCCTGGGGATGCCGACCTTAAGGCCCTTGATGCCGCCTTCCAGCAGCTTTTCGTAATCCGGCACCGGAGCATCCACGCTGGTGGAATCCTTGGGGTCCACGCTCGCCATGCTCTTAAGCATGATGGCGGCATCCCGCACCGTCTTGGTCATGGGGCCGGCCTGGTCCAATGAAGAGGCGAAGGCGACGATGCCCCAACGCGAACAGCGGCCATAGGTAGGCTTGAGACCGACAATGCCGGTGACCGCGGCCGGCTGGCGGATCGAACCGCCAGTGTCGGTGCCGGTGGCCGCCAGGCAGATATCGGCGGCAACCGCGCAGGAGGAGCCGCCGGAGGAACCGCCAGGCACCAGATTGGCGTTGGAGTTGCGTGCCCGCCAGGGATTGAACACCGGACCGTGGGCGCTGGTCTCATTGGACGAGCCCATGGCGAACTCGTCCATATTGGTCTTGCCCAGCATCACCGCGCCGGCGTTCCACAGATTCTGGGTGACGGTGGACTCGTAGGGCGGCACGAAATTGCCAAGGATGCGGCTCCCGGCCGTGGTCCTGACGCCCTTGGTGCAGAACAAGTCCTTGATCGCCAGCGGCAAGCCTTCCAACGCGCCACCCTCGCCTTTTGCCAGCCTGGCATCCGAAATCGCCGCCATGGCGAGCGCCTTTTCCGGTGTTTCGGTCACATAAGCGTTCAGAGGCCGCGCCTCCTCCACCGCCTTGATCATCGCGCCGGTAAGTTCTTTGGAGGAAATTTTCTTGGTTTTCAGCGCATCCCGCGCTTCGGCCAAGCTAAAAGCCACGAGTGACATTATTCCACCACCTTGGGGACCACGAAAAAGGTCGCTTCGTGATCGGGCGCGTTCTGCATCAATTCCGCCGCGACGCCGCCATCGGTCACCTTGTCCTCGCGCCATTTGAGTTTCTGCGCCACCACCGAGGTCATGGCGGGGACGCCCTCGACATCGACTTCGTTGAGCATCTCGACCCAGTTGAAAATGCCATTGAGTTCCCCCGCCAGGGGCTCAAGCTTTTCGGCAGGCACGGCAATACGGGCCAGACGGGCGATGCGTTTCACAGTGTCCTTGTCCACGGACATGAAGGGGTTTTCCGCTGTTAGAAAAATCCGGACTTTGCTAGCAATCGCGACCGGGACTGGCAAGGAAAAGGCGGATTTCATGGCGGTGATGGACCTGACCGCCTTGAAACTCGAGCCGGACCAGCGGCTTCTGGGGCTTGACCTGGGGGAGAAGACTATCGGACTTGCCCTGTCAGACCGGCTGCTCACGGTGGCGACCCCCTTTGACACCCTGAAACGGGGCAAATTCGCCGTCGATGCCGCCCACCTGGACATAATAATAAGTGAGCAAGGCGTGGGAGGGCTGGTGGTAGGGCTGCCGCTCAACATGGACGGGTCGGACGGTCCCTCGGCCCAGTCAGCCCGGGCCTTTGGCCGCAACTGGGCTGGCCGCTCCCCGCTACCCCTGGTCTTCCAGGACGAACGGCTGTCCACCAGCGCCGTCACCCGCACCCTGATCGAAGCCGACGCTTCCCGCAAAAGACGGGGCGAAGTGGTGGACAAGGTGGCGGCTGCCTACATCCTGCAGATCGCGCTCGACCGGCTGAAGGCGATGCGATGAGGGACGATTCTGGGCCGGCGCGCTTTGCCTGGTTGCCGCCGGGATTGAGGCCGCCGGTGGCGATGGCCTGGCGGCAGGAGAAAATCTTCCTGCTGGTGGGTGCGGCCGCCCTGTTCGCCGGCTATGACATGAA
>CAZEFQ010000025.1:0-3717 GCA_964511505.1 uncultured Rhizobium sp.
GACGGGTGAGGGGGACTTTTATTGTCGGCGTCGGTTCCGTGGGCGCACCTGTTTTGACGGCGAACCTGTTCACCGGCGTCTCGCCGATCGCCTCATCGGCGCCGGCTTCCACCAGCCAGTTAAGGGTCCTGAGCGCATCCTGGTCCTGCATGGACCCATTCTACGCGGATCGTCCGGTTCTGCGGTATAGAAAGCCGGCAAATTCTTTCTGGATTGTTGGGCGATGAGTGCAACGGGCCGCGAAAGCATGGACTATGACGTGGTGGTGGTCGGTGCCGGTCCCGCCGGGCTTTCCGCCGCGATCCGGCTCAAGCAACTGGCCGCCGCCGAAAATCGCGAATTCAGTGTCTGCGTGCTGGAAAAAGGCTCGGAAGTCGGCGCCCATATCCTGTCCGGCGCGGTGCTCGATCCCGGCGGCCTCAACCAATTGATCCCGGACTGGAAGGAAAAGGGCGCTCCGGTCGAGACCGAGGTTACCGACGACCGTTTTTATTATTTCGGCAAAAAAAACGCTCTGCGGATTCCCAATTTCCTGTTTCCGCCCCTGATGCACAACCGCGGCAATTACATCATCTCGCTTGGCAATCTCTGCCGCTGGCTGGGACAGCAGGCCGAGGCGCTGGGCGTGGAAATTTATCCGGGTTTTCCGGCCCATGACCTCTTGATCGAAAACGGTGTGGTCAAAGGCGTGATCACCGGCGACCAGGGCGTAGCCAAAGACGGTCATCACAAACCCAATTACACGCCGGGCATGATCCTCAAGGGCAAATACACGCTGTTTGCGGAAGGCGCCCGCGGCTCACTCTCAAAACAGCTCGGCGCAAAGTTCGGCCTGCATGAGGGGCGTGATCCCCAGAAGTTCGGCATCGGGCTGAAAGAGCTTTGGGAGCTACCGAAAGAAAAACATAAAAAGGGACTGGTGGTCCACGGCATGGGCTGGCCGCTTTCCGAAGACACTGGCGGCGGCCTCTTCATGTATCACTGGGGCGGGAATTTCTGCTCCATCGGCTTTGTCGTCCATCTGAACTATTCCAATCCCTGGCTCGACCCGTTCCAGGAATTCCAGCGCGCCAAGACCCATCCCGCCATCCGCAAATTCCTGGAAGGCGGCAAGCGCATCGGTTACGGCGCCCGGGCCTTGACCGAAGGCGGATATCAATCGGTGCCGCGCTTGAGTTTCCCCGGCGGCGCGCTCATCGGCTGCGCCGCCGGATTCATGAATCTTCCGCGCATCAAGGGCAGCCATAATGCCATGAGGAGCGGTATGCTGGCTGCGGAAGCGGTTTTCACGGCGCTGAAAGAGGGCAGGGCAGGCGACATTCTGACAGAATATGAGGAGGCTTATGCCAAAAGCCCGATCGTTCGAGATCTCAAACCCGTGCGCAATGTGAAGCCGCTCTGGTCCAAGCTGGGAACCTTGACGGCGCTGCCCTTCATCGGCTTGGAGCTTTGGACCAACCAGCTTTTCGGCTTTTCCCTTTTCGGGACCCTGCATCATGGAAAACCGGACTATGCAACCCTTAAAAAAGCGAAAGATTCGCCAAGGATTTCCTATCCAAAACCGGATGGAACCCTCACTTTCGACCGGCTTTCCAGCGTCTTTCTTTCCAATACAAACCATGAGGAAGACCAGCCGGTGCATTTGTTGCTGCGCGATCCGGCAATTCCGATTAAAGTGAATTTGCCGGAGTATGCCGAGCCGGCGCAGCGTTACTGTCCCGCGGGCGTGTATGAGGTTGTCGAGGACCATAGCGAAGCGGTAAACCAAACAAGGCCGGGGCCGCGCTTTCAGATCAATGCGCAGAATTGCGTTCACTGCAAAAGCTGCGACATCAAGGATCCGGCGCAGAATATTGTCTGGGTCACGCCCGAAGGGGGCGGTGGTCCCAACTATTCAAACATGTAGGAGCGTGATTTGCGCCTGACTCTCTCGAAGATCGAGCAGTTCAAGATGGCGGCTTTGCTGGGAAGCGCGCTTTTGCTTGCCGGCTGCGGCAGCGTCAGCCTGCCCGGCATGGGACCGGCCGCGGTCAAACCGGACGCCCAGGCGGATGCCTTCTCCACCTACCTGTCGGCGCGTCATGCCGCCCAGCAGCACGATATGCCGGAAGCGGCGCGTTACTACGCCCAGAGCCTGAAAAATGATCCGGGCAATCCCGATCTTCTGTCGCTGGCTTTCTTCTATTCCAGCACCGCGGGCGACCTGAATGCCGCCGCTCAATATGCCGCCAAGGTGGTGCAGACCGCCCCGGACGACCGTGCCGCGCGCCTGGCGCTGGCGGTGTCCGCGTTCCACAACAAGGATTATGCCGGAGTGCGCAAGAATCTCGCCGCCTCGGCCAGAGGGCCTTTCTCGGTTCTCACTGTGTCGTTGTTCGACGCCTGGGCCGCGGCCGCGGCGGGCGATCAGGCCGCCGTCGCCGCCGACATGAAGACCCTGGGCGAGCAGAGCGCGGCGGAAGGGGTGGCAGCGTTCCATACCGCCCTGATCGCGGACTTCCAGGGAAAGGATGCGGATGCGCTTTATGCCAAGGCGATGCTGCTCAATCCCAACAGCCCGCGTGTGGTGGAGGCCTATGGCCGTTACATGGAGCGCAAGGGCCGTGGCGCCGACGCGGCCAAGTTCTACAATGGCCTGCCCAAATCCAACGCGCTTGGCCCGCTGGTAGCACAGGGATTGGCGCGCGTCGCCAAGAACCAGAAGCCCGAACCGATGATCCGCAGCGCCGAGGATGGCGCGGCGGAAGGCCTGTTCGGCATCGCCGCCTCGCTGAGCGACGCTTCCAGTGCCGATGTCTCGATCCTTTACCTGCGCATGGCGCTTTATCTCAGGCCTGACTTGGCGCTGGCCCAGATCCTGCTCGCCGACCGGTACGAGACGCTGCAGAAATACGACGACGCGGTGGCGATCTACGCCAAGGTGGACAAATCCTCGCCCTATTACCGCCTGGCGGCGGTGGAGGCGGCCCGCAACCATTCGCGCATGGACCAGAACGACCTGGCGCTGCGCGACCTCAAGACCCTGGCCGACGCCGACGCCAAGGACAGCGAGACCTGGATTGCGCTGGGAGACGCCTACCGCGCCACCAACAAATTCAATGACGCCGTCACCGCCTATAACCAGGCGGAAAAGGCACTGGGCACGCCCGCCAAGAAGGATTGGCCGCTTTTTTATGCCCGCGCCATGGCGGAAGACCGCGCCGGCAATTGGGACAAGGCCGAGGCCGATGTGAATTTGGGCCTCAAGCTTTCTCCCGACCAGCCGGAATTGCTCAACTACCTCGCCTATTCCTGGGTGGATCAGGGCCGCAAATTCAACGAAGCCCTTTCGATGCTGGAGAAGGCGCGCACCTTGCGCCCCTATGACGGCTATATCGTGGACAGCGTGGGCTGGGCCTATTACCGGCTCGGCCGCTATGAAGACGCGGCCCAGACCCTGGAGGCGGCGGTGCTGCTGGTGCCCGGCGATCCCACCATCAATGACCATCTTGGCGACGCGCTCTGGAAAGCGGGCCGCAAGATGGAAGCCCGCTATCAATGGGACCAGGCATTGGCCTTCAGTCCGGAAGACAATGAAAAAGCCTCGCTGGAACAGAAGCTGAAAAGCGGGCTGACCAGCTGATCAAAAGCAAATCGGAATCCGCCTTCGCTAAGGTCAACCTGTTCCTGCATGTCGGCGAGAAGCGGGCCGATGGATTCCATCCCCTGCAAAGCCTG
>CAZEFQ010000026.1:0-22476 GCA_964511505.1 uncultured Rhizobium sp.
AGATCCACATCCCCGCGGGGCCGCGCCTCGGCGACACCGTCGTCGACGCGGAGCACGTGGCGAAGGGCTTCGGCGACCGGCTCCTCGTCGACGACATGTCGTTCTCGCTCCCGCCGGGCGGCATCGTCGGCGTCATCGGCCCGAACGGCGCCGGCAAGACCACGCTGTTCCGCATGCTGACGGGGCAGGAAAAGCCGGATGCAGGCACGCTGCGCGTCGGCCCCACGGTGCAGATGGGCTATGTCGACCAGTCCCGCGACGCGCTCAACCCCAACAAGACGGTGTGGGAGGAAATCTCCGGCGGCACCGACATTTTGGAATTCGGCAAGACCAAGGTGAATTCCCGCGCCTATGTCGGCGCCTTCGCCTTCAAGGGCGGCGACCAACAGAAGAAGGTGGGCCAGCTGTCAGGCGGCGAGCGCAACCGGGTGCATCTCGCCAAAATGCTGAAATCGGGCGCCAACCTGCTGCTGCTCGACGAACCCACCAACGACCTGGACGTGGACACGCTGCGCGCGCTCGAAACGGCGCTGGAGGAATTCGCCGGCTGCGCCATGATCATCAGTCATGACCGCTGGTTCCTGGACCGCATCGCCACCCATATGCTGGCGTTCGAGGGCGACAGCCATGTGGAATGGTTCGAAGGCAATTTCCAGGATTACGAAGCCGACAAGAAACGCCGCCTCGGCGTCGATGCGGACCAGCCGCATCGATTGAAATACAAAAGGTTTGCCCGCGCCTGAGCTATCTGGTCCTGAAATTCGTGCATGTCGTTGGTGCCGCCGTCATTCTGGGCACCGGCAGCGGCATCGCTTTTTTCATGCTGATGGCGCATCTGACCGGCGACGCGCCCTTTATAGCGCGCACGGCCCGGGTGGTGGTGATCGCCGATTATGTCTTCACCGCGACGGCCATCGTCTTGCAACCCATTACCGGTTATCTCCTGATGCGCGAGGATGGACTTTCCTTTTCCGCCGGCTGGATTGGCATATCACTGATGCTCTATGTATTTGCGGGCGCTTTCTGGCTGCCGGTGGTCTGGATGCAGACGCGTATGCGCGATCTGGCGGCCGCCTCTGCAAATACGGGCATGTCCCTGCCACCCGAATATCATCGCCTCTTCCGCCTTTGGTTCTGGTTCGGCTTCCCAGGCTTCGGAGCGGTGCTGACGATTCTGTACCTGATGATCGCCAAGCCGGTGCTCTATTGAGCCCGGCTGTTGCGGTTCTGGGCGCATCCGGCCTGATCGGCCACGCCGTGGCGGCGGATTTGCGTCATCGCGGCTTTTCCGTTTGCGGCTACGCCAGGCACTTCACGGCGGCCCAGAAAACCGTCTTGGGCCGCGTGCAGGAAACGCCTTTGCTGTCGCTTTCGGAAGGCGCCTTGCGCGATCTTCTGCAGGGTTCTGACGTCGTGGTGAATACCATCGGCATCCTGCAGGGCAACAACATCGATGCCATCCATCATGCTTTTGCATCCCGCCTTGCCGCCTTTTGTGCGTCAGAGCCGAGAAAGCTGCTGGTGCATCTCTCCATCCCCGGCAACGAAGCGGAGGACCGCACGTCTTACAGCCGCAGCAAACGGGAAGGGGAACGCGCCATCGCCGCCAGTGGCGCCCCTTACCTGATCCTCAGGCCGGGCTTTGTGATCGCGCAAAACGCCTATGGCGGCAGCGCGCTCATCCGGGCTCTCGCGGCCCTGCCGCTCGATCTCCCGGCTCGCGAAAGAAATGCCGCGTTCGCGGCCACGGCAATATCGGATATCTGCGAAACTGTGGCCCTGATCGCGAGGCGCTGGCGTGGCGGTGAAAGAGACTGGCATGCGGCCTGGGACGTAATGGAGGAAAATCCCGGCACGGTCGGAGGCATCGTCGCCGCCTTCCGCTCCCATAATGGCGGCCCTGTCCCCTGGTTTGCCGCTCCCAGTTGGGCGCTTGCACCAGGCGCCATCGCGGGTGATCTGGCATCCATATTGGGTTGGAAACCGCCCATTCGCAGCACTGCCATCGCGGAAATGCGCCGCGGCGTGCAGGGCGACCCTCATGATTGGATGAAAGAGACCCGCCTCAAGCCGCTTTCTGCCGGCGAGGCAGTGGCGATGACGCCAGCTACCGTGCAGGAGAAATGGTTTGCCCGGCTTTATCTTTTCAAGGCATTGGCCCTGGCGATATTGGTCGTCTTCTGGTGCGTCTCCGGCCTGATTGCCCTGACTGTGGCCTTCGATGCCGCGTGCCAGACCTTGCTCGACCACGGTTTCTCCCTCCCCATTGCGCAAGGGGTCACGATTGGGAGCAGTGTGCTGGATATTTCCATCGGCTTCTTGATCGCAGTCCGCCGCACCAGCGCATTTGGCCTGACAGCCGGAATATTTGTTTCACTCGGTTATATGGCCGGTTCGGCGGTTGTCGCCCCTGAACTGTGGATCGAGCCGTTGGGCGCCCTGGTCAAGACAGGTCCTGCCATTGTCCTGATGCTGTTTTGCCTGGCCATGCTGGATGATCGATGAATCCCAACCGTTCAGACGCCGGCTTCTGGCCGGATGACGGCATCATTCTTTATGACGGCCATTGCGTCCTCTGCTCGGGCTGGACGCGGTTTGTCCTCGTCCGCGACAAGAAGCGTTTTTTTCGCTTCACGCCGATCCAGTCCGACTATGGGCGGGCCCTTGCCCTGGCGCTCCATATCGATCCGGAAAATCCCGACACCAACGCCGTGCTATGGCGAGGCGTCGCTTATCGCCGTTCCGATCCGGCGCTGCTGGTCTTGTCGCAACTTCCCGGCCTGGGATGGGTCCATATTTTGAGTCTGGTGCCCGGTCCCATCCGTGACCTGATCTATCGCATCATCGCGCGCAACCGGTATGCCTGGTTCGGCCAGCACGCGGCGTGCGACGTGGGAGACCTGTCTTACCGGGACAGAGTGATCACGTCTCGGACCTAGGACTATTTGTACTGCTTCGCCAGATCGTTCAGATGCGAATTCAGCATCTGAATATTGCCGCCATTCTGGCCCAGGAATGAGGTGAACTGGTCGCGTTCTTCCAGTGCCAGCCAGATGCCGGAAACGGAGAAATCTATCACCACCGGTTTGCCGGTATCGGTGCGAACGCGGAAGTCCACTTGCAGCGGCGGCTGGCCGGAACGGTCGGTGGGATCGATCAGCTGGGTCGTGACAATGAAATCGTCGGGCGCGCGCTGCTGGCTTCCCGTGACCTTTAGGGTCTGGCCCGCATAGCGGGCGAAATAGGACTGATAAACCGCAACCGCATAATTCTGGAAAGCCGCGTCGAAGGCCGCGAGGTCGGCCGGGCTGGCGCCGCGACGATATTGGCCGAGCGTGAAATCGGCGATGCGCTTCATATCGGTCAGGCCGAGCAGGAATCCTTCAAACTGGGACCGGCGCTGGTCCACCGGCAGGGATTTGCTGTTCAGGATGTCCAGGCCCTTATGAATATTGTCCTGGACAAACGTTTCCGCAGGGGTGGCGGCAAGCGCCGGCGGACCGGAGAGAATCATCAGGCCCAGCACCAGGCCGAACGCGCCCGAAAACAGCCCACGCCGCTGGATTTTTGTCGTCATCGTCAGGCTCATCTTTCTCTTCATCAGCCTTCCCGTTGCTTATGGCAAGTTCAAGGCGGACACAAAGTTCCGGAACGTTCAAAACTCAGGCAAATCCTGGGACTTCGCCGGGCGGCCATTGCGAATCTCGCTCTCCCGCAATTGACGATACAGGCTGCGCAGGCTGGCATAATAGTCCACCGAACTGCGCTGAATTCCCTGGATGGTCTGATAAGTCTGCCCTTTCAAGTCCAGAAATGTGAAATATTCCCGCGCCCCGGCCCACCAAATGTGCTGCTTGAAGCGGATGAAGTTGGTGGGATCGATCGCGGCATCGGTGGCGAGACCCGCCGCGTCCCTGGGATTGGAAGGACCGAAAAAGGGCAGCACCAGATAGGGCCCTTCGCCCGCCCCCCAGACCGCCATGGTCTGGCCGAAATCCTCGCCATGGCCGGGAATCCCCATTTTCCGGGCCGGATCGAAAAAGCCGCCAAAGCCAAAGCCGGTATTGATGACAAAACGCGCCGCCGACTGGCTTCCCCGTGTGAGTTCTCCCTGCAGCATGTCGTTCACGAAGATGGTGGGGAGGCTGAGATTGCCCAGGAAATTATGCACCCCGCGACGGCCGCCTTCCGGGACCAAAAAGAAATAGACCGCCACGGAGGGAATCACGACATAGCGGTCCAGCTTGCCGTTGAAATCCAGCATCTGCCGGTTGGTCGCTTCATAGGGATCGTTGGCGGCCAAGGCCCCTGGCGAGGGAGGCGCCGAGGCGCAAGCGGCCAGCCCCATCAAAAGGAGGCCGCAGAACCCGATTTTCACGGCCTTGCCCGCGCGCATGCCCGTTTATCCGCCCCCCGGCTTTGGCGCGGTTTTTCCTTTTTTTACTGAGTCTGTCCATAGGTCTTGTCGGCCACTTGCGCTAGGCATATAAAGATATGTTTATATGTGAAGTGGCCAAGGAATCGTCCGGGATGGACAGGCTTATTGCCATGCTGCGCGCCGCGGGGGATCCCACCCGCCTGCGGCTGCTTTTGCTCTTGCGGGAGGCGGAACTGGCGGTCAGCGAGTTGATCGAAATTGTCGGCCAGTCCCAGCCACGTGTCTCGCGCCATCTCAAATTGCTGGGCGAGGCGGGGCTTCTGGAACGTTTCAAGGAAGGCAGTTGGGTGTTTTATCGCGCCACCGACCGCGGCCCGGGGTCCGAACTGGGCCGTACACTGGCAAGCCTTGCCGATCCCGCGCTGATCGAAACCGACCGGGCCAGGCTCGCCCATGTGCGCGAAACCCGCGCCGCGGCGGCCGCCGCCTACTTCAAGGCCAATGCCGGAGAATGGGAGCGCATCCGCGCCCTGCACGCGCCGGAAAAAGATGTGGAAGCCGCCATCATCAGGCGCCTGACGACAAAGCCGATTGAAGATTTGCTGGATGCGGGCACCGGCACCGGCCGGATGCTGGAACTTCTGGCGCGGCATGCCAGGCGCGCCGTCGGCATCGATATCAGCCCGGAGATGCTTGCTATCGCCCGCGACCGGCTGGCGCGCCAGCATATGCCGCAGGTGCAGGTGCGGCTTGGCGATATCTACCGCCTGCCTTATTCCAGCGGCAATCGCGAGAGCGGTTTCGACGCGGTGCTGTTCCACCAGGTGCTGCATTATCTCGACGATCCCGGTGCGGCGGTGAGCGAAGCCGCACGGGTGATGCGGCCCGGCGGACGCCTGGCAATCGCCGATTTCGCGCCCCATGCGCTGGAATTTCTGCGTGAGGACTATGCCCATCGCCGCCTGGGATTTTCCGACCGGGAGGTGAAGGGTTGGCTCGATGCCGCGGGCCTGAAGGCCGGCGACAGCGACACCATCGCACCCGGCGACGACAAGGCAAAAGCACCGTCGCCAGAAAAGCTCACGGTCAAGCTCTGGCTCGCCGCCAAGCCCTCTGAGGGGAACAGGGAAAAAAGGGAAACGGCATGAGCCTGGAAAAGATGATCAGCGCCGGTTCGCATGACGGGGCGCCGATATCGGTGTCCTTCGAGTTCTCCCCGCCCAGGACGGAGGAAGCCGAAGCGGCTCTTTGGCACACAATCAAGCGGCTGGAGCCGCTTGAGCCTTCTTTTGTTTCCGTCACCTATGGCGCGGGCGGCTCGACCCGGGAGCGCACCCATGCCACGGTCAAGCGCATTGTCGAAGAGACCGCTCTCAAACCTGCCGCCCATCTTACCTGCGTGGGCTCCTCGCGGCAGGAAATCGACGAGATCGTGCGCGGCTATTGGCAAGCAGGTATCCGCCATATCGTGGCGTTGCGCGGCGACATGCCAAATATGGATGGGCCTTACCGGCCGCATCCCGACGGCTATCACTCCACGCCCCAATTGATCCAAGGCATCCGCCGCATCGCGCCGTTCGAGATCAGCGTGTCTTTCTATCCCGAACGCCACCCGGATTCGCCCAGCCACGGCCATGATATCGAGCTTCTGAAAAAGAAGATGGATGCGGGGGCGAGCCGGGCCTTGGGGCAGTTCTGCTTCGACAATGACGCCACCGCGCGCTTCCGTGACGATGCGGCCAGGGCCGGCATCACCATCCCCATCATTCCCGGCATCATGCCCACCACCAATTTCCGCGGCGTGGAACGCATGGCTGCCAAGACCCATGCCGCCATTCCCGCCTGGCTTTCCCGCGCCTATGACGGGTTGGATGACGATGTCGAAAGCCGCCGCATTGTCGCCGCCGCCGTGCTGGCCGACCAGGTGCAGCAGCTGCGCGAACGCGGCTTCAGCCAATTCCATTTCTATACCCTCAATCAGGCCAATCTCAGCTATGCCGCCTGCCGCCTGTTGGGGTTGAGGCCATCACATTTGAGTTCTAGGGAATCATCATGATTTTTGACCGCGATGCCCGTATTGCCTGGATGAAACAGGAGGCACAGAAGCGCCTTCTGCTGCTGGATGGTTCCTGGGGCGTGATGATCCAGGGCTACAAGCTGGGCGAAGACGATTTCCGGGGGCAACGCTTCGGCAATCATCCCAGCGAGCTCAAAGGCAACAACGACCTTTTGACTCTCACCAAGCCAGAGATCATCTGCGATATCGGCCGCCAGTATCTCGAAGCGGGCGTGGATTTCATCGAGACCAACACCTTCAACTCCAATTTCACCAGCCAGGAGGATTACGGCCTCGGCCATCTGGTAGGCGAGCTCAACGAGGCGGGCGCGCGTCTGGCGCGCGAGCTTTGCGACAAATACACCACCAGCGGACGTCCGCGCCTGGTGGCGGGTGTCCTGGGACCGGCGAACCGCACGGCCTCCATCTCCCCGGATGTCAACGATCCCGCCTTTCGCAACATCACATTCGATGCGCTGCGCGCGACCTATCGCGAAGCAGCGCGGGGATTGATCAAGGGCGGCGCCGATGTGCTGATGATCGAGACCGTGTTCGACACCCTCAACTGCAAGGCCGCCATTTACGCCATTGAGGAAGTGTTCGAGGAAAGCGGCATCCGCCTTCCGGTCTGGATTTCCGGCACCATCACCGATCTTTCCGGCCGTACGCTCACCGGCCAGACCCCGGAAGCCTTCTGGCATTCGGTGCGCCATGCCAAGCCCTTTGCCGTCGGCCTCAATTGCGCGCTGGGCGCCAAGGAACTCCGGCCCTATATCGCCGAGCTTGCCGGCGCCTGCGATACGCTGGTCAGTGCGCATCCCAATGCCGGCCTGCCCAATGAGTTTGGCGGCTATGACGAGACGCCGGACTCCATGGCCGAGATGATCGGGGAGTTCGCCCGTTCCGGCCTGGTCAACATCGTGGGTGGCTGCTGCGGCACCAAACCGGCACATATCAAGGCCTTTGGCCGGGCGATTGCCGACGTGCCGCCCCGCGCAATTCCGGAAAAGCCGAAATATATGCGTCTCTCGGGCCTGGAGCCGTTCACGCTCACACCCGATCTCAACTTCGTCAATGTCGGCGAGCGCACCAACATCACCGGCTCGGCCAAATTCCGCAAGCTGATCGCGGCGAATGACTATGAAGCCGCGCTGGAGATCGCCCGCGGCCAGGTAGAGAACGGCGCCCAGGTCATCGACATCAACATGGACGAAGGCCTGATCGATTCGGAGGCGGCGATGACCCGCTTCGTCAATTTGATCGCGGGCGAGCCCGATATCGCCAAGGTGCCGCTGATGATCGACAGCTCGAAATGGAGTGTGATCCAGGCAGGCCTCAAATGCTGCCAGGGCAAGGCGATCGTCAATTCGATTTCGTTGAAAGAAGGCGAAGAAAGTTTCATCGAGCACGCCCGCGAAGTGATGCGCTTCGGCGCCGCGGTGGTGGTGATGGCCTTTGACGAAACCGGCCAGGCCGACACCCGGGAACGCAAGATAGAGATCTGCAAGCGGGCTTACGACATATTGGTGAACCGGGTCGGTTTCCTGGCGGAAGACATCATCTTCGATCCCAATATTTTCGCCGTCGCCACCGGCCTGGAAGAGCATAACGAGTATGGCAAGGCCTTTATCGAAGCCGCAGAGGTGATCCGCAGGGAAAATCCCCATTCCCATATTTCCGGCGGCGTCTCCAATTTTTCCTTCTCCTTCCGCGGCAATGATAAAGTGCGCGAGGCGATGCATTCGGTGTTCCTGTTCCATGCCATCAAAGCCGGCATGGATATGGGCATCGTCAACGCCGGCCAGCTCACCGTCTATCAGGATATTCCGACGCCCTTGCGCGAGGGCATCGAGGATGTGCTGTTCAACCGCCGCGCGGACGCGACCGAGCGTTTGCTGGAACTGGCGCAGCAATATAAGGGCGAAGGGGCGGCGGCCGCGGTGGAAGATGCTGCCTGGCGTTCTCACCCGGTCAATGACCGCATCACCCACGCCATGGTGCATGGCATCGATAGCTATATCGTCGAGGACACGGAAGAGGCGCGCAAAGAAGCCGTCCGCCCCCTGGATGTGATCGAAGGCCCGCTGATGGCGGGCATGAATGTCGTGGGCGACCTGTTCGGCTCGGGCAAGATGTTCCTGCCCCAGGTGGTCAAGTCGGCAAGAGTGATGAAAAAGGCGGTGGCCTATCTTCTGCCGTTTATGGAGGCCGACAAAAGCGCGGCCAAGGAAAGCGCCGGCAAGATCGTGATGGCGACCGTCAAGGGCGATGTGCACGATATCGGCAAGAATATTGTGGGCGTGGTGCTGCAATGTAACGGGTACGAAGTCATCGACCTGGGCGTGATGACCCCGGCGCAGAAGATTCTCGACACCGCGCGGGAACAGAAAGCCGACGTGATCGGTCTTTCCGGCCTGATCACCCCGTCGCTGGACGAGATGGTGCATGTGGCGGGCGAAATGGAGCGCCAGGGCTTCGACATCCCGCTCCTGATCGGGGGCGCGACCACGAGCCGCGTCCACACCGCCGTCAAGATCGACCCCAAATATCGCCGCGGCCAAACCGTCTATGTCACCGACGCGTCGCGTGCGGTGGGTGTGGCGTCCAGCCTGTTGTCCAAGGACAATGGTCCTGGATATGCCGCCCAGGTGCGCGCGGAATATGAATCCATTGCCCGCAACCATGCCGGCCGCAACAGCGGCGGGCGGCGGCTGACCCTGGCGGAAGCCCGCGCCAACCGGGCACGCCCCGATTTCGGCAAAGCCGCGCCGGCGCCCAAATTTTTCGGCACCAGGGTCTATGACGATTATAATCTGAAGGAGCTGGCCCGTTACATCGACTGGGGTCCCTTCTTCCAGACCTGGGAGCTGGCGGGGCCCTATCCGCAGATTCTGACAGACGAGAAAGTCGGCAAAGCCGCCACCGATCTCTTTAACGACGCGCAGAAGATGCTGAAGAAGATCGTGGAGGAGAAATGGCTGACCGCGCGGGCGGTGATCGGCTTCTGGCCCGCCAATGCGCTGGATGACGATGTCCGGATCTATGGCGACAAGGCACGCAGATTCCCCATCGCCACGCTGCATACGCTGCGGCAGCAAATGGCGCGGGAGGCGGGCCGGCCCAACCTGGCATTGGCGGATTTCATCGCGCCCGCAGGAACAGAGGATTATATCGGCGGCTTTGTGGTGACCGCCGGCATCGGCGAGGAGCCGCACATCAAGGCATTCGAGGCGGCGAAAGACGATTATTCCGCCATCCTGTTGCGCGCCCTGTCCGACCGCTTGGCCGAAGCCTTTGCCGAGCGCATGCATGAAAAAGTGCGCACCGACTATTGGGGCTACGCCGCAGGCGAGACGTTCACCAATGAAGAACTGATCAAGGAAGCCTATCAGGGCATCCGTCCGGCGCCCGGCTATCCCGCCCAGCCCGAGCACAGCGAGAAAGCCACGCTGTTCAAGCTTTTGGATGCGGAAGCGAAAATCGGCGTCAAGCTCACCGAAAGCTACGCCATGTGGCCGGGCTCCTCCGTGAGCGGTTTCTACTACGCCCATCCCGAAAGCCGCTATTTCGGCGTGGGCAAGATCGAACGCGACCAGGTGGAGGATTATGCGCGCCGCAAGGGCTGGACGGTGCAAGAAGCCGAACGCTGGCTTGGGCCGCTGCTGAATTACGATCCCCAGGCGGTGGACGCCGCCTGAGCCTGGATGAAAATCCGCTCCCAGGGCGCGAAGATTGCGGTAAAGAGACGGGATGTCAATCTGGGGAAAAGTTAGCGGAGCGGCGGCCGGTCTACTGGTTGGAGGGCCCGTGGGAGCGCTGCTGGGCGCGGCGGCCGGCCATTTCATCTTCGACCGCGAAAGCGATCCCGGCGTGGTTTTCACCATCGCCGTGATCGCGCTGGCCGGCAAGATGGCCAAAGCCGATGGCGTGGTCACCGAGGAAGAATTCGCCACCTTCCTGAAAGTTTTTTCCGTGCCCCCGCAGGAGGAGGGCAATGTACGGCGCATCTTCAACCTGGCGCGTCAGGACGTGGCGGGCTTCGAAGCCTATGCCGGCCAGATCGCGGTTCTCTTCCGCGGCAATCCGGCCATCCTGGAAGACGTGCTCGACGGCTTGTTCGAGATCGCCAAGACCGATGACGTGCTGCATCCGGCCGAGTCCCGTTTCCTGGAACGGGTGGCGGAGATTTTCGGCTTCGCCCCCAACGAATTCCGCCGCATCCGCGCCGCCCATTTCGCCCCCGAACTCACCGATCCCTATGTGATCCTGGGTGTCTCCTATATCGCCGGGGAGGAGGAAATCCGGCAGACCTTCCGCCGGCTGGTCAAGGAGAACCATCCCGACAGCCTGATCGCGCGCGGTGTGCCGGAGGAATTCATCAAGCTCGCCAATGACAAGCTGGCCGCGATCAACAGCGCATATGACAAGATTCGCCAGGAGCGGGGCCTGAAATGAAGCGCGTGGAGATGCCGTCAGCCAACCAGGACAGCCGGGGCGGCAGCGCCATCGACATGCTGGTGTTGCATTATACCGGCATGGCGACGGCGGAAGCGGCGCTGTCCAGGCTCTGCGATCCTGAAGCCAAGGTTTCCGCGCATTATACGATCGGCGAAGACGGCACCGTCTATGCGCATGTGCCGGAAGAAAAACGCGCCTGGCATGCCGGCCTCTCATTCTGGGCAGGAACACGCAACCTCAATGCCTGCTCCATCGGCATCGAGCTGGTCAATCCCGGCCATGATTACGGCTATCGGCTTTTTCCCGGCGCCCAGATCGCGTCCCTCAAGCGTCTCTGCCTGGACATTCTTGCCCGCCACGCCATCGCGCCCGCGCGCGTGCTCGGCCACAGCGATGTATCGCCGGCCCGGAAACAAGATCCGGGCGAACTGTTTCCCTGGCGGGATTTGGCCGGTGCCGGCATCGGGCTCTGGCCGGGACAAGCTGCAAACCCGGCAGACGCGGACGCCCTAATCCTTTACGGCTATGATCCGGATGTGCCGCGAGACAAGACAATCGCCGCATTCCAGCGCCATTTTCGTCCCGGCAATCTCAGCGGCGTCTGGGACAGGGAATGCGGTCTTCTGCTGGCGGCGTTGCTGGCGAAAGCGGCGCCAACCGGTCTATAAGCCGTCCATGAATTTGACCGTCGTATCCATTTCCGAGGCCGAGCGCGGCAGAGGCACGCTCGCGCAAGAGACCACCTTGGCTGCCCTCACAGCCCTGCACGAACAGGGTGCGGTGGTGATGCGGGGAATTTATTCCCCGGATTTCATCGATCTCCTTTATGGCGAATTCCGCGCCCGCTATGGCGGCCAGGGGCTTGCCGGCATGTCGGCGCTGGCTGAGGCGCCGTTTCCCAATCCGATCCAGAAAGTGGGGGGCGGCCGCTTTGAGATCGCCATGCGGATGAGCGGGCCTTTCGGGCAGCCCCTGCTTTTCGCCAATCCCTTGCTGGTGAATTTTCTTGCTCCGCTTCTGGGCAATGACCTGATGCGGCTGGGCAGCGTCACCGCGGTGGCCTCCTTCCCGGGTGCGGAAATGCAGCATATCCATCGCGACCATCAGCAGCTTTTCCACGAATTCCCGCAGATCGGGCCGGCGCTACCGCTTTATGCGGTGAATGTCTCCATCCCACTGATCGACATCGACGCCCAGACCGGCCCCACCGCGATCTGGCCCGGCTCCCATCGCTGGGGAGAAAAGCAGGAAGCCTCGCCGCATCTGGGCATGGCGAGCGTGCCGTTCAAACGCGGCGACGCCATCCTGATCGACTACCGCACCATGCACACCGGGCTTCCCAACAACAGCCAGGCCGTGCGGCCCATTCTCTATCTCGTCTATACGCGGGAATGGTTCTTCGACGACAACAATCACCGCGGCCGTGCGCCCTTGGACATTCCGCTGGAGCAGCTCCAGCTTTTGCCGGCGGATTTGCGGCTTTTGATGATGCGCGCCTTCCAGCAGCAGGTGCGCGCGCGCCAGCTCAGCGCGCCCTGACAGTTGCCTATCGCGCCACCGATCGGTAAAATCCTGCTGTCAGATGGCCGGGTGACCGCGGTTCGAAAGGATCGAGGAAAGTCCGGGCTCCACGGAAAGACGGTGCCGGCTAACGGCCGGCGGGGGCGACCCCAGGGATAGCGCCACAGAAATGACACCGCCTAAGGCCCTAAAGGCCCGGCAAGGTTGAAATGGTGCGGTAAGAGCGCACCGCGCCTTTGGCAACAGAGGCGGCAAGGCAAGCCCCACCGGGAGCAAGACCAAATAGGGACGGCACGTGATGTTTTCCGCATCGCCGTCCGGGTCGGTCGCGTGAGGTGCGGGAGCAATCCCCATCCCAGAGGAATGGTCATCGCCACGAAAGTGGTACAGAACCCGGCTTACAGGCCATCTGATGCTTTTTTGGGGAGGAGTTGATGCGGACGGGTCCTGCTATCGCAGCGTTCATGCTGCTGACCACATCGGCATTCGCCGATCCCGTCGCCTTCCATCCGGCGAATTGCGGCTTCGAAGTGAGCTTTCCCGGGGCGCCTGCTGTCACACAGAGCAAGACGCAGACCAGCCGCGGCGATGCGGTGGTGACTGACAAGGCATCGCTGAGCGCCGAGCTCGACGGCAAGCCGCATTATCTGCGCGCCGAATGCACGCATATCCCGAACATGGGTTTTGTTGATGAGGATGTGCTGAAGAATGTGATGCAGGAACTGGGCGGGACCTACAAGCTGCAGAACCTGGCCGTTTCCGTGGAGCATAACGCCGTTGCCGGGCCGGTGGGAAAGTTGCGCGGCAAGGGCAAAGTGGGCGGCAAGGAGATGACCATCGAAATCCGCCGCTACACCAGCAAGACCGATATTTTCGATGTCTGGATCGGGGCGGAGCCGGATGCCTTTCCCACCGCCGCCGACGCGGCGTTTCTTCAGAGCGTCAAACTCGGCGGCCAGGACGTGAAATAGCTGCGTCCGTCGACTTGCGTCTGCCCGACGGTCTGCGCCTGTACGCGTCCTGCGAATCAGGGCAGCCGGTGGCAACACAACTTCAGAGGGCGCTTCTTTGCGTTGTAAATCATGACGCGAATTGCTCTTAAGCTTTCATTTACCGAATTCACCACACTCTTTACGTGTTTATTATTTGTTCTCCCTCCCTCTAGCGGTAGCGCCTCAAACTCTGTCCACAACTAGCCAAGCCCCTCAAAAACCTAGACTTTTCGTTTGACGGCGATTTCTGTCCCATGCTATCCCATACTGTCCCATGGGCTGAGGTTTAAAGCCCTTCCGGCAAGGACCGACTCACCGGCCCCCCGGAGCCTGGGCAAGGGGGTTCGAGTCGATGACCGGGTTGGTCCAACCGTTCATTTCAACGGTGGTCGGCTCGCTCGACAGCAAGGGGCGGGTCTGCATCCCGGCCACCTATCGCCACATCCTCGCCGCCCAAAATACCCAGGGGGTCTATGTCTGCCCCAGCTTTTCCGAACCGGCGCTGGAAGCCTTCGGCCAGACGCTGCTGGAAAGCGTTGCGGCGCGGCTCGCCAATCAGGATCCTTTCTTCTCGCCCTCGCATGACGACCAGGCCACCGCCATCATTTCGCGCACCCAATTGCTGGTGGCGGATGAGCAGGGAAGGGTGCGCCTGCCCGATCCGCTGATCGCGCATGCCAAGTTGAAAGACCGCGTTGCCTTTGTCGGCAAGTCGGCAAAATTCCAGATCTGGGATTGGGATGCTTACGGCCAGGCCGAAGCCGAGGCGGTGGCGCGCATGAAAGCCAGGCTGGAACGCGCCCGCGAGGAAGGCCAATGAGCGCCAATCTTCAGGGCACGCATATTCCGGTCATGCTGGCCGAGGTGGTCGCGGCGCTGAATCCCCGCGATGGTGCGCATTATGTCGACGGCACATTCGGCGGGGGCGGCTACAGCAAAGCCCTTCTCGAGGCTGCCGATTGCCGGGTCCTGGGCATCGACTGCGACCCCGAGGCCATCGCTCGCGGTCAGGCGCTGGTGAAAAAATTCGCCGGCCGTCTCACCCTGGTGGAAGGCGAATTCTCGCGCATGGAATCCCTCGCCGGCCCCGGCGATGCCAAGAATATTGACGGCGTCGTTCTGGATTTGGGCGTTTCGTCCTTCCAGTTCGATACGCCCGAGCGCGGGTTTTCCTTTCGCCAGGAAGGTCCGCTGGACATGCGCATGAGTGGGGCGGGCGCCACCGCTGCCGACTTCGTCAACAGCGCCAACCATTCCACCCTGGCCTCCGTGATCGCGCGCCTCGGCGAGGAAAAGAATGCGCGCCGCATCGCCACCGCCATCATCGCCGCCCGCCCCATCACCACCACGGCCCAGCTGGCGAAAATCGTCTCCGAGGTGCAGGGACCTGCCGCGCTACGCCAGCCTATCCATCCCGCCACCCGCACCTTCCAGGCGCTGCGCATCCATGTGAATGACGAACTCGGCGAACTCGAGCGCGGCCTCAGCGCGGCGCTCGCCATCCTGAAGCCGCGGGGCCGGCTGGCCGTCGTCTCTTTTCACAGCCTGGAAGACCGCATCGTGAAGCAATTCTTTTCCGAAAATAGCGGCAAGGCGCCGTCCCAATCGCGCCATTTGCCGGAAAGCATGCGCCGCAAGCCGATGCTGCGCGTCGTCACATCGCGGCCGCAAACGCCTCAGGAGGCGGAGATTGCGGCCAATCCCCGAGCCCGTTCCGCCAAGCTTCGCGTGGCGGAACGGCTGGCAGCGTAGGAGGTCTCCATGATCCGGGTCATCAATTTCTTCTGCGTCGCGGTCATGGGGTTCGCCATCCTGGGTCTCTATCATGTGGCCGAAGCCACAAGGGTGGCGCAGGTGGAGTTGTCCCATGTCAACCGCCAGATCGCCGACACGCGCGGCCAGATCGGCGTGCTGGAGACGGAATGGGAGCGTGTCGCCGGTCCCGCCCGCATCCAGGAACTGGCACAAGAGCAGGGCATGAACGACGCCACGTCGGTCCGGCTGTCCTCTTTCAACCAGCTGCCGCGCCGGGGTGACGCCGTTCCCGCCAATACGCCGGTCGCCAATGCCAGCGCCATCGTGCCGGCATCACCCTCCATTTCCAATCCGGGCATGTGAGGCGATGGAGGCAATCCAGCGGCGCATCATTGTCGGGGCGGCCCTGTGCACCGCCGCCTTTGCGCTGGTGGGAATTCGCCTGGTTGACGTGACGCTGCTGTGCGATGCGGGCTCCGCCGGCTTCTCCGGCCATGCCCTTGTCGCCCGTGCCGACTTGACCGACCGCAATGGGGAGCTGTTGGCCCGCGACCTGCCGGTCAAGGACCTTTATGCCCGGCCGCAGGTCTTCTGGGACAAGGAGGGCGCGGCGCGCGACCTGGCCCGGATCACCGGCGCCGACGCCGCACGCCTCGATGCCGGCTTCGCCAATGCCAAGCATCCCTATGTGCTGGTGGCACGGCAATTGACGCCGGACCAGCAGGAGCGGGCGATGCATCTGGGCTTGCCGGGCCTGGAATTTGAGCCCAGCGCCAAGCGCTACTATCCGGATGGCCGTGCAGCGGCCCAGCTGCTGGGCGTCACCGACGGCGACAACAATGGCGTTTCCGGCCTGGAGCTGGGGCTTCAGGACCAGGTGCGGGCCCATGCCGGCGGCCAGGTCGCGACCTCCATCGACATGCGGGTGCAGTACATCCTGGCCCACGAGACCGAGGCCGCACGTCAGACCTTCAACGCCAAGGCGGCCGGCGGCGTGGTGATGGATGTCAGGACCGGGGAGATCCTGGCCATGATCTCCGTGCCGGATTTCGATCCCAACCAGCGCAAGCTCGACCAGGGCGACTCCACCCGCAATGTGATGGCCCAGGACGTCTATGAGCTGGGCTCGGTGTTCAAGATATTCTCCTTCGCGCTTGCGATGGAGGATCATGTCGCCAATCTCGATGAAGTTTTTCCCATCGGTCAGGGATTGAAGATCGGCAAGTTCACCATCCATGAGGCCGAGCGCATGCCCGCGACATTGACGGTGCGCGATATTCTCGCCCAATCCTCCAACATCGGCACGGCGCAGATCGCGATGCGGTCCGGCGGGGTTCGCCAGCGCGCCTTCCTGGAGAAGATGGGCCTTCTGAGCCGGGTGGCCACGCAATTGCCGGAAACCGCCCGCCCGCTCTATCCCCAGAATTGGGGCACCATCGAAACCGCCACGGTCGCTTTCGGCCAGGGCATTTCAGTCAGCCCGTTGAGCTTCGTCACCGCCGCGGCCGAAGTGGTCAATGGCGGCCGGCGCATCGCGCCCACTTTCCTGAAACAAGAGCCCGGCGCGGACAATCGCGCAGAACAGGTCATCAAGCCGGAAACCAGTGAAAAGATGCGCGATCTTTTGCGCTATGTGGTCACCGACGGGACCGGCAAGAAGGCCGATGTCCCGGGCTATGACGTGGGCGGCAAGACCGGCTCGGCCCAGGTCCCCGGTCCCAATGGCCGTTATATCCCGCACGCCCTGCGCACCTCTTTTTGCGCAGTTTTTCCGGTGCACGACCCGCGCTATATCGTTTTCGTGCTGCTGGACCAGCCGCATGGCACCAAGGAAACCGGCGGCTTCGCCCTGGCCGGCTATACCGCGGCGCCGCTCGCCGGAAAGGTGATCTCCCGGATTGCGCCCCTGCTCGGCGTCCCCAATGACGCGCCGGTGACATTGGCGCGCGGAAACTCGTAATGGCGCCACAATCTCTTGGGATTATGGCAGCCAAGAAAGACATAAACGCCATGGTGGCGGCAAAGATCTTCAAGGCGCGCGATTTTCGCGGCCTGGCCAGCGACAGCCGCAAGGTCGAACCCGGCTTTCTGTTCGCCGCGCTCTCGGGCAGCAGGACCGATGGCGCGCGCTTTGTCGCCGACGCGGCGGCGCGCGGCGCGGCGGCGGTGCTTGGGCGCCCCGAATTGGCGGATGAAGCCAAGGCGCTGAACATACCGTTCATTGCCGACGAAAATCCCCGGCTCGGCCTGGCGCGCATGGCGGCGGAATTTTATGGCGCCCAGCCCTCGACCATCGCCGCGGTCACCGGCACCAAGGGCAAGTCGTCCGTGGTGGCGTTCCTGCGCGAAATCTGGACGGCGCTGGGCAAGCCTGCCGCCAGCCTGGGTACGGTCGGCATAGTGGGTCCCAAAGGCGGGCGCGCGCTTGGCCATACCACGCCCGATCCGGTGGAAATCCACGCCCTGCTGGCGGAGCTGAAAAAAGACGGCGTCGAGCATCTTGCCGTCGAGGCCTCCAGCCATGGGCTCGATCAATTCCGGCTGGACGGGGTGAAGATCGCCGCTGCCGGCTTCACCAACATCACCCGCGACCATATGGATTATCACGGCAGCTTTGCGCACTACCTGGCCGCCAAGCTCCGGCTGGTGGATGAAGTGGTTCAGCCCGATGGCGTGGCAGTGATCAACCGGGATGCTGAACAGGCGGAGCGCTTCATCGCCGCGGCCCGTGGACGCGAGCTTCGCCTGATCACCGTGGGTGAGAGCGGCGAGACGATCCGGCTTTTATCACGTGAGGAATGCGGTGAAGCACAGGCGTTGACCATCGTCTTCGCGGGAAAAAATTACAATGTGCTTTTGCCCCTGGCCGGCGCGTTCCAGGCGTCCAATGCCCTGGTCGCGGCGGGACTCGCGATCGGGTTGGGTGAGGACGCCGCCAGAGTTTTCGCGGCGCTCGCGCATCTCAAGGGCGCGCCGGGACGGATGGAGAAAGTCGCCTATTCCGCCGGTGGCGCGCCGATTTATGTGGATTACGCCCATACCCCCGACTCGCTGGAGAAAGTGCTGCAAGCGCTCAGGCCCCATACCCATAAAAGGCTGCATGTCGTCTTTGGTTGCGGCGGGGACCGCGACAAGGGCAAGCGCCCCTTGATGGGCCAGATCGCCGCCGCTCTTGCCGACGATGTGATCGTCACCGACGACAATCCGCGCAGCGAGGATCCCGCCGCGATCCGCGGACAAATATTGGCGGCGGCGAATGGCGCGCGCGAGATCGGCGACCGCAGGGCGGCCATCAAAACCGCCATCGCGTCGCTCCAAAACGGCGATGTGCTGGTGCTTGCCGGCAAAGGCCATGAGACCGGCCAGTATGTGGGCGATCAGGTGCTGCCTTTTTCCGACCGCGAGGAGGCAATCAAGGCTGCCGTCGAAACCGGGGGTCGCGCGGCATGACGCTGTGGACTTCCGCCGAAGCCGAAGCCGCCACCTTGGGCAAGGCCAGCGCGCCTTTTGCGGTGAACGGTCTTTCCATCGACACCCGCACCCTGAAGCCGGGCGATATTTTTGTCGCCCTGAAAGGCGACAATCGCGATGGCCATGATTTCGTCCGCGCCGCGTTCGAGGCCAAGGCGGGCGCGGCTTTGGTCTCGCGCAAGCCGGAAGCCGCGGCTGGGCCGCTGCTCACCGTCGCCAATACCCAGCGCGGCCTGGAGGATCTCGCCCGCGCCGCGCGCGCCCGCTCCCACGCCAAGCTCGCGGCCGTCACCGGCAGCGCCGGCAAGACCACGACCAAGGAGATATTGCGCCACGCCCTGAACCGGCTGGGCCGCATCCATGTTTCGACCGCCTCTTACAACAACCACTGGGGGGTGCCGTTTTCCCTCGCCTCCCTGCCGCAAGATGCGGAATATGCCGTGTTCGAGATCGGCATGAATCATTTCGGCGAGATTCGCAATCTCGTTTCCCTTGTCCGCCCGCAGGTCGCTCTCATCACCACCATCGCGCCGGCGCATCTGGAATTTTTCGGCAACTGCGAATCCATTGCCGATGCCAAGTCGGAGATTTTCGAGGGCTTGGTGCCGGGCGGCGCGGCGCTGATTCCCGCCGACAATCCTTATGTGGAACGCCTGGCGGCGCGCGCCGCCCAGGCCAGGATATCGCGCGTGATCCGCTTTGGCAGCGCGGGCGAAGCGAAACTTCTCTCCATTGCGCCCGAAGGAGAAGGCATGCGGCTTAGGGCCGATATCCTGGGCACCAGGGTGGATTGTCTGGTCGGCGCGGCGGGCGCGCATATCGCCGCCAACGCGGTGGGCGCGCTGGCCGCGGTGGCGCTATTGGACGGCGACGTGCTCAATGCCGCGGCGGGACTGAAAGATTTCAGCGCCTTGAAGGGCAGGGGCGCGCGCTTCCAGGCAGGCGGCGTCACCGTGATCGATGAAAGCTATAATGCCAATCCCGCCTCCATGCGGGCGGCTCTCGCATTGTTGGGTGCGTCCAGCAGCCGCAAAATCGCGGTCCTGGGCGACATGCTGGAGATGGGCCCCGGCAATCATCATGCCGATCTGGCGGAACCCATTGCCGAAGCGCATGCCGATCTGGTTTTTGCCGCAGGCCGCGAGATGAAAGCGCTGTGGGACGTTCTGCCGCCGCACCGGCGCGGCGCTTATGCCGAAAATTCCGCCGCGCTCGCTCCCGCGCTGCTCGCCGCAATTGCGCCGGGCGATACCGTGCTGGTCAAGGGCTCGAATGGCGCCAAAATGTCGGTGATCGTCCAAGCCCTGAAGGCGAGGGCCTGATGCTCTACTATCTTTCCCTTCTCACCCACACCGACCAACTCGCCTTCTTCCGCCTGTTCCGCTATCTCTCCTTTCGCGCGGTCGGGGCGGTCATGACCGCCCTGGTGATCGCCTTTTTTATCAATACCATGCTGATCCGCTGGCTCAAGATCAAGCAGGGTAAAGGACAGCCCATTCGCAGCGACGGCCCACAGCGCCATATCGTCGCCAAGGCCGGCACGCCCACCATGGGCGGACTTCTGATCCTGATCCCCTGGCTTGGTTCGACCCTCTTATGGGCGCAATTGTCCAACCGCTATGTCTGGATCGCACTGATGGTAACTGTCTGCTATGGGCTGCTGGGGTTTCTGGACGACTATTATAAGGTGACCAAGCGCACCGCCGATGGGCTTTCCGGCCGGGCGCGGTTGGTGATCGAATTCGCGGTTGCTTTCTTTGCGACCTGGCTGGTGATGCGGGCCCAGGCGCCAGGCCTGTCGGGGGCGCTGGCCATTCCCTTCATCAAAACCGCGCTCATTCCGTTGGGCCTGTCCTTCATCCTGATCGGAGGCTTTGTGATCACCGGGGCGGCCAACGCGGTCAATTTCACGGATGGGCTGGATGGACTTGCCATCATGCCGGTGATGATCGCGGCCTCTGCCTTCACCCTGATCGTTTATCTGGTGGGCAATGACCGCTTCGCTGCCTATCTGCAGCTTCCCTATATCTCTTCCTCCGGTGAGCTGGCGGTGTTCCTTGCCGCCCTGGTGGGCGGAGGACTGGGCTTTCTCTGGTACAACGCCCCACCCGCCGCCATTTTCATGGGCGACACCGGCTCTTTGTCGCTGGGCGGGGCACTGGGCGCGGTCGCCGTGGCGGTCAAGCATGAGATCGTCTTGGCGATTGTCGGCGGTCTTTTTGTGCTGGAGACGGTGTCGGTGATCGTGCAAGTGGTGAGTTTCAAGCTCACCGGCAAGCGCGTCTTCAAGATGGCGCCCATTCATCATCACTATGAGCAACTCGGCTGGACCGAGCCCACCATCGTGATCCGCTTCTGGATCGTGGCGGTGGTGCTGGCGCTGGCCGGGCTCGCCACCCTCAAGCTGCGGTAGCGCCATGATTGCCTCCCACAGCTTTTCGCGCCACACCGTCGCCGTCTTCGGCCTCGCCCGCACGGGACTGGGCGCGGTGCGTTCGCTGAAGGCAGGCGGCGCGGAGGTGATCGCCTGGGACGATAACAGCCTGGCGCGCGATGCCGGCGGGCTGGCAGGCGCCGAAATCATGCCCTGGCGGGAATGGCCCTGGGAGAAAATCGCGGCCTTGATCTTGAGTCCCGGCGTGCCGCTCACCCATCCAAGGCCGCATGAGGTCGTCAACCATGCCAAAGCCGCCAAAGTCGCGGTGATCGGCGATGTCGAGCTTTTCGCACGCGAAATCCGTCCCGATGGGAATGTGCCGGGCCGCGCCCCGGTGATCGCAATCACCGGGACCAACGGCAAATCCACCACCACCGCCCTGATCGGCCACATCTTGTCCGCGGCCGGGTTCGATGCCCAGGTCGGCGGCAATATCGGACGCTCGGTGCTCGAGCTTTCGCCTCCCGGCTCCCGCAGCGTGTATGTGCTGGAAATGTCCAGTTTCCAGATCGATCTCACGCCCGGCCTCAAACCCGATGTCGCGCTGCTGTCCAATCTCACCCCCGACCATCTCGACCGCCATGGCAGCATGGAGAATTACGCCGCCATCAAGCAGCGCCTGCTCGCCCAGGTGCCCAAGGACGGCCAGGTGCTGGTGGGAGTGGATGACGAGTATGGCGCGGCGATTTTCACCCGGCTGGCGGGCGAAGGCCGCACCGCCTGGCCGGTATCGGTAGGCAAGGTCCTGGGGCGTGGCATCTTTGTGGTGGATGGCGCGCTTTATGACGCGGAGAGCGGCCGGGCCGTCAAGGTGATGGACCTCAACGATGCCCGGCATCTGCCGGGCGCGCATAATTGGCAAAATGCGGCGCTGGCCTATGGCGCCGCCAAGCCTTACGTGAAAGATGCCCGCGCCATCGCCGCGTCCATCGCCGATTTTCCCGGCCTGGCGCATCGCCTTGAGGACGTGGGCCGTATCGGTCATACCGTATTCGTCAACGACTCCAAGGCCACCAATGCCGACGCAGCGGCGCGTGCGCTGGCCGTCTATGCCGATATATTCTGGATTGCAGGCGGCAAGCCCAAGGAAGGCGGGATCGAAAGCCTGGTTTCCTATTTTCCCCGCATCCGCCGCGCTTACCTGATCGGTGAGGCGGCGCCGCAATTCGCCCGCACCCTGGATGGCCACGTTCCTTATGAAATGTCCGGGACGCTGGACGTCGCAGTCGCGTCCGCGGCCGGCGATGCAGCCCGCTCCGGCGCTTCCGCGCCGGTGGTGCTGCTCTCGCCGGCCTGCGCCTCTTACGACCAGTTCCGCGACTTCGAGCAGCGTGGCGACGCTTTCCGGGCCGCGGTGGCGCGGCTATCGCGCGGTCCGCAAACCTCAAGGGCCGCTTCATGAGCATCT
>CAZEFQ010000027.1:0-3239 GCA_964511505.1 uncultured Rhizobium sp.
CATCGGCGGATTACCTGACCGCAGTGTTACCGAGGCCATCCAGCGCATTCCCGGCGTAACCATTGACCACTTGTTTGCACCGGGCGATACCAATCGATTTTCAGCAGAAGGAAGTGGTGTCGCAGTACGTGGCATGACGCAAGTGCGAAGCGAACTCAATGGTGAAGACGTGTTCTCCGCCCGCAACACACGTGGCCTGAGTTTTGAAGATGTACCGTCCGAATTGATGGCTGGCGTGGATGTATTTAAAAATCCTTCGGCCGACATGATTGAAGGTGGTATCGGTGGCACTGTTAATTTGCGCACGCGCATGCCGTTTGATTCACAGGGCCTGGCTGGCGGCATCACCGCCAGTGCCAACTACGGGGATTTCATCAAGAAGACGAAGCCGCAAGCATCATTCATGATCAGCGACCGCTGGGATACGCCGATTGGAGAGTTCGGCGCGTTGGTGGACGTTGCATATTCCGATCTGGCAACACGTACTGACAGCATTCAATTCGGCCGGCCATTCCGCCGCAAAGCCGCTGACGTGGGCGCAACTGGTAAAGGCGTTCAGGGATGCGTTGACATGAGCGGTGGTCCGACATTCGAATGCGTATTCATACCTGCAGGTGCGCGCTGGAGTGAACTGGATTTTGACCGCAAGCGAACCGGATTCGACGTTGCCTTGCAATGGCGTCCGAATGATGCGATTGAAACGTCTTTGAGCGTAATGCAATCGGATTACAAGATGGATTGGACCGAACATTCATCATGGTTCCAGGACTCAAGCTGGAGTCCGACATTGGTACCAAACACCGCTGCCACTTTTGATGCAGATGGAGTATTTACCTCTGGTGATGTGACTACCAATAGCTGGGTGCCAGGAAACGATTACGTCGCCAGTATATTGGGAACGCCTGGCAACCGAATTGACACGGGTGCCACGACACGCATGGCAGAACAGCATCAGAAGACGACAAATTATTCATGGAACATGAAGATCAATGCCACGGACAGGTTGGCACTTGAAGGATCAGTCGTGTACATCAACGCAACCGCGCACAATACTGACTATACGGTGAACACTGAAGTTGATCCGAATTCGCTGCAAATTGATTTGCGCGGTGAACTACCGTCAATCTCTGTGCAACCCGATGGATATCTCGCCGACAAATCTCATTATTATTGGGCCGCAGGCATGGATGATACACAAGCCAACAGAGGCAGCGAACTGGCTGCAAAGCTGGATCTTTCCTATTCGCTGGATACCGGCTGGTTCAAGATGCTGAGAGGTGGTTTGCGATTCACCAATCGCGGCGCCGAGAACAAGGATACCGGCTATAACTGGCAGCAAATTACCGAATGGTGGGCGGGTGATGCCGACGGTACATGGCCGGGACATCTTGCAACCATGGACAAATACCTCACGGCCAATTCCACATTCTTCCAGTTTTCCGATTTCTATCGAGGCAAAGCGAATTTGCCCGGTGGTATCTGGGTTGCCAGTGAAGACTTGGTAAAAAACCTCGATAGCAACGGTGATGTCATCAAACAGGCTGAGATTCAAGCCAGTGGCTGGCAACCGGATTTCTTTCGACCAGGCGATACCAACGTTCAGCATGAGCTGACTTACGCAGGTTATCTGTTACTGAAATTTGGCGGTGATGTAGGCAAGCTGCCGGTTGACGGCAACATCGGCATGCGTGTAGTGGGAACGTACTACGATGCAGCCGGTTCGGCGCAACAGCCTGACTGGACAGGTCATAGAGCTACATTGGGTGATGACTTCGTGAATAAATATGGCAGCGGGCAGTGGCTCCCGAATAGCTATCAATCCAACTACGTGGATGCATTGCCCAGCCTGAATCTGCGCGTCAAATTCAGACCCGACCTGCAATTGAGGCTTGCTGCTTCAAAAGCAATTGCCCGTCCCACGTTCGATCAGTTGTCGGCCAATGTGCAACTGGGAGGAAATATTCTTGTCTTGGCCAAGGATGCCAATGGTCAGGCTACATCTGAAGTTGTAACTGGTTACACCGGCTCCGGCGGCAATCCTTTGCTCAAGCCAATGAGTTCAGCACAGTACGATATGGCGTTGGAATGGTACTTTGCGCCGCAGGGATCATTGACCGGCACCGTTTTCTACAAGGATTTGACCAACTACTTCATTCGCGGAACACAATCCGAATCCTTGTTTGGCAAGGATTGGGATGTGGCAACCACTGTTAATGGTGATCATGGCGTGATCAAGGGATTTGAGGTTGGTTATTCGCAGTTCTATGATTTCTTGCCTGGTTTCCTGAAAGGACTGGGTGCGCAAGCCAACTTTACCTATATTGATAGTCATGGTGGTTCGCCAACTGCAGGAACCACCGGCGATGCTGCAACCATTCCTCCGGGATTGCCGATTGAAGGCTTGTCACGCAAGAGTTACAACTTGGTGCTGATGTATCAGCGCAGCATTGTAGAAGCGCGACTTGCTTATAACTGGCGCGAACGCTGGCTGCTGACGACTCATGACGGTGATGGCAAGGGCGCAGTATGGAATGACGACTACGGACAACTGGATGGGTCGCTGTTCTTCCATATCAATTCCCATTTGCAAGTCGGATTGGAGGCAAACAATCTGACCAACACCACTCAGAAGCTGCTGGTTGGACCGTTCACATACACTGCGGCATGGGATAGCAGCACGCCGACCTATAACCTCAACTACACCGACAATCACTTGTATCAGAACGCCTGGTACACCTTTGATCGCCGTTACGCTCTGTCAGTTAAATATTCGTTCTGACCTCCCGCATGCCCGTGTGTCGCTGCCTCCGATGCACGGGCTTTTTTTACATCGTCCTGAAGCTATTCGCTGTCGCTGTTTCATGATAAACAGACGTGCACGGTCTTCTTTAACGGAGTGTCAGTCATGATTGTCTGGTCGTATGCAATTCACAAACGGTTGCTTGTCATTCTGTCAGCACTTTTTGCACTGTTTGCTTTTATACCCGCCTATGCTGCAACGGACATGCCGCATGTTGTCGAACACAACGGCCATCATGCATTGATTGTCGATGGCGCGCCTTACTGGATGCTCGGTGCGCAGGCCAACAATTCCAGCAATTATCCGGCGGCGTTGCCCAAGGTGTGGCTGGCAATTGATCAATTGCACGCAAACACGCTGGAGATTCCCGTTGCGTGGGAACAGATTGAACCCACCGAAGGCACGTTTGATTTTTCCTATGTTGACGAACTGTTGAGTC
>CAZEFQ010000028.1:0-5362 GCA_964511505.1 uncultured Rhizobium sp.
TCTCCCCTGCGGGGGAGAGGGATTCATTGGCTCTCGTTTCGAGAAGCTCAGGATGAGGATTTTTATTGGTTGGGCGCCTGTCCGGCCGGTGTGGAATTGGCCGCCTGCTTGCCGCCGGGGAATGCGAGATTGACCGTCTGCTGGGACTTACCGCCGGTCGAAAAATCGGCGCGGGCGGTGCGGCCCGATCCCGGCAATGAGGCGTCCACCTCGTAATGCCCGGCCGGCGCCTTCACCAACAGCCAGGGGGCATCGCAATCGGTTTCCATCACCGGCCGGCCGGCCTGGTTGATGGTCACATGTTCCTGGGCCTCGTTCTCGCCCGCCATGTTGGAGAAAGTGAGCTTGACCGGATAGCCGTTCCAGGCCGGGTTGTCCTTGGCGGAGCCGACACCGGTGCAGACCGTCTCAACCCCGTTGATGGTGACCGGCTGATCCTGCACCGCCCAGGCGCTTTCCATAGCGGGCAGCGCCATCAGGCTGCCGGCGGCGACCGAGGCAAGGACGGCAAAGCTGGACATGCGCATGGTTCCATCTCCTGCCCGGTAAAACGACCGGGCAGGGTCTATAGTTCCCCCTCCGCCCTTCGCTGGCTCGAGAGCCAGCTACGGGCACCTCCCCCGCCAATGCTCCGCATGCGGGGGAGGCGGGCCTGGACAGGCTGACAAAGGCAAAGAGTGGTTTTTTCACCCACCGCAAGGCATTGTCCCGCCGCCATGGGCCTGGAAAAGCCGATTCCCTCCCTTTCCCTGCGCGAGGTGTTTGACGCCACGGGCCTGCGCACGGCGCTGGCGGCGCTGGCGGAACTCCATTCCGATACCGCCACCCTGCGCAAGGAAGGCCTCAACATCATCAAGACCGCCTTCCAGGACGGCCGCGCCCGCATCCAGCGCGCGGTGGAGGAGGAGGGCCTGCACGGCCTGGCCGCCGCCCAGAGCCTTTCCCAGCTCCAGGATGCCGTGATCCAGGTGATCTATGATTTCGCCACCCGCCATATCTTCATTGCCGCCAATCCCACCGCTTCGGAGCGCATCACCGTGGTGGCGACCGGCGGCTATGGCCGCGGCGAGCTGGCGCCGGGCTCGGATGTGGACCTGCTTTTCGTCCGCCCCTTCAAGCAGACCCAGTGGGGCGAAAGCGTCATCGAGTTCATCCTCTACATGCTGTGGGACCTGGGGCTCAAGGTGGGGCACGCCACGCGCAGCCTGGCGGAATGCGTGCGGCTGGCCAAGCAGGACATCACCATCCGCACCGCCATCCTGGAAGCGCGTTATCTCTGGGGCGACAAGGCGCTTTACGACGAGCTGCGCAAGAAATTCTGGGAAGAGGTGGCGACCGGCTCGGGGCGCGATTTCGTCGAAGCCAAGCTCGCCGAACGCGACGAGCGGCACCAGCGCCAGGGTGAAAGCCGCTACCTGGTCGAGCCCAACATCAAGGAAGGCAAGGGGGGCCTGCGCGACCTGCAGACCCTCTATTGGATCGGCAAATATCTCTATCATGTGCAGGACGCCGCCGACCTGGTGGAGCATGGCGTCTTCACCCGCGAGGAATACAAGACCTTCCAGAAGGCGGAAGCCTTTCTCTGGAACGTGCGCGTGCATCTGCATTACATCGTGGGACGGGCGGAGGAGCGGCTGTCGTTCGACGTGCAGCCGGCGCTGGCCGCCGCCTTGGGCTACACCAATCCGGAAAAGCCGCGCCGGGCGGTGGAGGCCTTCATGAAGGCCTATTTCGTCACCGCCAAGGATGTGGGCGACTTGACCCGCATCTTCTGCGCCGCGCTGGAAGTGCAGCACAAGAAGACGCGGCCATCGCTCACCCGCATCCTGCCGGGGTTCTTGCGGCCGCGCGCGCCCGACGACGATTTCTATGTGGAGAATGGCAGGCTGACCGCCGATCCCGCCATTTTCCGCCGCGATCCCGTGAATATCCTGCGCATCTTCCAGATCGCCGACGAGAAGCGGGTGGACATCCATCCCGATGCGCTGCGCACGATTACCCGCTCGCTCGACCTGATCAACGATAAACTGCGGGAAAATCCGGAGGCCAATGCCGCCTTCCTCGCCATGCTCACCTCCCGCCAGGATCCCGAGCGCGCCTTGCGCCTGATGAACGAGGCGGGCGTGCTGGGCCGCTTCATCCCGGAATTCGGCCATGCCGTGGGGCTGATGCAGTTCAACATGTACCACCATTACACGGTGGACGAGCATTTGATCCGCGCCGTGGGCAATCTCGCCAAGATCGAGCGGGGCGAGAACAAGGACGACCACCCCCTCTCCACCGAGATCATCAAGCGCATCCAATCCCGCCCGGTGCTTTATTGCGCCGTGCTGCTGCACGACATGGCCAAGGGCCTGCCCGGCGACCACAGCGATGTGGGCGCCGAAATCGCGCGCAGCCTTTGTCCGCGGCTCGGCATGACGGCGGCGGACACACAGGCTGTGGCCTGGCTGGTGAAGAACCATCTGTTGATGAGCGACACCGCCCAGCGCCGCGATCTTTCCGATCCCCAGACGGTGCGCGATTTCGTCGCCCAGGTGCAGTCGCCGGAGATGCTGCGGCTGATCCTGATTTTGACCGTGGCCGACATCAAGGCGGTCGGGCCCGGCGTGTGGAACGGCTGGAAGGGCCAGCTGTTGCGCGAGCTTTATTATGCCGCCGAGCAGATGATGATGGGCGGCGACCAGATGCCCGGCCGCAATGCCCGCGTCGCCGAGGCCAAGGAGCTCCTGGCGGCGCGGCTTTCCGATTTCACGCCCGCGGAACGCGAACGGGCGCTTTCCCGCCACTATGACAATTACTGGCTGGCGTTCGAGACCGACGAGCTGGAACGCCACGCCCGCACCATCGCCAAGGCCGATGCCACCGGCGAGCTTCTCTGCCTGGATGCCGTCACCAACAATTTCCGCGCCATCACCGAGATCATGCTCTACACCCCGGACCATCCGGGCCTGTTCTCGCAATTCGCCGGCGCCATCGCCATGTCGGGCGGCTCCATCGTGGACGCCAAGGTCTTCACCACCACCGACGGCTTCGCGCTTGACGTGTTTTCAGTCCAGGACGCGGAAGGCGAGGCCTTTGGCGATCCCGAGCGGCTGAACCGCCTGCGCCAGACCATCGCGCGCACGCTGAGGGGCGAGATCTGGCCGCGCCGGGAGCTGATGCAGAGAAAGCCGATGAGGAGCAAGGCCAGCGCCTTCAAGATCAGGCCAAAAGTGCTGTTCGACAACGAGGCCTCGCGCATCGCCACGGTGGTCGAAGTCGAGACCCTGGACCGGGTCGGCCTGCTCTATGACGTGACCCAGGCCCTGTTCGAGTCCGGGCTTTCCATCTCCACCTCCATGGTGGCGACCTATGGCGAGCGGGCGGTGGACGTTTTCTATGTGCGCGACGGCTTCGGCCACAAGATCATCCATCCCGACCGGCTGGCCGCCATCGAAGCCCGGCTGATGAAAGCGCTGGAGCCGCCGGCCTCGCCCTGACCCTCCCCGCTCTTCTTGATAGGCGCGCCCGGTCCGGGCATAACCCGGCGCCATGACCAGCCCCCTCGTCCTTTCGGGCATGCAGCCCACCAACACCCTGCATCTGGGCAATTACCTGGGCGCGCTCAAGAACTGGGTGAAGATGCAGGAAGAGATGCCTTGCCTCTTCTGCGTGGTGGACATGCATGCCATCACCCAGGATGTGGGCTATGGCCATCCCGCAGAGCTGGCGCAGGCCACCCGTGAGGTCACCGCGGCCTATATCGCCGCCGGCGTGGATGTGAGGCGCACGCCCATCTTCAACCAGGGCCAGGTGCCGGAGCATGCCGAGCTTTCCTGGATCTTCAATTGCGTCGCCCGCCTCGGCTGGATGGACCGCATGACCCAGTTCAAGGAAAAGTCCGGCAAGCACAAGGAACGCGCCAGCGTGGGGCTTTACACCTATCCGGTGCTGATGGCGGCGGACATCCTGGTTTACAAGGCCACCCATGTGCCGGTGGGCGAGGACCAGAAGCAGCATCTGGAACTGGCGCGCGATATCGCCCAGAAGTTCAACAACGACTTCGCCGCACCCGATTTCTTTCCCCTGCCCGAACCGGTGATCACCGGAACCGCGACGCGGGTGATGAGTCTGCGCGACGGCACCAAGAAGATGTCCAAGTCGGATGAGAGCGACATGAGCCGCATCAACCTGACCGACGATGCGGACACCATCGCGAACAAGATCAAGCGGGCCAAGACCGATCCCCTGCCGCTGCCTTCCTCCAAAGAAGAATTGAAAGGCCGGCCCGAGGCGGAAAATCTTCTCAACATCTATGCCGCGCTGTCGGACAAGAGCCAGGAGGCGGCCATCGCCGAATTCGCCGGCCAGCAATTTTCCGGCTTCAAGGCCGTGCTGGCCGACCTGACCGTGGCGCGGCTGGAGCCGATGGCGAAAAAGATGCGCGCCCTCCTGGCCGACCCCGCCGAGATCGACCGCATCCTGCAGTCCGGCGCCGGGAAGGCGCGCGCCATCGCCGGCCCGGTGATGGATGAGGTGAAAAAGAAGGTGGGATTCATTTCTTGAAGAACCTGCTCATCACCGGCGCGGCGAAAAGGCTGGGGCGGGCCATCGTCCTGGACCTGGCCGCGGCGGGCTGGAATATCGCGCTGCATTATTTCACCTCGGATGATGAGGCCGAAGGGACCGCGCGTGAAGCGCGATCCAAGGGCGTGAAGATCGTCACTCTCAAGGCCGATCTCGCCCAGGAGCAGGAAACCGCCGCGCTCACGGCCCGCGCGGTGGAAGAGCTGGGGCCGCTTACCGCCCTGATCAATTCCGCCTCCCTGTTCGAGAATGACGACTGGAAGACCGCCAGCCGCCAGAGCTGGGATGCACATATGGAAACCAATTTGCGCGCGCCGTTCCTGCTTTCCCAGCATTTCGCCCGGCAATTGCCCAAAGGCTCGCGCGGCAACATCATCAACATCATCGACCAGCGGGTCTTGAAGCCGACGCCGCAATTCATCTCCTACAGCCTTTCCAAGGCCGGGCTTTTCTGGCTGACCACCACGCTGGCCCAGGCGCTGGGGCCGGATATCCGCGTCAATGCCGTGGGTCCCGGACCCACCATCCGCAATGCGCGCCAATCAGAAGCGGATTTTGCCCGCCAGCGCGATGCCACGGTGTTGAAACACGGCGCTGATCCCCAAGATGTCGCCGCCGCCATCCGCTATCTGCTTTCCGCAGAAGCGGTGACCGGCCAGATGATCGCGGTGGATGGCGGCCAGCACCTGATCTGGCAGACCCCGGACGTGCAGGTGAGCGAATGAACAAGATCGCCGGGCGCGGCATCCGCCATGTCTTCATCCGCAACCTGGAACTGCCGGCCCAGATCGGC
>CAZEFQ010000029.1:0-6060 GCA_964511505.1 uncultured Rhizobium sp.
ATCGAGAAAGTGGAATCCATCACCCTGGAGCCCAGCGGTGAGATTCATGTGCTGAAGATGGGCGAATGACCCATCCCCGCAGGCTCATTTGGCATCCGCCGCCGCGCCGATCTCCTCGCCAACATCCTCCTCGTTCATCCCGGTCTCGGGATGGCCGTAGCCGGAGGCGGATTTTCCCATCATGCCGATGTCATAGATCATGGCGTCGTCATTGTTGGCGCTCACCCCGGCCGGCACCTTATCCAGGCCCAGCGCCTTCCTCACCCGCCAGGCCACATTATGATCGGCGCAGGATGTGTCGCCCGACACACCCAGCGCGCCCACGATCCCGCCATCGTCATAAAGCGCGAGGCCCCCGCCGAACACCACCACGCCGCTCGCCTTCTTTCCGACCATCGGGTCGCACGGTCCGCCATATTGCGCGGGATCGCCGCCATACATGCTGGCCGTATCCACCGGGCTGGTGTCGGCGATGCCGAACAGGAAACCGCCCGGCTGCGCCCCGGCGTAAAGATTGGCGGTGGAAAGAGCGAAGCCCGGCAGGCTGAAGGCATTGGCGGTGTTGGCCTTGGCGATGGCGATGACCCGGCTTCCCGGCCACTGGTCACCCGGCTTTTCGCCACAGTAACAGACCGCGCGCACCACGCCGGTCCTGTCCACCAAAGCGGCCCACATGTGATTTTCGAGGCCGCCATTGGACGGTCCCCCGGCCGCCTTCACCGACTGCATCAGGCAGCGGCGCAGCGTGGCATGGTCGGGAAGTGCGGCGGAATGGGGACCGTCCGGCCCAACGTCCAGGCTTCTCGACACCGTTCCCTGATTTGATTCGCTTCGATCGCTGAGCTCACCATGCCCCAGTCCTTTGGCGGCGCGATTGATCTCCCCGGTCGATGGCCCGCCGGAAGCTCCATCGTCATCCAATCTGTCCATCTCACGCCTCCTAGTGTTTTTCCGCCGTGCCCGGCTGGGCTTCCTTGGTGTGCTGTTTCGCCAACTGGCCAGCGGGCGTTACATGCGCCATCGCGGCCTGCAATTTGTTGCCCCAACCCGTGATCACCTGGGCCTGGCCCCGTGTCATCGCCTCAAAGCCCTGCTCGGCCACTTCGGCCGGGTCCATCTTCTCCTCGGTGCCGATCTTGGTGTCCTGCATGCCGGCGCGGGTGAAGAATTCGGTCTCGGTGGCGCCCGGCATCAGGCAGGTGACGCTCACGCCGGAATCCTTGAGCTCCTCTCTTATCGCGAAGGCGAAAGAATCCAGGAACGCCTTTGTCCCGTTATAGACGGCGTTATAGGAGCCCGGCATGAACCCGGCGATGGAGCCGGTGATCAATATCTTCCCTTTGCCGCGCGCCCGCATCGCCTTGCCGACCGCCTGGGTCAGGAAAATGGTGCCGGTGATATTGGTATCCACCACCAGCTTTGCCTGGTCCCATTCCTGATCCAGGAAGGCGCCGCCCAGGCCGCGCCCGGCATTGGCGATCAGGACATCCACCGGCCGGGACTCGGCGGCGGCGATGAGCTTCATCACCCCCTCCTCGCTCTCCAGTTGGGCTTCCACCGCTTTCACATCGCAACCGCCCTGCCGCAGCTCCTCTGCTGCCCGCTGGATTTGCGGTTCGTCGGCGGCGATCAAAAGGTCATAACCGTTCTTGGCGCAGCACCGCGCCAGTTCCAGGCCGATGCCGCTGGAGGCGCCGGTAACAATGGCGAAGGGACGTGTCTCGGGCATGCGAAGATTCCTTTCCTCTGTTTGGGCATCCGGTGCTTTTTCCATGATTTCGCCGGCTTCCCCCACATCTTCCAGGGGATCGCTCAGCCGTTCGGCCGCATCACCACCTTGATGCAGCCCTCCTGCTTCTTCTTGAAGATTTCGTAGCCATGCGGGGCTTCGTCCAGGGTCAGCCGATGGGTAATCACAAAAGAGGGATCGAATTTCCCTTCCTCGATCATGTGGAGAAGCATGTCCATGTAATTGAGCACGTTGCATTGGCCCATCCTTAAGGTGAGACCTTTCTGGAAGGCGGCGCCCAGATTGAGGTGGTTGAGAAAGCCGCCATACACGCCGGAAAGCGAGACTGTCCCGCCGGCGCGGCAATTGGTGATGCATTGACGCAGCGCATGGATGCGGTCGGTGGCGATGCCGAGCGCCGCCTCGCCGCGATCGAGCACGGCGTCCCAGGCTCCGGAGCCATGCGCTTCCATGCCCACCGCGTCGATGCAGCTGTCGGGACCGCGCCCCGCCGTCAATTGATTGAGGCGGTCGTAAACCTCCTCCTCGTCGAAATTGACGGTCTCGGCGCCCGCTTCGCGTGCCAGGCGCAGACGCTCGGGAACGCGGTCGATCGCCACCACCTTGCCGGCGCCCAGCAGGAAGGCGCAACGTATCACCATCTGTCCCACCGGCCCGCAGCCGAACACCGCCACCGTGTCGCCGGCCTTGATGTTGGCGAACTCCGCGCCCTGATAGCCGGTGGGGAAGATGTCGGTGAGGAACAGCACCTGTTCGTCGGAAAGGCCGTTCGGCACCACAGTCGGGCAGACATCGGCGTAAGGCACGCGCACATATTGCGCCTGGCCGCCGGGATAACCGCCGGTCAGATGCGAATAGCCGAACAGGCCGGCGGTGACATGGCCGAACATCTTCTTGGCCTTGTCGGCCGTGCGGTTGGAACGCTCGCAGCAGGACCATAGTCCATTCCGGCAGAACCAGCATTCGCCGCAGCAAATGTTGAACGGCACCACCACCCGGTCGCCTACCTTGAGCTTCTTGTTGCCGGGTCCGATTTCCACCACCTCGCCCATGAATTCGTGGCCGAGAATGTCGCCGCTGTGCATCTCGGGGATATAGCCGTCATAGAGATGCAGGTCCGAGCCGCAGATGGCGGTGGATGACACCTTGACGATGGCATCTCGCGGTTCCTCGATCCTGGGATCAGGAACCTCATCCACCCGCACGTCATAACGGCCGTGCCAGACGACAGCTTTCATCACCGCTCCTGCTTGAAGTTGTGATGGAAGAACCACGCGCGCGGCTTCGCGTTCCCGCTTCATGGAAAATTTGCGGCAATCTCCTTCCCACCAACAAATGTTTTCGTCGTGACGCCGGTCTGGGATGTACTTGTCTATGTGGTGTTGCCGCTCTGGGTGCTGGCCGGCTTCGCCGATTATTGCTGTCACCGCGCGGCTCACATGGAGCGCGCGACCGGCCCGCGCGAAAGCATGCTTCACTGGCTGATGCTGGCGCAGGTGGGATTGCCGCTTGTCCTGGCGGTATTTTTCCGCATCAACGCGCTTCTTTTGTCGCTGATGATCCTGGCTTTCATCGCGCATGAGATCACCGGCTATATTGATCTCAGGCTGGCAATGGCGACGCGCAAGGTCACCGCGTTCGAGCACCAGGTCCATTCTTTCCTGGAAATACTGCCTTTGACCGCGATACTGCTGGTGATGACACTGCACTGGCCGCAGACGCTGGCGCTGTTCGGCAAGGGCAGCGAACATGCGGATTTTTCCTTGGGCCCGAAACAGATTCCGCGCTGGGGCGAGCTCATTCCTCCCTTTGCCGCATTTCTGATCTTCGCGCTCCTGCCTTATGCCGAGGAACTCCGGCGCGGGTTTCGCGCGGAACGGGCCGATCAAGCGGCCGTTAATAAAGTCATGGAAGTGCAGCCCCCTGATGCCGGCTCGTCCACGGAACGTGGCGGCGATTCCCATTCGCGCGCGACATGACCGACCAGCCGCCAGAGGACAGGGTTTGCGTTCCATTGCCCGAGGCCGGCCTCAAGGCCTTGATCCGCTTCTCGCTGCGCGAGCATGGGCCGGACATTATCGGCTCCATCCGCAAGGCGGAGCGCCTTTCCACCGGGGGCCTGAAGAACACGATGGCGGTTTGGAAGGACTTCGTCGGCGTCGCGCTGAATCTCCCGGGAACGAGGGACAAGGCAATGGACAAGGTTTCCGGTCAGCGCAGAAGCGCGGCCAGCGCCTCCGCATCCGCCGGCGCCCGCACCTTCGCGTCATTGTCGAAATAGACGTAGACATCGCGTGACTTTCTGCCCGACCTTTTGTGCGCCGGCGGTCCGGCATGTTCGCCTTCGGCCTCCTTCCCGCGCGCCCAGGCCTTGATGCGGCCGGCCCATTGCTGCAGCGCCTTGGGACCATAGCCGCTGGCATAGAGTTGCCGTGATCCATGCAGCCGCACATAGACGAAGTCGGCCGTCACATCCATCAAGAGCGGCCATTCCAGCGTGTCCGCCGCCACCAGCGCGATATCGTGGGCCCGAAGGAGGCGGATGAACTCGGCATCGCGGAAGGACTCGTGCCGTATCTCCAGGGCATGACGCAGCCTGCCAACACGCTCGCAGCGCGTGAAAGGCGGACGCTTCAGCTTCGCGTCATGGCCTTTGGCCAGGCGAGAGGCCGCCGCCCCGTCGCGCGGCAACAAGTCGAAAAAAGCCGAAAGGCGTTTTGCGTCGAAGCGGAAATTTGGCGGCAACTGCCACAGTATCGGCCCCAACTTCTCTTCCAGCGCCAGCACGCCGGAAGCGAAGAAATTCGCCAGCGGCGCTTCGATCTCCTTCAGCCGCTTCAGGTGGGTGATATAGCGGGCGCCTTTGACCGCGAACACGAAATCCTCCGGCGTGGCGTCGCGCCAGCAGCGGAAACTTTCCGGCCGCTGCAGGGAATAGAAGGTTCCGTTGATCTCTACGCTGCGGAATTTTCCCGCCGCATAGGAGAGTTCGTCCTTCTGCCTCAGCCCTTTCGGATAGAACTTCCCGCGCCAGCCCGCATACCGCCATCCGGAGATGCCGATGCGGACGTCGCCGGTCATCAACACGCGCCCAATTCCGCGTCCCACAACGTCGCGCAGGACAAGCGCCTCATATTCTTCGCGATGAGCAAACGCATAATCGTATCATGCTCGCGCGCTGCGGCATTAACATATATCAGCGCCTTCATAAAAAACGAAATCCCGCCGAAAATTTTTGCCATCCCGGTTTTTGCGGGAACGGCTTCGTCGCAACCGCACTTGTTGTCTGAAAAGCCAGCAACAGGAAGGAAGTTCGATGCCTAGAACAAGTTCGACCGCGTCCGCCCCGCAATCGGAAGCGAAGGTGACGAAAGCGAAAGGAAAGGCCGACGCGGTATCGCTGTTGAAGGCGGATCATCGCAAGGTGGAACAGCTCTTCGCCACGTTCGAGAACAGCGAAGACGACAATGAGAAGAAGACGCTGGTCAAGCAGATCTGCAAGGAACTCATCATCCACACCAAGCTGGAAGAGGAAATTTTCTATCCCGCGTGCCGGCAAGAGGATGTGGACGAAGACCTGATGGATGAGGCCCAGGTCGAGCATGACGGCGCCAAGGTCCTGATCGGCGACCTGCTCAAGGGCTCGCCGGGCGATGAATTCTTCGACGCCAAGGTCACCACCCTTTCCGAATATATCAAGCATCATGTCGGCGAGGAGGAAAAAGCCCGTTCGGGCATCTTCGCCAGGGCCCAGAAGGCGGGGCTGGACATGGAGGAACTGGGGCAGAAGCTCCAGAACCGCAAGACGGAACTCATGGCGCAAGGCGAGGCGCTGATTTCCGAGCCGCCTCAGCCTCGCTCATTCACTTTGAAGCAGCAACCCCAGCAGGAGACAAGCATGCCGAGAAATTTCAATGACCGTGAACGCGACGACCAGGGCCGCTTCATGAGCGATGATGACGATAATCGCGGATCGCGCGGCGGCTACCGGTCGCGTTCGTCCCGCGACGATGGCGATGATGACCGCCGCTATTCCTCCCGCGGCGGCAGCAGCTATGGTCAAGGCGGCAGCCGCGACGATCAGGGCCGCTTCATGAGCGATGACGATGATGGCGGTTCCCGCTCGTCGCGCAGCGGCGGCCGCGGCGGCAATCGGGGCGGCCAGGGCGGATGGTTCGGCGACTCTGAAGGTCATTCCCAGGCCTCGCAGGAAGGCTGGGAAGACCGCGGCGGCGGCCGCTCGTCACGCAGTTCTGGCCGTTATGACGAAGATGACGATCGCGGTTCTTCGCGCTCGTCACGCGGCAGCG
>CAZEFQ010000030.1:0-2725 GCA_964511505.1 uncultured Rhizobium sp.
AGGACGCCGCCCGCCGCCCCGGCGACACCGGCGAGAACATGATCGGCCTGCTGGAGACGCGCCTGGACACGGTGGTGTACCGCTCCAAGTTCGTGCCCACGCCCTTCGCCGCCCGCCAGCTGGTCAGCCACGGCCATGTCAGGGTCAATGGCCGCCGCGTCACCATCGCCTCCTATCACGTCAAGGCGAACGACGTTCTGGAACTCTCGCCCAAGGCCAAGGAAATGGCGCTGGTGCTGGAAGCCTCCAAGAGCGCGGAACGCGACACCCCCGATTATGTCGAGGTCGATCACGGCAAGATGACCGCCAAGCTGCTGCGCACGCCCAAGCTTTCGGATGTGCCCTATGCGGTGCAGATGGAGCCGCACCTGGTGGTCGAATTCTATTCGCGTTGATTTCCGCGAAACCCGAAAAGAAAAAGCCCGCCGGACCGGCGGGCTTTTTTTATCCGGAAAGGGAACTCAGGCGTTCTCTAGCGCGACGCCCTTCTCGGTCAGCAGCGTCTTCAACTCTCCGCTTTCGAACATCTCGCGCATGATGTCGGCGCCGCCGACGAATTCGCCCTTCACATAAAGCTGGGGAATGGTCGGCCAGTTAGAGAATTGCTTGATGCCCTCGCGCACTTCGGGATCGGCCAGCACGTCCACCGCCTTGAACTTGGCGCCCAGATGCGAAAGGACCTGCACCGCCAGGTTGGAGAAGCCGCATTGCGGGAAAACCGGCGTGCCCTTCATGTAAAGCAGCACATCGTTGTTCTTCACATCGTCGGCGATGCGGGCCTGGACGTCGGACATGGGCTTTATCCCTGGAAATTCCGGCCTGATCTAAGCATCCGGCCTTCAACGGTCAAGGCGTCAGGGCTGGTGCCGATAAAGCGCCACGCGGGACAGGGGTCTTCCGTCCAGGAGCGGCGCGGTTTTTCCCAGCAAAACCTTGTCCAGAAAGGCGATTGCATAGGCCGCGATATCCTTCTGGTATTTGGGATTGAGTTCCGTCCAGGCGAAATGCCCCGCGCCTTGAAACTCCACCAGATATTTGGGCGCCGCCGTCATGTCATAGCCGCCATTCTTGATGAGGACCGGGCCGATCCCGATGTCGCGGGTGCCGGTCTGGTACATCACCGGGACGGCGACATCGCCGAGCGTCTTGCTGCTGACAAAGGGCGCGGCATAGGGCGAAAGCGCCAGCACCGCCTTGATGCGCGGATCGCGCCAGCTTGTCCACGCCCCGCCCAGCCCCAGCGCGGTGTATCCGCCCAGCGAGTGGCCCATCGCCGCGATATGGTCCGGATCGATGGCGCCCTGGTAGGGCTCATGCGCCAGCGCATAGTCGAGCAGCGCTTCCATGTCGTCACGTCGGTCGCGGGCCGTGGTGTCGTGCCAATTTTCCGGCTTGAGGAAGCGCTCCGGCGGCCGTTCCATGCCGCTCATCAGCCGGCCGGCGATGCCGCCTTTCCAGCGCTCGCAGCCTTCGTCTTTATGGTCCGGCGCCAGAACCGCGTAACCGGCCTCGGCCAGGGCCGCCGTCAGGGTGCGCGATTGCTGGGAGCAGCCGCCGAAGCCATGGCTGAACAGGATCAGCGGAACGTCATGATGACGGGCGGAAAAACCGGCGGGCAGCCATTGGCTGAAGGCAAGCCCCTTGTCGGTCTTGAGGTTGGCCTCAGCCATCGCCGGCGCGGCCAGCAGGAAAGACACAAAGACAAGAATTACGCGCATGAAAGCGCTCCGCAACTAATCCTTTGCCTGCGTGGTCAGTTGCAGGGCGTGCAGCACCCCGCCCATATTACCCTTGAGCGCGCCATAGACCATCTGGTGCTGGGCCACGCGGCTTTTGCCTTTGAAGGCGGCGGATTTCACGGAAGCCGCATAATGGTTTTCGTCGCCCGCCAGGTCGCGAATCTCGACCTCGGCGTCGGGAAAGGCATCCTTGATGAATTTCTCGATCTCGGCGGCTTTCATGCCCATGGGGTTGAACCTTAGTTGGTGACCGGAATTTCCTCGCCCGCCATGAAGCGCGGAAACCAACGCTCATGCCCTTCACGCAGTTTTGCCAGCTTTACCCTGTCCTTATCGTCCAGGGTAAGGGTATCGCCGCCGGTCTTGCCCAGTTCGGCGACAAAAATGTAGGCGGCGCGGGCTTCTTCGACAATCCTCTCGGCCTCCGCGAAGGGCGCGGCGATCAGGTAACGCGCCTGGTCTTCGCCGAACCAGAAGGGAATGGCCTCGGCGATTTCCGCCTGCCCCACCGAGGCGCCGATATTGCCCGCCAGCGCCATCTCGGCAATCGCCGGAAGCAGGCCGCCGTCGGAGACATCATGCACCGTATCCACCCGGCCCGCCTCGATCAGCCGGCGGACGAAGTCGCCATTCTTTTTCTCAACCGTCAAATCAACCGGTGGCGCGGCGCCTTCTTCCCTGTTCTCGATTTCGCGCAGATAAAGCGACTGCCCCAGATGGCCGCGTGTTTCGCCGACCAGGATCACCACATCGCCTTGGCGCTTGAAGGCCAGCGTGGCCATGCAGACTGAATTTTTCAGGAGCCCGACGCCGCCGATCGCCGGCGTCGGCATTATGCCTTCGCCATTGGTCTCATTATAAAGCGAGCAATTGCCGCCGATCACCGGGAAATCGAGCGCCCGGCAGGCCTCGCCGATGCCTTCAATGCCCGCCACGATCTGGGCCATGATCTCGGGCTTCTGCGGATTGCCGTAATTGAGATTGTC
>CAZEFQ010000031.1:0-16091 GCA_964511505.1 uncultured Rhizobium sp.
CGGCGGAAATCGCCGTCGCCGGAAAAGATCACCACATGATCGACATGGGCGCTCATCTCCATCACATCGATGGCGAGCTCGATGTCCATATTGCCCTTGACCCGCTTGCGGCCCTGGCTATCCGTGAATTCCTTGAGCGGCTTGGTCACCACCGAGAAGCCGTTATAGTCCAGCCAGTCCACCAGGGGCCTGAGCGGCGAGAATTCCTGGTCTTCTGCCACCGCGGTATAATAAAAGGCGCGCACCAGCGTACCCTTGCGCGCGAACAGCTCCAGGAGCCGTTTATAATCTATGTCGAACTGCAGGCCCTTTGCCGCGCCATAAAGATTGGCGCCGTCGATGAAGAGCGCGAGCTTCTCGCTGGGATAAAAGAGCATATGACCTCCAACAATCCAGACGCACCAATGTCCTCTGCTCCAAATCCCATGCGCCCGGCGCTAACCGGCTCAATCTTCACCGGCCCGGTTTTCATCGGTTTGGGCGCCAATATTCCGTCCCCTGCCGGCCCCCCGGCCAGGACGTTCAGGGCGGCGCTCCAGGCGCTCGCCCGCGCCGGACTCGAAATCACCGCGGTTTCGCCCTTTTACGAGACTGAAGCCTGGCCCGATCCCGGCGATCCTCGTTTTCTCAATGCCGTGGCGGCACTGCGCACTACGCTCCAACCCTTTGCTCTCGTGACACTTTTGCATCAAGTCGAAACGGCTTTCGGGCGTACCCGTTCCCGCGCCAATGCCCCCCGAAGCCTGGACCTGGATTTGCTGGATTATGACGGCGAGGTGCACTCGGGAGCGCTGACGCTGCCGCATCCGCGTCTGGCCGAGCGGCGCTTTGTGCTGGAACCCTTGCGCGACATCGCGCCGGATTGGCGGCACCCCGTTTCCGGCCGGGATGTTGCCGCTTTGCTGGCTGCTGTCGCTTAGACGATTTGTCAGGCGGCGGTTCCTTGACCCTTGTGTGACGGACATGCTATCCGCTCCCGCCATTCGGCCTGCTAAGTGGCGGATTTTCCGGAAAAAAGCTGCTGGAAGCGATGCCAAAAGGCATAGCCGAAGTCGAGGGTATAAGGGAGGATCAGAAGTGTTGTTCCGTAAGAGCCGTCATCACGCCTGGGCCGCCCTTTTGTTGCTGGCGTCCGTGGCACCGTCCTTCGCCGCCGATGCGCAATATTCCACCCAGCTCGATCCGTCGGCCTTCGACAATTCCACGGTGAAGAACAACGCAGGCATCGGTCATGTCACCGCCACGCTTTCCGGCAGCACACTGACCATCACCGGTGATTATTCCGGAATGAACTTCAATGCCACCGGCGCGCAGGTGAAACTGGGCCTGGCCAAAGGTGAGCCCGGCCATGCCATCGGCGATCTGAAGGTCACCGGCGGAACCAGCGGGCAGATTTCCGGCTCGATCAAGCTCACCTCGACGCAAGTGAAGGCGCTCAATCTGGGCAACATTTCCGTGGTGGTGAACAATGAGAAGGCGGGCCAGTTCGGCAGCCTTTGGGGCTGGCTGGCCGGCAACAATCTTACTTCCTGATTTTCGGCCTTCTGATTTTGGCCCCTGACAGACGTTTGAAGAGGATGCGTTCCATGTCTCGCAAGACAAAGTTCCTGGCCTCCGCCATGGCGGCCGTCTCTCTGGGTGGTGCGTATGCGTTGGCGCAAGGTGCCGCCGGGCCCTTCACCCAGGCGCAAGTCACCCAAGGCCGCGCCGACTACATCGCCAATTGCGCCGGCTGCCATACCGCCAATCTGGGCGGCGGCGGCGATGCGCCGGCCTTGACCGGCGCCACCTTCAATTCCTCCTGGGCGACCAAGTCCACCAAGGAATTCTATCAGTTCGTCTCCACCTCGATGCCTTACGGCAATGCCGGCAATCTCTCGCCCGAGACTTATAGCAACATCATCGCCTTCATCCTGGCGGCGAATGGTGCGCGTCCGGGGACGGCGCCGCTCAATGCGGGAACGGATGTGCGCATCAATAGCGTTGCGAATGGCCAGTTGGTGGCCCAGGTGGTCAGCGGCGCGCCGGCCGGAGGCGCCCCGCAAGGCGGCCAACAGGCCGCGGCGCGGGGTCCGCGTGGTCCGGGCGCCATGCCGCTGGGCTGGACCGTACAGGGCACGATCAAGAATTATCACGACGTCACCGACGACAATCTGGTGCACCCGGCGGACGGCGACTGGCTGATGGGAAGGCGCACCTATGCCGGCTGGAGCTACAGCCCGCTGACCCAGATCAACACCCAGAATGTCAACCAGCTTCAGCTACAATGGGCCTGGGCGATGATGCCGGGCGGCGCGGTCGAAGTCTCGCCCGAGGTGCATGACGGCATCATGTTCCTCTCCAACACCTCCAACACCATCCAGGCGATCGATGCCAAGACCGGGGAACTGATCTGGGAAAACCGCCTGGGTCCCCTGGCCAGCGCCGCCTATAGCGGCACCCGTTCGATCGGCCTCTACAAGGACAAGGTCTTCTTCGCCTCTACCGATGCCAAGATGCATGCCCTGGACGCGCGCACCGGCAAGGAAGTCTGGGTCACCACCATCGATACACCGCCCAAGAGCGAGACCGGCGGTGTCACCGTGATCCATGGCAAAGTGCTCACCGGCCTGATGGGCTGCGACACCTTCTCGGTGAATGGCTGCTATATCAGTGCCTATGATGTGGACACCGGCAAGCAGCTGTGGAAGTTCCAGACCAATGCCCAGTCGAACCAGCCGGGCGGCGACACCTGGAACGGTCTTCCCGACAATGTGCGCGGCGGCACCGATACCTGGATCGCGGGATCCTATGATCCGGAGTTGAACACCACTTACTGGGGCGTGGCCCAGGCCAAGCCCTGGATGCGGGCCAGCCGCGGCACCGGGGCCAATGCCGCACTTTATTCCACCTCGACCCTGGCGCTCGATCCCGATACCGGCAAGCTCAAATGGTACTTCCAGCATGTGCCGGGCGAGTCGCTGGATCTCGACGTGGTGTTCGAGCGCGTGCTGATCGACCATGGCGACCAGAAGACGGTGATGACCATCGGCAAAGACGGGCTCTTGTGGAAGCTCGATCGCGTCACCGGCAAGTTCCTGGATGTCAAAGAGACCGTTTTCCAGAATGTATTCCAGAAAATTGATCACAAAACCGGTGCGGTGCTCTATCGCGACGACATATTGAACCAGAAGACCGGCCAATATTATGCCTCCTGTCCCGGTCCCGAAGGCGGCAAGGACTGGCCGCCCATGAGCTACAACCAGGCGTCGGACCTGCTGCTCATCCCCGAAGCCCAGAGCTGTGTGATGATGGCGGGCCGCGAAGTGGACAAGAAAGTCGGCGGCGGCGGCACGGCGGGTACCCAGCTCTTCTATTTCATGCCGGGTACCAACCAGAATATGGGCCATCTCTTCGCCATCAACACCTCGACCATGCAGACGGCCTGGGACTGGCAGCAACGCGCGCCCTTCCTCTCCGGCGTGGTCTCGACCGCGGGCGGCGTCGGTTTCGTGGGTGACTTCAACCGCGAATGGAAGGCGTTCGACGTCCGAACCGGGAAAATCCTGTGGCGCACCCGCCTGGGCCAAACGGTGGAAGGCTTCCCCACCAGCTATGCCGTGGATGGCCGCCAATATGTGGCGGTGACGGTGGGAACCGGCGGCGGCAGTCCGGAACAGAAGCCGTCCACGCTTCTGACCGAAGTGCACCGTCCCATCGAAGGCAATGGACACCAACTGTACGTTTGGGCCCTGCCGTCAGGGAACAGCTAAGGGAAGTTTCAGGAAAAAGGGCGCCGGTTGGCGCCCCCTTGCTTTTTTATTGCCGGGGTAAGCGTTTTTCTGTTATCGGAGCGCGAAATTCCGGTTCGGTCTTGCGATTCCGCTTGAAATGGTAGCCGTAACCGTCTGATCCAAAAGGAATTCCATGGCACGCGTCACTGTTGAAGATTGCGTCGACAAGATTCCCAACCGCTTCGACCTGGTCTTGGCCGCGGCCTTCCGTGCCCGCCAGCTATCGGGGGGGGCCGAGCCGATGCTGGAGCGGGACCGTGACAAGAATCCGGTGGTGGCTTTGCGCGAAATCGCCGCCAAGTCGCTCAAGCCCGATGAGGTCAAGGAAGACTATATCCGTTCGCTGCAGAAGCATGCCGAGGTGGATGAGCCGGAAGAGACACGGCCCGAGACCGACGATCGCGAGGATCCGTCGCATCGCCAGGTCACGGAAGAGGAGTTGCTGCGGGCGCTGACCACCGAGGCCCAGCGCCGCGCGGAGCCCCAGCCGGAGCCTGAGGCCGATTACGAGGAGTGAGGCGCATCCTCGCTGCGCTCGTGCCGCTACGCTGCCGCTAGGCACGGGCCACCTTTTCTAGGCGTCGCCTGCGCCGGTCGTTGGGCCCTTGCCCAACCCCCAAATTCCTCGCGCCTAATCAGGTAGTTGAGCTGAGGCGGTTCCCCAGAATTCCTATATACTGGCGGACATGAGTGTTCCGTCCGTCCCTGCCGCGGCCGCCAAGCCCGTGAAGCCTGTCCACGCGCCGCCGCGGCGCCGCCGGTTGATGCGCCAGACCGACCTGGTCGAGCGGGTGCAGGCCTATGATCCGGGCGCCGACGAGAGCCTGCTCAACAAGGCCTATGTCTACGCCATGACGGCGCATGGCAAGCAGTTCCGCGCCTCGGGCGACCCCTATTTCACCCATCCCCTGGAAGTGGCCGCCATCCTGACCGAGCTCAAGCTCGACGTTCCCACCATCGTCACCGCGCTCTTGCATGACACCATCGAGGACACCCTGGTCACTTTCGAGGATGTCGAGAAGAATTTCGGCGCCGAAATCGCCGGCCTGGTCGATGGCGTCACCAAGCTCTCCCAACTGGAAGTCTTCTCCGAGCGCACCAAGCAGGCGGAGAATTTCCGCAAATTGATGCTGGCCATCACCGGCGATATCCGCGTGCTGCTGGTCAAGCTGGCCGACCGGCTGCACAATATGCGCACCCTGGGCTATATCGAAAATCCCGATAAGCGAAGGCGGATCGCGCGCGAGACGGTGGACATCTATGCCCCGCTCGCCGGGCGCATCGGCATGCAGAATATGCGCGAAGAGCTGGAAGACCTGGCCTTTGCCGAACTCGATCCCGAGGCCCGCAACTCCATCGTCACCCATTTCGCCCGTCTCGACATGGTGTCGGGCGACCGGGTGGGCCGCATCGCCGACCAGATCAAGCGCAGGCTGGCGGAAAGCGGCATGGAGGCCTGGGTCTATGGACGGGGAAAGCGGCCCTTTTCGATCTGGCGCAAGCTTCAGACCAAGAAACTCAATTTCGAGCAGCTCTCCGACATTTTCGGCTTCCGCGTCATCGTCAAGACGGTGGAGGATTGCTACCGCGCCCTGGGCATCATCCATACCGCCTGGCCGATGGTGCCGGAGCGTTTCAAGGATTTCATTTCCATTCCCAAATCCAACGGCTACCGCTCTATCCACACCACGGTGATGGGACCGGAAAAACAGCGGGTGGAAATCCAGATCCGCACCCAGGACATGCATGACGTGGCCGAGCGGGGCGTCGCTGCCCATTGGCGCTACCGCGAGCATGTCCCGGACAAGGGCGGCAAGGAGAGCGCGGCTTTCGGCTGGCTGCGCGACATGGTGGACCTGCTCGAGCGCGGCGACAGTCCGGAAGAGGTGCTGGAGAATTCGCGCCTCTCCATGTACCAGGACCAGGTCTTCTGCTTTACGCCCAAAGGAAGCTTGATTTCGCTGCCCCGCGGCGCAACCCCCATCGATTTCGCCTATGCCGTGCATACCGATTTGGGCAACACCGCGGTGGGGGCCAAGCTCAATGGCGGGCATGTGCCGCTTCACACTCCGCTCAACAATGGCGACCAGGTGGAAATCATCACCATGAAGGATTCCACGCCTTCGCCGCTCTGGGAGCAGTTTGTGGTGACGGGACGGGCGCGGGCCGAAATCCGCCGCTATTTGCGCCATGCCCAACGCGGCGAGCATGTGAAATTCGGCCAGAAGATCCTGGAAAAGACGTTCGCCGATCAGGGCGCGGAGCTGAGCGAAAAAGCCATCGGCGAAGTGGCCAAGAAGCTGCGCCTCGCCAAGGCCGAGGACGTCTATGCCGATGTCGGGCGTGGCGTCTTGCGCGGCAGCGAGGTGCTGGAAGCGATTTATCCGGAGCTGAAGCGCGGGCGCGTGGCGATGAAACCGTCCGATCCCGCCAAGCCCATCTCCATCAAGGGCCTCACCGAAGGCATTTCCTACAAGCTCGGCCAATGCTGTCATCCGCTGCCCGGCGACCGCATTGTCGGCTTGATGAGCGCTGGCGAGGGCGTGGTGGTGCACACCATTGACTGCGCCGAACTCGACAAGGCCCACAACATGGACGATTGGCTGGATGTCGGCTGGGGCCAGAATGCGGCTGGCGGGCTATCGGTGGCGCGGGTGATGGTCAGGGTGAAGAACGAGCCGGGCAGCCTGGCTGCGGTGATGACGGTGATTGCCGCCAATGGCGGCAATATCTTCAACATGAAAGTGAAAGAGCGCAATCCGCTTTTCTTCGAATTCCTGATGGACATCGAAGTGCGCGATGTGGCGCATTTGCAGAATATCCTGGGTGCGTTACGGGTGAATAACGCGGTCGAATCGGTGGATCGCGTGCGGGAAGGCGAGGCGGCTTAGCAGAACATGAACGTCGAACAAGTACTCAACGAGTTCAAGAAATCCGGCGCGCTGCTGGAAGGCCATTTCATCCTGTCCTCCGGGCTCCACTCCGATAAATTTTTGCAGAAGGCGCTGGTGTTCCAGGATGCCAAACGCCCCGCCAAGCTCTGCAAGGCGCTGGCCAAAAAAGTGCGGGAAAAGGTGAGAGACGAGATCACCGCCATCGTCTCGCCGGCGGTGGGCGGCATCGTGCCCGGCTATGAGATGGGCCGTCAGTTGGGCCTTCCCGCCATGTATGTCGAACGGGTGGACGGCGAATTTCAGCTTCGCCGCAATTTCAGCCTCAAGAAAGGCCAGAAGGTTCTTATGGTGGAAGACATCGTTTCCACCGGCGTCTCCTCGCGCGAATGCATCGCGGCCATCAGGAAGACCGGCGCCAAGGTGGTGGCGGCCTGCTGCCTGATCGACCGTTCCGGCGGCGAGGCCAAGGTGGGCGTTCCCCTGATCGCGCTGGCGGAGTGGAAAGTGAAAGCCTGGCCGGCCGACAAGCTGCCGCCGCATCTGCGGAATATTCCTGCCGTGAAACCGGGTTCAAGAGGCTTGGCGTGAGCGAACTCCGGCTCTCGCCCCCCGCGATGCAAAGCATCTGGCGGGGGGAGATGGCGCAGCGACGTGTCGGCGAAGCCGACCTGAGCTGCGTCAGAGGGGGGTAAATGAAATTACGCCTCGGCGTGAACGTCGATCATGTCGCCACGGTGCGGAACGCGCGGGGCGGCGACAATCCCGATCCGGTGCGCGCCGCGCTGCTGGCCCAGGAAGCCGGCGCCGACGGCATTACCGCCCATTTGCGCGAAGACCGCCGCCATATCCGTGATGACGACATCGTCCGGCTCAAGCGCGAACTGAAGATTCCCCTCAATCTGGAAATGGCGGCGACCGAGGAGATGGCCGCCATCGCGCTCAAGGTCAAACCGCACGCCTGCTGCATCGTGCCGGAGAAGCGCGAGGAACGCACCACCGAGGGCGGCATCGACGTGCTCGGACATTATGCGCGGCTGGAGCCCATTGTCCGCCGCCTGGTCGATGACGGCATCCGCGTTTCCATGTTCATCGAGCCGGACCGCAAGCAACTGGATGCCTCCCGCGCGCTGGGTGCGCCGGTGGTCGAGCTTCATACCGGCGCCTATGCTGAAGCCTCCGGCGAGGCGCGCGGGAAAATCCTCAAGCACATCCGGAATGCCGCCGAATTCGGCAACGACAACGGCCTGGAAATCCATGCCGGCCATGGCCTGACCCATGACAATGTGAAACCCGTCGCCGCCATCCCCCATATGCGCGAGCTCAATATCGGTCATTTTCTGATAGGCGAGGCGATCTTTACCGGTCTTCAGCAATCCATCCGCAAGATGCGCGCGCTTATGGATGAAGCAAGACAATGATCCTCGGGAAGCCTCGGAGCCGATACGCTGTCGCTATCGGCCATCGTCTATGCGCTATGGTTTTGGCGGAAAGGCCAGGTGCTTTGTGATCCTCGGCTTAGGCTCCGACCTCTGCGATATCCGCCGCATCGAGAAGGTGCTCGAGATGCATGGCGAGCGTTTCATCGCCCGCATCTTCACCGATATCGAGCGCGCCAAGTCGGAGAAGCGCGCCGCCCGCGCCGCCTCTTATGCCAAACGCTTCGCGGCCAAGGAGGCCTGCGCCAAGGCGCTGGGCACCGGATTGAACCGCGGCGTTTTCTGGCGCGATATGGGCGTGGTGAACCTTCCCGGCGGCCAGCCCACCATGGCGCTCACCGGCGGCGCCGCCCTACGCCTCAAGGCGATCACGCCGCCGGGCCACCGCGCCCAGATATCGCTATCCATCACCGATGATTTTCCCATCGCCCAGGCCATTGTGGTTATTTCGGCGATCCCGGAAACCTGAAAAACTCAATTAACAAGTATATCCTTGACAGGCGGGGGGCTTCCCCCCTTCTGTCCCGCCACCCCTCTTTAAAGGCTTCCACGGTTCCCCATGGCTGACATCAAGAACTCCGGCAAGAGCCAGGAGAAGTCCCAGGTCCAGGGCGGCGAATCCTGGACCGAGCTGGCCAAGACCGTGATTTACGCGGGCCTGATCGCCATCGTGATCCGCACTTTCCTGTTCCAGCCCTTCAACATCCCCTCCGCCTCGATGGAAGCGACGCTCTTGGTGGGCGATTATCTTTTTGTCGAGAAATTCGCCTATGGCTACAGCCGCTACACCTTTCCCTTCGGCGGCTGGCCGTTCGGCGATTCCATGCATGGGCGTTATATCGCCCGCGCCCCCCATCGCGGCGATGTGGTGGTGTTCAAGTTCCCCGGCGACAATTCCACCGACTATATCAAGCGCCTGATCGGGCTCCCCGGCGACCGCATCCAGATGAAGGACGGCACGCTTTATCTCAACGGCAAAGCCGTGCCCAAGCAGCGCGTCGATGATTATGTCGAAACCATAGACGGCGAGCCGCATCATGTGCCGCAATATCGCGAGACGCTGCCGGGCGGCGTGAGCTATCTCACCCTCGACCGTGATCCGGAAGGGCCGCTGGACAACACGGACGTCTTTGTCGTGCCGCCGGATCACTATTTCATGATGGGCGACAATCGCGACAATTCCAACGACAGCCGCATGGAAGTGGGCTATGTGCCCGCCGAAAATCTGGAAGGCAAGGCGGAGTTCCGCTTCTTCTCCATCGACGACAGCACACCAGTCTGGCAAATCTGGCGCTGGCCTTTCGCCATCCGCTATTCGCGGCTTTTGACTCCGATTGATTGATTTGGACGCGCTGGACCAGAAGCTCGGCCACCGTTTTTCCGATCCGGAACTCCTCAAGCGCGCCTTGACCCATGCCAGCGCCAATGCCGCCGTTTCCAACGAGCGGCTGGAATTCCTGGGCGACCGGGTACTGGGCCTGATCGTGGCCGACAAGCTGCATGCGCTTTATCCCCACGATGCCGAAGGGGGGCTGGCCCTCAAGTTCAATGCCCTGGCGCGGGGCGCGGCCTGCGCCAAAGCGGCGGAGGCCGCCGGCCTTGCCCCCCATATCATCCTGGCCGGCTCCGAACATGCCAGCGGCGGGCGCAACAAGCCCGCCATCCTGTCCGGCGTCTGCGAGGCGGTGATCGCCGCGCTTTATCTCGACGGCGGGATGGCCGCGGCGCGAAACTTTGTCGAACGCTATTGGACTCCCATGTTCGAGAATCTCGGCCAGGACATGCGCGACGCCAAAACGCGGCTGCAGGAATGGGCGCAGAGTCCCGGCCGCGGCGGCGCCCCCGTTTATAACCTTGTCACCCGCGAAGGGCCCGATCATGCGCCGCGCTTTGTGGTCGAAGTTTCGGTTCCGGGCCTTCCCGCCGAGCGGGGCGAAGGCGGTTCCAAGCGGGAGGCGGAACAGGATGCGGCGGCGAAGCTGCTCGCCAAGGTGGAAGCATCATGAGCCGTTGCGGCTTTTGCGCCATCATCGGCGCGCCCAATGCCGGCAAGTCGACACTGACCAATGCCCTGGTCGGCACCAAAATCGCCATTGTCACGCCCAAGGTGCAGACCACGCGCATGAATGTGAAAGGCGTGGCGCTCAAAGGCGATACCCAGATCGTGTTCGTGGATACGCCGGGTATCTTCAAGCCAAGGCGGCGGCTCGACCGCGCCATGGTAGGCGCGGCCTGGGCGGGCGCGGCCGACGCCGACGCGGTCCTGCTGGTGGCGGACGCGGCGGAGCTTTCCTCCCATCTCCAAAGCCATGTCGCCCGCGACACTGAAACGATCATTCAGGGTCTCAAAACGGAATCCGGCAGGAAGAATATCGCGCTGGTCCTCAACAAGATCGACGGCATGAAGCGTACCGATCTCCTGCCGCTGGTGGACCGTTTTCGCGGCGAAGGGATTTTTGACCAGATTTTCCTGGTCTCGGCGCGCGCAGGCGACGCGGTCGGCGATGTCCTCGATTGGGTCGCGGCCCGCATGCCGGAGGGACCTTTCCTTTATCCCGAGGATCAGGCCGCCGACATTCCTTCCCGCCTGCTTGCCGCCGAAATCACGCGGGAGAAACTCTATCTGCGCCTGCATGACGAGCTCCCCTACGCCAGCACGGTGGAGACGGAGAAGTGGGAGGAGCGGCCCGACGGCTCGGTGAAAATCCACCAGCTGATCATGGTGGAGCGTGAGGGCCAGAAACCCATTGTGCTGGGCAAGGGCGGCCAGACCATCAAGACCATCGGCGAATTGGCGCGGGCGGAGATGGAAGAGATTTTCGGCCGCCGCGTGCATCTTTTCCTTTTCGTCAAGGTCAAGGAAGGCTGGGCGGAAGAACGCGAAGTGTATGAGCAGCTTGGTTTGGAATTCCCAAAAGATGTTTGAATTGGCCCCCATCTGTGCGGCACGCGGGCAAGCCCCCTGCCGCACATCTTCCCCCGCCAAGGGCCTCGCCCTGCGGGAGAAGAAAGCCAAGGTGTGCTGAAGCATCGTATGGAATGGACTGACAAAGCCATTGTCCTGTCCACCCGCCGTCATGGCGAGAGCAGCACAATCCTGGATGTGCTCACCCGCGCCCATGGCCGTCATGCCGGCCTGGTCAGGGGCGGCAAGAACCGGGCGCTTTTGCAGCCGGGAAACGGCCTTGTGGCGCATTGGCGCGCCCGGCTGGCGGAGCATCTCGGCAGCTTCACCCTGGAACTGAGCGACGCCCGTGCCGGCGTGCTGATGGAAGACCGCGCCGCGCTCACCGGTCTCAACGCCTTCGCCGCGACGGCCGGCGCGGCACTCCCGGAACGCTTCGCCTATCCGGCGGTTTTCGACGCGGCGGAGATATTGCTCGCGGGCCTGATGGGACAAGACTTCGCCCATTGGGGTCCGCTGTATGTGCGCTGGGAGGCCGGCTTGCTGGACGCACTGGGTTTCGGGCTCGATCTTTCCCAATGCGCCGCCAGCGGCCAGACCAGCGACCTCGTCTATGTTTCGCCCAGAAGCGGTCGAGCGGTGGGGCGCGCTCCCGGCGCCGGCTATGCGGAACGTTTGCTGGCCTTGCCCGGTTTTCTCTTGGGATCACAGAATTTGCCCAGCCTGAAGGACATCCGCGACGGCCTTTCGCTCACCGGTTATTTCCTGGCCGAACGGGTGCTGAAACCGCACAATCGCGCATTGCCGCCCGCCAGGCTGAGATTGGACGCGCTCGCCGCCGAATCGGAATAAAAGCGGATCATGGGCGCTCCCGTAAAATCTGAAGACATCCGTTCCGAAAAACTGTCCGCCGCGCTGGCCGAGCGCTATCTCGCCTATGCGCTTTCCACCATCACCCAGCGGGCGCTCCCCGATGTTCGCGACGGCTTGAAGCCGGTGCATCGCCGGCTGCTGCACGCCATGCGGCTTTTGGGTCTCAACCCCGCCGCGGGCTTCAAGAAATGCGCCCGGGTGGTGGGCGATGTGATCGGCAAATACCATCCTCATGGCGACTTGGCGATTTACGAGGCGTTGGTTCGTCTCGCCCAGGATTTCGCCCTGCGTTATCCGCTGATCGAAGGCCAGGGCAATTTCGGCAATGTCGATGGCGATAACGCCGCCGCCATGCGCTACACCGAAAGCCGCCTCACCGAAGCGGCCCAGGCTTTGCTCGAGGGCCTGGACGAGGATGCGGTGGATTTCCGTCCCACCTATGACGGCGAAGACGAGGAGCCGGTGGTCCTTCCGGCGGCCTTTCCCAATCTTCTCGCCAACGGGTCGTCCGGCATCGCGGTCGGCATGGCGACCTCCATTCCGCCGCATAATCTGGGCGAATTGTGCGGCGCGCTGGTTGGTTTGATCGAAAATCCCAATATGCAGGACCGCAGCCTGCTCAAATATGTGAAGGGACCCGACTTCCCCACCGGCGGCATCGTGGTGGAGGACCAGGCCTCCATTGCCGAAGCCTACAAGACCGGGCGCGGCGGCTTCCGCCTGCGCGCCCGCTGGGAAAAGGAAGAAGGGGCGCGCGGCGTCTACCAGATCGTGGTCACCGAAATCCCTTACCAGGTGCAGAAGGCCAAGCTGATCGAAAACATCGCCACCCTGCTGGAGCAGAAGAAGCTGCCGCTGCTCGACGACATCCATGACGAAAGCGCCGAAGACATCCGCATCGTGCTCACGCCGAAGAACCGCACCATCGACGCCAGCCTGTTGATGGAGCAGCTGTTCCGCCAGAGCGACCTGGAAGTGCGGGTGCCGCTCAACCTCAATGTGCTCAACAGCGCCCAGGTCCCCGGTGTGCTGAGCCTGAAACAGGCGCTGCAGGCCTTCATCGATCATCGCCTGGTGGTGCTGGAACGGCGCTCCACATTCCGGCTGGAGAAGATCAAGGCCAGGCTGGAGGTGCTGGACGGCTATCTCGCCGTTTTCCTCAACCTGGACAAGGTCATCAAGATCATCCGTACCGAGGACGAACCCAAGCCCAAATTGATGAAGGTCTTCTCCCTCACCGACAACCAGGCCGAGGCCATCCTCAACCTGCGGCTGCGCGCGCTGCGCAAGCTGGAGGAAATGGAGATCCGCCGCGAGCATGAGGCGCTCACCAAGGAGAAAAAGGACCTCGCCAGGCTCCTGGGCTCGGACAAGCTCAAATCCGAAAAGCTGATCGAGGAAGTGAAAGCGATTGACGCCAAATTCGGCGGCAAGACCAAATTGGGCAAACGCCGTACCGAGATCGCCGGAGCGAAAGACGTGGAAAGCCTTTCCGCGCTGGCGGAAGAAGCGGTTGAACTGGCGAGCGCGGTGGAAAAGGAGCCCATCACCATTGTCTGTTCCGAGAAGCTCTGGATCAGGGCGCTCAAGGGCCACCAGGAGCAGTCGAAAGACGACAAATACCGCGAAGGCGACAAAAGCCGTTTCTGGATTCATGCCCAGAGCACCGACAAGCTGATGATGCTTGGCACGGATGGACGTTTCTTCACCCTCGAATGCAGCAAGCTGCCGGGCGGACGCGGGCTGGGCGAGGCCATCCGCACATTTATCGAACTTCCGCCCGAGGCCGACATCGCCGCCCTGTTCGTGCATGTGCCGGGCCGCAAGCTTCTGCTCGCGGCAACGTCCGGCCACGGCTTCATCACCAACGAGGATGACGCCATCGCCATGACCCGCGCCGGCAAGAGGGTGATGAACGTCAAGCCGGGTGTGGAGGCCCATGTCGCGCGTGCCGCGGAAGGCGACAGCGTCGCCGTGGTGGGCGACAACCGCAAGCTCCTGATCTTTCCTTTATCGGACGTGCCGGAAATGGCGCGGGGGCAGGGCGTCTATCTGCAGAAATACAAGGACGGCGGCTTGACCGATGCCACGACGTTTGCCTGGTCGGACGGCCTCAAGGACGAGAATGGCCGGCTCTTCACACCCTCTGAGCTCAGGGATTGGCGCGGCGCCCGCGCCCAGGCGGGCCGCATTCTGCCGAATGGCTGGGCGCGCTCACGCAAGTTCGGCCGCTGAGCAAAAACGCCAGTGGCTTTTTGTTGCCGGAGCCAAACGCCGTTCAGGCGTGGCCGGTGACCAGCCACAGGATCAGGATGATAGGCAGCGGTATGCCGATCGCCCAAAGCAAAATGGAACGCATGGTTATCTCCGTTTCGTCAGGAGATAACAAAATCTTCAAGCCGCAGTTCCGCAGCGGAGCATCGGCCGGGAGCCGATAGCGACAGTATCGGCGCGGTCCCCCGTTGCCTGACGCTGCCGCCAGGCAACTCCGACGCGCCGAAAGCGCACTTTGACAATTGGGCGCGTCCGTGCCCGCTCCGCGCGACCTAACGTCTGAATTCATAGAGGGCGATGGCCGCGGCATTGGAGACATTGAGGCTCTCCATCTCCCGCGCAATAGGAATGAAGGCGCTCGCCTCGCAACGCTCCTTGACCAGCCGGCGTATGCCTTCGCCTTCGGAGCCCAGCACCAGCGCCACATCGCCCTCTGGAATCACCTTGGTAAGGGGCTCCGCACCGTCGCCGGCCAGCGCGATGCGCCAGAATCCTTTTTCCGCCAAGAGGTCGAGGGCGCGCGCGATGTTGACCACTTCCACATAGGGAACCAGCTCCAAAGCGCCGGACGCTGCTTTGGCCAGCACGCCGGATTGGGGCGGGGCGTGGCGATCCTGCACCACCACCGCGCTGACCCCGAAAGCCGCCGCCGTGCGCAGGATGGCGCCGACATTATGCGGATCGGAAAGCTGGTCCAGCACCAGCACAATCCTGCGCCTGCCGGTGCCGGGCTGGTCCAACACCGTGGCCAAATCCAGGCTGGGAAGGGGCTGTGTCTCCAAGGCCGCGCCCTGGTGCACGGCGCCGGCGGGCAGGAACCGGCTGATCGCCTCGGCATCGGCCAGTTCCACCCGGACCCGGCGAAGCAGCTTTTCTCCTATCGCCTCGGCCGCCCGGGCCGTCAGCACGGCCCGGCCCAGCTTACGGCGGGGATTGGCCAGGGCCGCCTGGACCGCGTGGATGCCGTAAAGCCAGGTTTGCCCGCCGGCGTGGCCTCGGCGACCGGAATGCCCGCCTTCGGGATGCCCGCCTGGGGGACGCTCACTGTCGAGACTCTGAAAGGCAGGCCGGCGGGTTTTTTCCCGGTTCTTGCCGCCCTTTGGGGGATGGGAGCTGCGGGGATGTCTGGCGCGCATGCCCGGCTTATAAAGGAGTGGTCTTCTGGGTAAAGACCGCCGGGACCGGCCAAGTCCCGGAAAATTCCGCCTTTTCCCTGGTAAAAGAGCTATTGACACCCCGGTCCAATTGACCAATAACCCGCGGTCCGCAGCCAAATTTTGGAGGCTTAGTGTCGCTCGTCCGGATGTAACGGGCGAGGTTTGTGTGCCGGCCGGTGATTGGGATCAACCCGTTGTACCAGTTGGAAGAAACACCCAGTTGAAAGTGCCCAGTTGGTAATGGAGGGGTGCCCGAGTGGTTAAAGGGGACGGACTGTAAATCCGTTGGCTACGCCTACGTTGGTTCGAAACCAACCCCCTCCACCATCAACACGCGGTGCGAATGAGTGTTGTGATGAGAGGTCGAACTCGGATTAAGCGGGTGTAGCTCAATGGTAGAGCAACAGCCTTCCAAGCTGATGACGAGGGTTCGATTCCCTTCACCCGCTCCAAAAGTTTAAGCGCCAAAAGTTCCGGCGACAGAAAAGAGACGAAGGATTTTTTGAATGGCGAAAGCGAAGTTTGAACGGACGAAGCCGCACTGCAATATTGGGACGATCGGCCATGTTGATCATGGCAAGACGTCGTTGACGGCTGCGATCACGAAGGTATTGGCGGAGACGGGCGGGGCGACCTATACGGCCTATGACCAGATCGACAAGGCGCCGGAAGAGAAGGCGCGGGGTATCACCATCTCGACGGCGCATGTGGAGTATGAGACCAAGAAGCGGCACTACGCCCATGTCGACTGCCCCGGCCATGCCGACTATGTGAAGAAC
>CAZEFQ010000032.1:0-4477 GCA_964511505.1 uncultured Rhizobium sp.
CGCTTCTTCTCTTCCGCGGTAAAGATGCGCCGTTGTGCTTTGGCCGGCACTTCCACATCCCCCGAACTGGTTGCGAAAGGAACTGCATTCTTGGCATCGCTCACGATGATTCTCCTTGCCGCCCTGCTCTGTAATTATCACGCGGTAAGTGTCTCATCGAGATTGGCACGGAGGGAAACGTCGCGCAGTGGATTCGTAAACCGTCGAACGACCACGAGACGTTCCAATCGGGGTGGAAGTAGTCGGGTAGCCTGACCACCGCTCTCCGCGGGCGGTTCAAATTGGCAGTTCCCGCTTAGAGGATACGTGTGTGCTGGCACTGAGAAATCTGAAGTACCGAAGAATCATTCACATCGTCGCGGGACTGGCGATCCTGTTCGTCCTTCTATCCCCTCTCGCCGAGGCGCAGGCGAAGGCCCCAAGCGCAATCCTCAACGAATACCGAAATCAGAGGACGACCTGGTTCACGGCCGTGTGGCCATTCGCCAACACGCTTTTCGGACTTCTCGCGACCATCGAATTCGCGTGGAGCGCTGCGGTGATGCTGCTGGAAAAGTCGGATCTGCAGTCCTGGACTTCGGCGCTGGTCAGAAAGTTCATGTGGCTCGGCGCGTTCTACGCGCTGCTGATTTACGGTCGTTACTGGATTCCCGCCATCACCGACAGCTTTGAATTGATCGGACAGACGGCATCCGGCACCGGTCCGATGGCTCCCAGTGATGTGTTCACCAGGGGCATCGATATCGCCGGAGCGCTGATGGCCACTTCCAGCACAGCAGCGTTCTTCACCAATCTGGGCACGTCTCTCGCGATGATCTTCACCGGCATCATTACCGCTCTGGCGTTCATCGCGATCACCGTTCAGTTCGTGGTCGCCATGGTGGAAAGCTACATCATCGTCGCGCCGGCTTCATCTTCGTCGGCTTCGGGGGCTCCCGTTGGACCGCACCCTACGTGAACGTTACATCGGCCTCGGCGTCGCGACGGGCGTCAAGATCATGCTGCTTTACCTCTTGATCGGTACGGGGATGAATCTGTCGGTGGATTGGATGACCGACGCTCAGAAGATTGCCGCGAGTTCCAGTCCCGCCATGTCGGCTCTCGAAATTATGGGTGCGTCCATCATCTTCATGATGCTGTGCTGGCAGATCCCCAAGCTGTTCGCGGCTGTGTTGGGTGGATCGCCGGCCCTTTCCGGCGGCGACCTGGTCTCCACCGGAGCTTTCGTTGCCGGGGGCGCCATAGCCGTTGGATCACTAGGGCTTAGTGCGCTCGGCGCGGCGGCGGGTGCCACCGGCCTGCTGTCCGCTGGAGGCGCAGCTGGTTCGAGTGGTGCCGCAGGATCTGCCGGGGGCTCGGCATCACCGGCGATGCTTGCTTCCGCCGGATCGAGCGGCGCCAACGCCGGAACGCCACCGCCCCCGAGTGCGCCCAGCCCGAGTCCGTCGAGTCGACCGTCGCAGCCTTCTGCCCCACTCACGGACGCGACGCGGACTTTGACCAGCATGCCCCGGCGGATCTCATCGCAAGTGCCACCCGATTCTGGCCCGCATGCAACGCCTCCGAAGTTGAACATTGACCATCACGAGTAAAGGAGATCCTCTTTGTGACCAGCGCCGTAAGACTTGAAGAACCCGTATCCGTACCGCACGCAGTCAAAGAAGCCCGGCCGCATGAAAGGTCGCCGGCCACTTCGTACAACCCATACCTGGCAGCTCGGCGGGAGTGGGATGAGCGCTATGGGAATCTGATCACGCGCGAGCGAAACTGGCGCATCATGGCGTTGATCTGCGCAGTCATCGCGCTTGTGGCGATCGGCGGAGTGATTCGCTTATCCACGAAGACGCACATCGTCCCGTTCGTCGTGGCAATGGATTCCCTCGGACGCACCATGTCGGCCGGTCCAGCCGAGGAAGCATCAACCGCAGACGACCGGCTGAAGCGGGCGACGCTGTTCACCTGGGTTGAGGACTTGCGAACTGTCACGACTGACGGGATCGCCCAGCGCAAAGCTATCGACCGAGTCTATGCCCATATCGCTAGCGGTGGCCAGTCGCAAGCCTTCATCAGCGAGTTCTATCGGTCCGCGCCTCCACAGAAGCGCGCCTCCAGTGAAACCGTGAGCGTGGAAGTTCGGTCGGTATTGCCGACCAGCGAGCGGACCTTCGAAGTCGAGTGGATGGAGACCACTCGCGATCTCTACGGCGCGGTGAAGGGGCAGGATCACTGGAAGGCTGCATTCACGATCGCCCTCAACCCGCCTCTCGACGAACGCATGGCCCGCATCAACCCCCTCGGAATCTACGTCACGAACGCGAGTTGGGGCAAGGTTCTCTAGAACGGAAAGGAATACGAATGCGAACACTCTTCGTTATCGCAACTCTCGCAATCGCTTCATCGGTTGCGCTCCTTGGACAACAAAGCGGCCCTCCGCCGGTCCAAGCCAAGCGGCTCCCGCCGGACAAATCGTCGCGGAAGGCAGCATCGAGCAGCGACGCATACCTCGACCGGTACGACTTCGGGGCGCAGCTCTCCACGCTTCAGGACCCCAATGCGTCGAAGTCGAATGCCGGGCCGGTGAGTCCCATTCCGTCGTCCACCGATTCTGGCGTGCCGCCGGGATTTAAACCGAAGACGGATGTTCAGCTGACGAAGACGGCACAAGACGCGGTTCAGATCAGCGAGAAGTGGATGTCGGAGCATAACCAGCCCGCGGTTGGTCGTGACGGCCGCGTGTTGTACTCCTATGGCGCCGGACTCCCGACTGTGGTCTGCGCGCCCCTCCGGGTCTGCATGATCGAGCTGCAATCCGGCGAGAAGCTCGTCGGTGAGCCGCATATTGGCGACTCCGTTCGCTGGAATCTGTCGCCGGCGATGTACGGCAACGGATCATCGGCAACCTCGGTGATCGTGCTGAAACCTCAAGGCCCTGGACTCGACACGAATCTCCTGATCACAACTGATCGACGCGCCTACTACCTTCGCCTCTTGTCCAAATCCGACGACTACGTTGCTCGCGTAGCTTTTGCTTATCCGGATGAAGAAGAGAACGAGAAGAAATGGCAGCAGCACCTGGCCGAACAGAAGGCGCAAGAGACAAAGGCCACTCGAATCGCGGAGCTTCCGCCGAACGCGGTTGACTCGATGTACTTCAACTACCGGCTTAAGGGCGGGGACGACAACATCCGTCCGGTTCGTGTCTTCGACGACGGAAAGAAGACGTACATCCAGATCAGCCAGGCGGCCCGGAATCGAGAAGCGCCGGTGCTGGTCGTCATCGGGCCGGACGGCAAGCAAGAGATGGTGAACTACCGCGTCAAGGACGACATGTACATAGTGGATCGGCTGTTCGAACGGGCGGAACTGATTCTGGGCAGCGGCAAGAAAGCTCGCAAAGTGGAGATCGACCGTGAACGAAAAGGCTGACACGTTGTCCGACACCCCAAATCACAAGGCCACGCGCTTTGGAGAAGCACCGGATGGCCTTGATCTGCACCCGCGCCCGCCGAGACCCGTTCGCGTCAGCAAACGTGCGGCCGGAGCGCTCATGGCCATCGCCGCCGTTATACTCGGGCTGTTCGCTTACGGCGGGTACAAGCGCCAGCAACGGCAAGTCGCGGCGTTGGCGGAGGGCAACACGCCAAGGAACGTCTCACCAGCGACGGCTGCCGGTGTGGATATCGCCAAGGACATACCGACGGGCAATCTGCCGAACGCGTCGACGCTCCGCGGCACGCCTTCCGAATCGGGTACGCTGGTGCCGCCCGGGGAACTCCAGGGGCAACAGATGGCCGGCGGTCCCAGCACGGGCGGTCAAGTCTTCGTGCGCCAAGCACCGATGCCGGCACAGCCAGTTGCCGCCCAGATCCCTCAACCGCGGGAGCCATCGCCTGAGGAGCGACGTCTTCTCGCCGCCTACGAAAGAGAACAGCAGGCGATCGCCGCGCCAACCACGCTCAGGGACGGCTTCGGAAGTTCAGGTTACGGCACATCGCCACAAACCGGTCAAGCATGCCGCAGCAACGGCGATGATGCCGCCCAGCTCGCCTCGATGATCCAGGCCCTCTCACGACAGGGAGGCGGATCGCAGGTCAGTCCTGACGCGCTTCGTGCGTTCGCAGGCTCTCGGAGAGGCTCCGGCGGTGAGACCGGCGACGATGGCGATCAGAATATGCAAGGGCGCAAAGAGGCGTTCCTGGCGAAGGCACGCGCCGGACAGATGGACGACTACCTGAAGTCCACCCGAACCGCGCCACTGTCGCGGTACGAAATCAAGGCGGGTTGGGAGATCCCGGCAATCTTGGAGCAGGCCTTGAACTCTGACCTTCCGGGAGAACTGAAGGCTCTCGTGTCGTCGAATGTCTACGACACTGCCACCGGTCGGTTTCTGCTCATCCCTCAAGGCGCGCCCCTGGTTGGAGTGTACAACTCGAGGATCGGTTACGGCCAGGATGGCGTCCAAGTGATCTGGGACCGC
>CAZEFQ010000033.1:0-9193 GCA_964511505.1 uncultured Rhizobium sp.
GGGGCGGGGCGAGGGCCCCCCCCGCCGCGCGCTTGGGCGCGCGGCCGGCGCGGTTTCGCTCCCGGCCTCGCTGCGCTCGGCCAGGACAGGCTTTTCTAATCTCGCGTTCGCTCGCTAAGAAAAGCTAAGTCTGCTCAGTCCGCAAATTCCTCGCGCCTCATCAACACGGTCTTATTGCACAAGCGAACGCCCGCGCTTTCTCATTGTGCGGCGCAGTATGCCCAAAAATATTCAGGTAATCGGCTTCACGAGCCGCCCGGACTGCTGTTTGAATTGCATTACGGGGTTTTCACATCCAGGAGATGCCATGAAGCCGAAGATGATTGGCGCGTCCATTGCGGCGGCCGTAAGCCTTGTGTCGTCGGGGCCGCTCTCCGCCCAGGACAAGCCGCTGCTGATCACCTTGACGGGGCAGTCGATGATCCGCTCCGACATCCGCGCCACCTCGCCCAACGCCGTGGGAACGATAAAATCCCTGATCAAGGGCGATGTGAAATTCACCAACTTCGAGGCCGCGGTCGCCGAAAAAGGTCAGTCGACCGACAAAGGGACGGGATTTATTCCGCCGCCGGAATCCATGGACGCCTTGATGGCATTCGGCATCAACCTTATCTCCACCTCCAACAATCATTCCTTCGATCTGGGCCTCACCGGCATTCAGAACACACTCAAGGAAGCGGATGCCCGCAAACTCGTTCACGCCGGAACCGGCAAGACCATGGCGGAGGCGGCGGCGCCCGCCTATCTCAAAACCCCCAACGGCACGGTCGCGCTTGTGGCCAGCGCCTCGGGTCTGATCACGCCGGATGCGCGGGCCAAGGACAACGCGCCGGGGGTCAACGAGATGCGGATCGAAACCACCGACGGCCAGCCGAACGAATCCACCAAGGAATTCCCCGAAGGCACCAGGAACCGGACCAACAAGGAAGATCACGACCGGATCTTGAAGAACATCCGGGACGCCCATGCGCACGCCGATCTGGTGATCGTTTATGAGCATAATCACGTTTTCGCCAACCGGCCCTTCGGCCGGGTTTACACAGAACAGCTGCCGGACCGTCTGGTCCCCAACGAATGGCTGATCAAATGGACCCATGAGGAGATCGACGCCGGCGCCGACATCATCGTGATGCATGGCGCGCCTGTGTTGCACGGCATGGAAATCTACAAGGGCAAACCCATCTTCTATGATTTGGGCAACTTCATTTACAATCTGCCGCCCACCATGACGACGCTGGACGAACCGATCAATTGGGAAAGCGCGGTTGCCTATCTGCAATTCAGCGGCAAAAAGCTCCAGTCCATCACCATCCAGCCCATCGCGCTGAACAATGTGGGGCAGGGTCAACCGGAGATTCACGACCCGCGCGCCACCAACCAGTTTCTCACCACCCGCGGCCTGCCGTCGGCGGCCAAGGACATTCAGGCGGTCGAGATTCTCAAGCGTTTTGCCGGCCAGTCAAAGCCGTTCGGCACCAAAATTTCCATCAATGAAACGACCGGGCAGGGGCAGGTCGCCCTAAGCGGAAAATAACTTACGGCTCGCTTACGTCATTGCCGCTGTTTTTCCTCACCACCTTCTGGAAATTCCAGGTGCGCAGGTGCCGGACGGCGCGTTCCAGCGCATCCTTGACCGTGCCCTGCCTGACCGCGTCCACCATGTCCGCCGTGTTGAGCAATCCCGAAGCCGCCTGATGCCCGCGCGGACCGGGGAGCGCGAGGAACAGCGGTATGGAATTCTTCAGGCCGGTGATGATGAAATCCTGGAACCATTTCTGGCGCACGATCTTGTTGGGATTTCCCACCAGCATCAGGCTGATGCCGGTCGAAAGGGGAAAATGCGCCGGAATATTTTCCCGCTCCACCGTGGCCAGCACGCCCGATTTGTCCGGCCGCCAGCTCTCGTCGAAAATGTCGACTGTGCGCCAGGCGCAATAATAATCGCGGCAGATCGGCGGGCGCGTTTCATAGATGCCGCAACCCGTGCCGGTGCAGTGCTTGCAGCGGGCGCGGGAATCCTTCTGGATTTCGGGCTTGTCGATATTGGGGAGGACGCAGCATACCGTGCATTCGCCGCAGTCCCGCCCCGGGATCAATGTCATGTCGTCCCACATGTAAGTCTTTTACCCCCTCTGCCTTCGCAGGCTTAGGTTTTCTTGGCGAACAAAGCGAGCCTAGAAAACCTTGCCCTAGCCGAGCCCGTAAGGGCGAGGCGCGCCATGCCACGGTGCGCGCCGAAAATCTTCTTGTGCTTGGGAGGGACCGAAACTATGGTTGTAATGCCTTCCGGGAGGCATCCCGTCCGCGGGAAAGGGCTTAGCCCGCTCGTTTGTTCGCCCATCCTGACTTCCTGCCCGAATTTCGCGGACCCCGGGCCAGAGGAAGGAAGGCTTTTGATGACGAACGACCTTACGAAACGCGCGCTTCCGCTTCAGCCCCACCCCGATCATCTACGCAAAGAGGCCAAGGCTCGGCTGGCTCAGCTGAGACAGCGTGTTTCCGGCGTCCGCCTGTCGGACGTGCAATTCACGCTGGCGCGTGAATATGGCTTCGAGAACTGGGCCCAGCTCATGGCTGAAGTGCTTGTGCGAAACGCCAATGCGAGGGATACGCGCCGTTGCATCGGCCTGGCATTGCGCCGTTTTGCCTTGGACATGTCGGACCATGACCCAGAAGAGGACATGAACGCGGCCTTCTTCCGCGTAGGCGTGGCGGTGCAAGTGGGCTTTTTTCTCGCCGCTTTCGCGGGCGTGGGCATGGTCTTTCTCATCGGGCCCCGAATGCGGATGGTTCATGCTGCGTTCGAACGGTTGGCCCAGCTTTTCTAGAGCTTGTTGAGAGGCAATCCGTTGTCGCGCCAGGCTTTCATCCCGCCGTCCAGCGCGGCGGCCTGGGTGAAGCCCAGTTCGCGCAGAGTGGCGGCGGCGAGGGTGGAGATCTGCCCGAACTCGCAGCACACCAGGATGCGCGCGGTGGGATCGGGCAGTTCCTTGTTGACGCGCAATTCCAACTGGCCGCGCGGCAGATGTTTCGCGCCGGGGATGTGACCCTCGGCATAGGCATCCCTTTCCCGCACATCCACCAGAACCAGGCCAAGATCGTTCTTGCCGACGCGTTCAGCAAGTTCGGCCATGGCGATAAAGGGCACCCGTGCTGAGGCATCGCTCAAAAGCTGCGCCACGGTCTTGCCGCCGCTCATATTGGTGCGCAGCGCCTCGGTGAGATGAGTGGGGGCGTCGAGATTGAGCTTCTTCATCATCTCGACGAAATCGCCGCGCTCCCGCTTTTGCAGGCGCGGATTGCCCGCGATCTCATCGCCGATGGTGGAATGGCTGCGGCCCTTATAGTCGTGCGCCGGATAGACTTTCAGCGCCGGATCGAGCTTAAGCACGATGCCGAACAGGCTGTCATAAAGCTGATCGGGATCACCGGTGGGAAGATCGGTGCGCCCGGTTCCCCCGATCAGGAGCGTGTCACCGGTGAAGACGCGGTCCTCCGCCACCACGCACATGGAATCTCTGGTATGGCCCGGCGTATGCAATGCCTTGAGCCGCATATTGCCCACCCGCAGAATCTCGCCGTCGCTTAAGCGGAAATCGGAATAAGGCGCGGGCGAAAGCCGATGAGTCGCGATCGGAGCGCCCAGCCTCTGGCCCAGCTCCTTGGCGGCGGAAAAATGATCGGCGTGAGTATGGGTGTCGAGCACATAACGGATGCGCAAGCCGTCGCGCGCCGCCAGGCCCAGATAATAATCGCATTGCTGCAAATTGGGATCGATCAGGACGGCGCTATGGGTGTCGCCGCAGCCCAGGAGATAGGACTGGCAGCCGCCGGTGGCGACCTGTTCGAAAATCATCCATTCCCCCGCAGCAGCGCACGAAAGGCGCGGTCTTTCTTTAGCACATATTCGCGCTTCATCGCGCCTTTGCGGGTCCGATGCTTCTCCGCATACACCAAAGTCCAATTGCGCGCGCGGGTGGATTTGGCGCCTTTGCCGCCACCGTTATGCTGGGCGAGCCGGCGATCCAGGTTGAGGGTCCAACCCACATAGGTGAGGAACCGGCCGTTCCGGTCCTGGGCGCCGATCACGTAAACGTAAGCCGCCATAGGCACTTAATCCGCATTTCCGGCCCTTTTGGCAAGCGGCCTTGCGCCCTCGAGGCGGGAAGGCTATATTTGCTCAAGCAATTATTGTTCAGACAATAATTGTCCATACAGGGAACGAGGTCTTTGGGGATGCGTCCTTACTATCGGCCGGGAAATTACACCATGCGGACCTCGGTGGGGTATCTGATGCGCATGGCGGTCAACCGCGTGCTGCCGCAGATGGAAACCCTGTTCGAGCACGAGGAACTGACTTTCTCGCAATGGACCACGCTGGTGGCGCTGCATGACGGGCGCATCTCCACGGCCGGGGACCTTGCCCATAACATATGCCACGACGCCGGTTCGCTCACCCGGTTGATCGACCAGATGGAAAAGCGGGGCTTCGTTACCCGGACGCGCAGCGAAAGCGACAGGCGGGTGGTGACGATCGCGCTCACGCCGCATGGCCGCGCCGTCGTGGAGGCCCTGGCGCCCAAAGTGATGAATCTCTGGAACGGTCTTCTTTCCGGTTTCACCCATGCGGAAATCGACACCCTGATCTCCCTTTTGACCCGCTTGGTGATCGCCGCCGAAGGCCGCAAGAAAGGTTCCTCGAAACTGCTTCTCTCGCCAGCGCCCATCGGCCCCGCCAAGAAAAAAGCGTCATGAAAAGTTCCTTCTCCGCCTGTCTCACGGCTGCGCAAATCCTTGGTCACATTTGTCCTTTGTCACAACCGGCGGGGCTGCATCGTCTTATCCGCGACAGATCCGGACTGCCCTCATGAAAACGATCCTCAGCCTGCTGCCCGTTCTGCTGCTCACAGCCTGCGTCGCGGCCCCACCGGCCGAGCCCCAGGTGAAGGAGATCGCGCCTGCCGGCCTGGGGCTCGGCACGGCCAAGGTCCCCGCGCTCCAGACTGCCTGGTGGAAGAGTTTCGGCGATCCCCAGGTGGACCGGCTGGCGGACCTGCTGGTGAAGGACAATCCCACGCTCACCGCGGCCATCGCCCGTATCCGCAGCGCCCAGTCGCAATGGTCGGTGGCGCGTGCCGATAATTTGCCCCAGGCCAATCTCGAGGGGCAGGATCAGCGCGAACTCCTGTCCAAGGATTTCATCATCCCGCCGCCTTACGCCGGCACCTATCGCTGGTTCGGCCAGGTCGAGGCCAATCTCAGCTGGTCGCTCGATTTCTGGGGCAAGCAGGCGGCGCTGATCGAGCAGACCAAGGATTCCACCGATGCCGCCATGCTGGACGCGCAAGGCGCCCGCCTGGCGCTCTCCGGCGCTTTCGCCCAGACCTATATCAACCTCTATCTGGCTTATGTGGATGGCGATATCGCCGATGAGACCGTGCGCGAGCGGCAGGATATCCTCAACCTGATCGAGAACCGCTTCAATGCCGGACTGGAGAACGCCTCGGCGGTGGAACAGGCGAAATCGCTTTTGTCCCTGGCCAAAGTGGAGCGTGCCCGCATCGCCGCGCAAAAGGAAATGGATATCCATGCCATTGCCGCATTGGCGGGGCAGGGCGCTGCGCTCTATTCCACCATTGTGCGGCCCGCTCCCGATCTGGATGCGGCACTGCCGTTGCCGGAAACATTGCCGGCCGATCTTCTCGCCCGCCGGCCCGACATATTGGCGGCCAGGGCGCGGGTGGACGCCGCCGCGAAGGGCAGGGAAGCGGCGCATGCCGACTTTTATCCCAACATCAATCTGGCGGCCTTTGCAGGATTCCAGGCGATCGGTCTTTCCAACCTGGTCAGCGGCGATTCCTTCACCATGGGCATCGGGCCGGCCATTCATCTGCCCATTTTCGATGCGGGCAAGATCCGCGCCCAATATGCCGGCGCCACCGCGGGGCTGGACGTGACTGTGGCCGATTATAATGGCGCCGTGGTCAACGCCGTCAAGCAGACCGAAGATGCCATGACCGAGGTCGCGAGCCTCACCGCCCAGCGCGCCGACCAGCAGGCGGCGCTGGACAGCGCCACGCGTGCTTTTGCGTTGGCCGAGGAACGCTACCGCACCGGGCTTTCAGACCAGATTCCCATGCTGACCACCGAAGCGACCCTGCTTTCGGCCCGCCAGCAGATGGCGGCGCTGGTGGCCGAGACGGCGGCACAGCGCGTCACCCTGCTGCTTTCGGTGGGCGGCGATTTTGATCCCGACCAGATGAATCCAAACTCGATTCCAACCGCATTGGCGAAACAGGAATAATGTCATGAGCAGTACGATGAGCGGCTCGGCCCAATCTGCATCTTCTTCGGCCAACCCGGCCGCCTCCATCCCGCGCGCCGCAGAAGGCCCAAACAGCAATCGCCGCCGGGGCTTTCTGCTTCTTGGCGCGGCGGTGATTCTCGCCGGTCTTGCCTATGGCGCCTACTGGTTTCTCGACGCGCGCTTTTATGAGAGCACCGACGACGCCTATGTCGCCGGCAATGTGGTGGCGGTGACCAGCCGGGAAAATGCCACCGTGCAGGTGCTGCATGCCGACAATACCCAGACCGTGAAGCAGGGCCAGCTTCTGATCGAGATGGACCCGGCCGTCGCCAATGTGAACATGGCCGCTGCCGAGGCCAATCTGGCGCGCACCGTGCGCCTGGTCCGGGGCGAATTTTCCAGCGCCGATTCCTATCGCGCCCAGTTGCAGCAGGCGAAGGTGACGCTGGCCCAGGCGGAAAGCGATTTGCAGCGGCGCCAGGCGGCGTCCGCCACCGGCGCGGTGTCGGGTGAGGAACTGGCGCATGCGCGCGACGCTGCCGCCGCGGCGCGCGCCCAGGTCGCCGCCGCCCAGAGCGGGCTGGAGCATGCCCTTTCGCAAGTGGAAGGCACCCATGTGGCGGACAATCCCGATGTGCTGACGGCGGAAGCCCAGCTGCGCAATGCCGCGATCAGCTTGAGCCATATGCGCGTCGTGGCGCCGGTGGATGGCGTGATCGCCCAGCGCACGGTGCAGGTGGGCCAGCAGGTGGCGGCGGGGACGCCGCTGATGGCGGTGGTGCCGCTGTCCAATGTCTGGATCGACGCCAATTTCAAGGAAGTGCAGCTGGCCGACATGCGCATCGGCCAGCCGGTGACGGTGAAAGCGGACGTCTATGGCGGGTCCGTGGTCTATCATGGCCATATCGAGGGACTGGGCGCCGGTTCGGGCAGCGCCTTCGCGCTGCTGCCGCCGCAGAATGCCAGCGGCAACTGGATCAAGATCGTGCAGCGCGTGCCGGTGCGCATCGCGCTCGATCCCCAGGAACTGGCGGACCATCCTTTACGGATAGGGCTCTCGGTGTCGGTAAGTGCGGATGTGCATGACACCTCCGGTCCGCTGGTGACCTCCAAAGTGGAGGGCGGCACCCAGGTCGCCGATACCGGCGAAGATACCAAACCCGTCGTCGACGCTCTGATCGCCAAGATCCTCGCCGCCAACGGAGGCGGTAAAGAGACGGCGCGCCAATGAGCAGCGCGGGCCAAGTTGCCGGCTCTCCGCGCGCTCCCGCCGTCGCCGCTCCGGCGCAGCCGGCGCCGTTGAAAGGCGCGGCGCTGGCGGTCACCGCGCTGGCGCTGGCGCTGGGCACCTTCATGCAGGTGCTGGATTCCACCATCGCCAATGTCTCGCTGCCCACCATCGCCGGCAATCTTGGCGTGAGCCCCGACCAGGGCACCTGGGTGATCACCGCCTTTGCTGTTTCCAACGGCATCGGCGTGCCGTTGACCGGCTGGCTGATGGGCCGCTATGGCGTGGTGCGCACCTTCGTGTGGTCGGTCTTGGCCTTCACCGCCGCCTCTTTTCTTTGCGGCATCGCCTGGAGCCTGCCGTCCCTGATTTTCTTCCGGGTGCTGCAGGGCGGGGTTTCGGGGCCGATGATCCCGGGTTCGCAGGCGCTGCTGATTTCGGTCTTTCCACCCACCAAGCGCGCCACCGCGCTGGGCATCTGGTCGATCACCACCCTGGTGGCGCCGATCTGCGGCCCGATCCTGGGCGGCTATATCTCCGACAATTATCATTGGGGCTGGATATTCCTGATCAATGTGCCGGTGGGGCTGATTGTCAGCTTCCTCTGCTGGCGCGCGCTCGCGACTCGCGAGACTCCGACCCGCAAGCTGCCCATTGACGTGGTGGGACTTGGTTTCCTGATCGTGTGGGTGGGTGCGCTGCAGACCATGCTGGACCAGGGCAAGGACGCCGACTGGTTCCAATCGACGGAGATCGTGATCCTGGCCATCACCACGGTGATCTTCTTTTTCGCCTTCCTGATCTGGGAGCTGACCGAGAAGCATCCCATCGTGGATTTGAGCCTGTTCAAGGGCCGCAATTTCGCGCTGGGCACGCTGACCTTCTGTCTGGGCTATGCCGTCTTCTTCGCCTGCAACCTCCTGATGCCACTCTGGCTCCAGACCCAGATCGGCTATACCGCCACCTGGGCGGGCCTGGTGGCGGCGCCCACCGGCGCCATTGCGGTGATGCTCACGCCTTTGACAGCGCGCATGATGACCAAGATCGATGCCCGCATCATCGCTACCGTGGCCTTCATCGCCTTCGGCGTTTCCTATCTCTTGCGGGCGCAATTCACCGCCGATGCCGCCTTCTTCAATTTCGTGCTGCCGCTTCTGGTGCAGGGCATCGCCATGGCGACGTTCTTCCTCGCCATGATCACCATTCTCCTGGACGGGATTCCGCCTCAGCGCATTCCGTCCGCCTCGGGGGTTTCCAATTTCGCCCGCATCACCGCCGGCGGCTTTGCGGCGTCTGTCGTCACCACTTTGTGGGACCGGCGCGAGGCGCTGCACCAGAGCCGGTTGGCCGACCAGGCGACCATCTTCAGCCCTTACCTGCGCGGAGCAATCGCCAATCTGCATCGCCTGGGCCTGCCGGATTTGGCGGCGCAGGCTTCCATCACCCGCACCATGGTGGGGCAGGCCTATCTGCTGGCGGCAGACGACATCTTCTGGGCTTCGGGCTGGATCTGCCTGGCGCTGATCGGGATGGTCTGGCTCTGCCGCAAAGCGCGCTCCGGCGGCGGCGCCGTCGCAGCCGACTAGCCGGCTGCGACTATTACTTCACGGTCGCAGGGCCCTCGGGCGCGAATGCGCCCGATTCATGATTGCGCCTCA
>CAZEFQ010000034.1:0-9009 GCA_964511505.1 uncultured Rhizobium sp.
GACCAGGGAAACCGTGAAGATGGTGCGCCGGCCCAGCCGGTCCGCGACAAAACCGAACCCCATCGCGCCCGCCCACATCCCCGCAAAAGTGCAGAAGACGAAAAACCCGATGCTGTCGGCAGCGAAGAACCCGCCTTGCCCCAGGCGGAACAGATGCGATCCCACCAGGCCCGGCGCGATATAGGCGGTCATGAACAGGTCATAGAATTCAAAGGCGCCTCCCAAGGAAATCAGCGCCACCAGCCTTTTGAGGCTTGACGAAAACACCAGCCGGTCCAGCCGCGCCGCGATCTCCCCGGAATTGTTGGCCATTTGAATTCCACCCTCTGCCTTCTTTTGCGGGAAGGTGGAAAGCGAGTAAAGTGGCTTACCCCGGCAGGAGGTCGCGATGATGACCAAAGGGCAAAGCTTGCGGTCAGTGGCCATAACGGCGCTTTTCGCAATTCCCTCGGCAACCATTCCTCTTCATGCACAGACCCCCGCGACCTTGAAGGTCGGCGCCGCCGATATCGGCGGCACGGTCGTGGGCGACAAGGGCCCCGAGGCCGGGGTGTGGGTGATCGCGGAAACCCGCGACCTTCCGACCAGATATGCCAAGATTGTGGTCACCGACGATCAGGGCCGCTTCCTGGTCCCTGATCTTCCCAAGGCGCGCTACAGCGTCTGGGTGCGCGGCTATGGCCTGGTGGACTCACCCAAGAGCGGCGCCGCGCCGGGCCGCACGCTTTCGCTGCATGCCGTGACCGCGCCCGACGAAGCCGCCGCCGCGCAATATTATCCCGCGATCTATTGGTATTCGATGCTGCAGATTCCGGACAAGAAACTCTTCCCCGGCACCGGCGCGGAGGATACCGGCAACGGGATGCCGAAAGGCCTGGCCGACCAGGGCCAATGGCTGCGCGCGATCAAGACCGATGGCTGCATCACCTGTCATCAGATCGGCGACAAGGCGACGCGCACCTTCCCCGCCGAACTGGGCAACTTCAAATCCTCCGCCGAAACCTGGGAGCGCCGCATCCAGTCAGGACAGGCCGGCGGCAACATGATTTCCGCCATCGGCCAGCTCGACACGCCGCGCGCGCTGAAGCTGTTCGGGGAGTGGACCGACAGCATCGCCAAGGGCGCGCTGCCCAAGTCCCATCCCGAACGGCCGCAGGGGGTGGAGCGCAACGTGGTCCTGACCGTTTGGGATTGGGCGACCCCCACATCTTATCTCCATGACGAGATCGCCACTGACAAGCGCAATCCCTCCGTCAATGCCAATGGGCTGATCTATGGCTCGCCGGAGGAAAGCTCGGACGAGCTGCCCTGGCTCGATCCCGTCCGCAACACCACCGGCTTTGTGAAGACCAAATGGCGCGACGCCGACACGCCGACCTCCGCCGCCAATACCATCTATGCGCCTTCCCCCTATTGGGGAGACACGGCAATCTGGAACAGCCACACCACCGTGCATAATCCCATGTTCGATGGCACGGGCCGGCTCTGGTACACCGCGCGCATCCGGGCCAGCGCCGATCCGGATTTCTGCCGCAAGGGCTCGACGCAAGCGTCCGCGCAAGCTTATCCCCTGCAGAATTCCGGCCGCCAGGCGGAGCTTTATGATCCCAAGACCAAAGTCATCACACCCATAGACCTCTGCTTCCCCACCCATCATCTGCAGTTCGACAAGGAAGACCGGTTGTGGTTCAGCTCCGGCGGGCCGTCAGGCGTGATCGGCTGGCTGGACATGAAAGCATTCGACAAGAGCCATGACGCCGCCAAGGCGCAGCATTGGTCGCCTTTCATCCTGGACACCAATGGCAACGGCAAGCGCGACGATTGGGTCGAGCCCGATGCCAAGCCCGATCCTGCAAAAGACAGGCGCATGCAGACCGGCACCTACGGCGCCTCGCCCAATCCGGCGGATGGAACGGTGTGGGGCTCGGTGCTGGGCTTTCCCGGCGGCGCGGTGCGCTTCGATCCCAAGAGCGGGCTCTCAGAATACTATGAAGTGCCATGGAAAGACGAACATGTGGCGCCATCCGGCTGGGGCTTCTCGCCTCGCGGCATGGATATCAGCAGCGACGGCGTGGTGTGGGAATCGCTGGCCAGCGGCCATCTCGCCAGTTTCGACCGCCGCAAATGCAAGGGGCCGCCCAACGGCCCCAATGCCACCGGCAAGCAGTGCCCGGAAGGCTGGGCGCTGCATCAATTGCCCGGCCCGGAGTTTGAAAGCGTGAAGGGCGCGCCGGGCGCGGGCGCCGAAGCCTCCTATTACACCTGGGTCGATCAGCACAACACCCTGGGCCTGGGCGCCAATGTGCCCATCGCCACCGCGAATCAATCCGACGCGCTGGACGCCTATGTCGATGGCAAATGGGTGGTGCTGCGCGTGCCTTATCCGATGGGCTTCTATGCCAAGGGGCTGGACGGGCGGATCGACAACGCGGCGGCGGGCTGGAAAGGCCGCGGCCTGTGGTCCACCTATTCGACACGCTCGGCCGCCCATATCGAAGGCGGCAAGGGCGAGACCAGCAAGGTGGTGCATTTCCAGCTTCGGCCGAATCCGCTGGCGGATTGAAGACTCATCGGGGTCAGGAGCTGGAGTTTGCGATCGTCGCGGCAATGAACTTGCCGACTTCCGTCTTTACCTGCTGCTCATGTCCCACCAACAGGTGACCGCCTTCTTCATAGACAATGAGCTTGGCGCCCGGAATTCTGCCAGCAAGATAACGCGCCGCAGGCAGTGTATTGAACAAGTCGTCGCGTGCACTGACGACCAGGGTCGGCACCTTTATGCTTTGAAGCGGCAACGCGTGCAGATCGGCCTGGCTGTCGAGATTTATGCCGGGGAAGCGGGCCGACAGAGGTTCCATGCTCTTGACTATGCCCATCACCCGCTCCCGGCTCGCAGCGGATGCGGTTGCGATCAACTCAGGCCGGACTCCGACGAAACGGATCAGGATTGACGGCCTGATCTTTTCCGCCGCCCACCAGGCAAAGTCTCCGCCGTTGTTCACCGCCCAGAAAGCGAATTCATTGCCGCGGCCGGCTGTGATCGATACCGGGCTCGTCGGCGAATAGGTGCCTGGCACAATGAGAACCAGGGCGGCAACCCGCGCAGGGTGGCGGATCGCAAGCTCGACCGCGGAGCGCGCGCCCGCCGACACACCGACAATGACCGCCCGCGTGATGTTCAGTTCGGCAAGGAGCGCATCATGGACGTCGGCTTGGGCCGGAGGAGAACCGTCCTTGGCAATTGGCGTGCGAAGATAGCCGAAACGGGACGGCGCGATGATGTGAAAGCCTTCACCAATAAGATCATGTGCGAGCGTGAGACCCTGATCGAATCCGCCGCCTGCCCCGTGAATCGACAGGACCGGATAGCCCTGCCCGCTTTCCGCATATTCGACCGGACCGGCTTCCGTGTCCGCGATCATGCTGCCCTGATGTGCCGCAGCGCGCGCCCGCGCCAGCTCTCTTTGAAAGGCCAAGAGGACGAAACCGGCCGCAACGGCAAGAACCACGGCCAAGACCGCGAAAACCCAACGCGCCATTACTAAACTCCCTCGGCTGGATGTTGCCATGCATGCCGGGGAGCGCAGCTTGATGCCGATCAATTGACCGTGGCGACGCCGTTCCACTTTGCCAAGTGCAAGGAGGCCCGTCTCAGGCGCCGGCCCGTTCGGCGCCTTTGCATGGCGCGGCTTTCGCTTGAGTCGGGGAGCAAGCAGATCGCGCTCAGAAAGCGGGCGCGCCCGGTTTTTACCCCCCAAATCGGGCTTTCACAAAACTGTCATGAAAATGACCCAGATACCGGTTTTCCGGAGGCATGCGATGAACATTCTGTTTTTGTGCACGGGCAATTCCGCCCGTTCGATCATGGCGGAGGCAATCTTGAACCGTCTGGGCTATGGCCGCTTTACCGCATTCAGCGCCGGCAGCCATCCCAAGGGTGAGATCCACCCTGAAGCCCTCAGCCTTCTCAAGCGCCAGGGCTACGATGTCTCCGGCCTTCGCTCAAAATCCTGGGACGAATTTTCCGCGCCCGGGGCACCGCAATTCGATCACATCATCACCGTCTGCAACAACGCCGCGGGCGAGGTGTGCCCCATCATTCCGGGCAAGCCGGCAAAGACCCATTGGGATATTCCCGATCCTCCCGCCGCAGGCGATGTTCCCAAGGCCTTTCAGGAAGCCTATGCCTTGCTGAAGGCGCACATCGAAGACTTCATGGCGCAGACGCCGTGAACACGCTCAGAAGCGCGCTGGCGGAGCTGCTGGGCACCGGCTTTCTGCTCGCCACGGTGGTGGGTTCGGGCATCATGGCCGAACGCCTGGCGGGCGGCAATGAGGCGCTTGCGCTTCTCTGCAACACGCTCCCGACCGGCGCCATCCTGGTTGTGCTGATCCTGATATTCGGGCCGGTTTCAGGGGCGCATTTCAATCCGGCGGTCTCCATCGCTTTTGCCTTGCGGCGCGAATTGCTTTGGCCGCTGGCGGCCATCTATATCGCCTGTCAACTGGCCGGCGCGATGGTGGGCGTATGGGCCGCCCACTTGATGTTTGGATTGCCGGTCTGGCAATTGTCGGCGCATGTCCGCGCGGGGCCGGGCCTTTGGCTCGCCGAGGCCATCGCCACCTTCGGCCTGATCTTGACGATCCTGGGTTGTTTGTGGCGGACGCCCGCTGCCGTTCCCTATGCGGTGGGACTTTACATCACCGCCGCCTATTGGTTTACCGCCTCGACCTCCTTCGCCAATCCCGCGGTGACCGTGGCGCGTTCCGTGTCCAACACCTTTGCCGGAATAGCGCCCGGCGGGGTCTTGGCCTTCATCGCGGCCCAGGCCGTGGGAATGGCGGCGGGGGTCCTCATCGCCGGCTGGTTGTGGCCGGGACCGCGCCGCGAAACCGCCTAACGATCCGGTCTTGCCAGGAGGACGAGGAACACTTCATCGCTTGGGTCTCGGCCCATCCGGCCCCACGGCGGGAATGGTTACAGACCGTTGACTGGCTGAGACGACTTCACACTGACGATGAAGGGCAAGAGTTTCCGTGGTTAAGGATGGACCGGCTTAAGCTGGCGGAGAAACTCGAACATGGGAGATTCCCTTCACTCAACCGCCGTCGGCGATACGGCGGCCGAACAGCAGCGTGATGTTGATGCGGCGATTCCGGTAGCCGGGCCTGAAGGCGATTACGTCGGTCTTGTGAAATAAGTCGGAATCGAAAATCACAACCCGGTTGGCGCGATAAGGCACGATTTGTGACTTGGCCTGCGCATCCGCCAGGAACCGGCGCGCCGCCGCTTCATCGCCGTTATACTGTCTGACATCCCAGTCGAGCGGCGCCGCGGCGTCCCATATCTCCATGCCGCCATGGGCGGGATCGAGATTGGCATCGTCCGGCGTGATCCAGAAATTGACATTCACCGCCGCCTGATCGGCATGAATATTGATGCCGCCGAGGCTACTGTCATATTTGAAAGCCCAGATCCGGCGCAGGCCATGGCCGGCAAAGATTTTGGGAAAGCGTTGCTGCAACTCCTCGGCGATCTGCGCCAGGAGCGGCGAGCAAAAACCGTGATCGGGCGTCGCGCCCAGATAGCCTTCGGCGTGGACTTCCTGCCAGACGGTTGAGCCCCAGCAATAGCGCTGGAGCTGCCCCAAAGCCTCGGACGTCAGGAAGTCGTCAATCACCACCAGTTTGGGGTTGCTCTGCCGCCATTGCTCTTCAGCGCCGGGAGAAGGGTTGACGGCGCGACCCGCGGCGCGGCTGCCCTGTGCCAGATGATATTGGGCGGAGACAACGCCCTGGCCCGCGAGATAATCGCGCTGCTCCCGGTCGTGACGTTGCTTGTGGGGCGGGTCGGTGGGGGCAGAAAAATCCTTCGCGCCCCAAACCCGCCCTGCAATCTCCAGGTAAAGCGCAAATCCTTCCGCGATCCGGCCGGATTCGCAAAGGATGGTGGCACGCGCATAGAGAGCGGCCTGGTTGTCCGGAGCAAGCGCCAGGGCGCGGTCCAGGGAATCCAGCGCTTCTTTCTGGCGCTGCATTGCGTCAAGGACGCCAGCGCGGAAAATCCAGGCCTGCGCATGGCCCGGCTGGAGCTCCAGCGCTTTGTCATAGGCCGCAAGCGCGTCCGCCAAACGCTTCAGGCCCCATAGCGCGCCGGCGCGGTTGCTCCAGGCCAGGGCAGAATCGGGCTTGAGCGCCAGGGCCCGGTCATAGCTCTCGAGGCTGTCGGCGAAGCGTCTCAGCCTCTGCTGCGCGGCACCGCGGCCGTTCCAGGCCTCGACCATGCTGGGATTCAGCGCCAGGACCCGGTCAAAAGCGGTTATCGCCGCCGGGAAGTCTCCCAGGTCCCTGCAGATCAGGCCCAAATTGTACCAGCTTTGCGGCTCAGCGGGGCTCAACGAGGCGGCGGTTTCGAACGCATTGCGCGCTTCCTCGCGCCGGGCCGCGGCCTGCAACAGCACACCCTTGAGCATATGGGCGTCCGCCATCGCGGGATCGATCTCCAGCGCTTTGTCCACCGCCGCCAGGGCATCGCTGCCGCGCTGCTGCTGATAATAAAGGAAAGCCAGGCGGTACCAGGCTTCGGAATTTCCCGGTTGGGCAACCAGCAATTGCCGGTAAAGCCCTTCGGCTTCGTCCAGCCTGTTTTGCTGATGTAATGCCAGCGCCTCGTGCAGCAAGACGCCCCCCGATTGGTGGGGCGAAGGCTCGCATGGCAGGGAACTGGCACGCAAGCATTGTTGTTACCAGCAAGGTTCTCGTCTGTCTCAATGCCATTGGTAAGGCTGTGGGGCCACGTATCAGAAGACAGCGACGGGGCGGAAATGTTTCGGCGCTGTCTGGGACGAACGCGGGTTATCGCCGCAACGGCGTCTACCAAATTTTGGGACATAAAGCCGGCACAGGCATAACAAGACGCGAAGAGTCCGCCTACAACGGAACCCATTCATGGATTGCATTGTGAAGCTGCGCGGCCAGATTACCGGATTTCGTCGAATCCCGGTGTCCATCAGTGGACCTGCCATTCCGCCCTGGAATCCGAGGAAGCTCGATTACACCATTTATCAAGCGGTAGTGCTTCAAGCGTCAGAGGGCGGAGCGGCAAATGATCCCGAATTCCGCCTTGCGCTTACCTCTTGCTTACCTATCCAAAAAGCCACAGTTAGCCAGTTGGGATAATTGTATAAGCGTTTGTTCCATATGGTAAAAATGGAGCGGGCGAGGCGAATCGAACGCCCGACCCTAACCTTGGCAAGGTTATGCTCTACCCCTGAGCTACGCCCGCGCTCCAAGTCGTGGGGGTGGGTTATCGCCCATGCCCTTGCCGACTGCAAGACGGATATTTCAAAGCCCGATCAGGCACTTCCGGTCAGCCGCAGAAAGACGGCGCGGACCGCCTCCTGCAAGCGGCCCAGACGCGTTTCCAGTTCCGCGAAATCGGCCGCGCCGCCGGCTCGCGCCAACAGGCTTTTCAGTGCCGGCGTTGCCTCGTCGGGATTAAGCGGCTCATCGAGGGCGATGCGCAAAGTCTGGGTCAAGGCCTGGTGAAGGTCGGCCGCTTCCAGCAGCAGCGTGGCATCAGCGGAGCCGAGAAATCCGGCCTCTGCGATCTTGGTCAGCGCCCGGATGGTGTTGGTGTCAAGAATGTCCGGCCGCGCATGGGCGTGAAGCAATTGCAGAGTCTGGGCGATGAACTCGATATCCATCAAGCCGCCCGGCGCATATTTAAGGTCCCAGATCGAGCGGCCGGGATATTGCGCCGCCACCTTCTCCCGCATCTCCCGCACATCGGCGAGAATCTCGGGCCGCGAGGGCGCGGCGGTGAGCCGGCGGCGGATGGCATCCTGGACGCGGCGGCCCAGAGCATCCGGTCCCGCGACGACGCGGGCACGGGTCAACGCCATCAATTCCCAGGTCCAGCTCTCACTGGCGTGATAGTCGACAAAGGATTTCAGGCTGACCGCCGCCGGTCCCTTATTGCCGGTGGGGCGCAGCCGCATGTCCACGTCATAGAGCGTGCCGGCGGCGGTGGGCGTTGTGAGCGCCGCGATCAGGCGCTGGGCCAGCCGCGCGAAATAGAGCGAAGCGGGCAGCGGTTTTGCGCCATCGGAATTCTCCACGCCAGGGGGCATGTCATAGACAAAGACCAGATCGAGATCGGAACTGGCGGTCATTTCCCGTCCGCCCAGCTTTCCCATCGCGATCACCGTGAAGCCCGCGTCCCGCACCCGGCCGGCGCCGGCGGCAAGCTCGGCTTCCACCCGCGGCAACAGCGCGGCGATCACCGCCTCGGCGATATTGGCGAGCGCCGGACCGGCTTCGTCGGCGCGCATGTCGCCATCCACGATCTGCACGCCGACCCGGAAGATTTCCTCCCGCGCGAAACGGCGCGCGCCATCCAGCATCTCCTCGTATCCGCCGCCGAGTTGGCGCGCCAGGCTGGCATCCAGCGTGGCGCGGCTGGGCAGGGTTTTGAGGAAATCCGCGTCCAGGAGCGCATCGAGTGTGGAAGGATTGCGCGCCAGATGAAGAGAAAGCCTTGGCGCCGAACCCAGGCTGCGTGCCAGCAGGCCCAAAAATTCCGGCCGCGCCTGGAACAGGGAAAACAATTGCACGCCCGAAGGAAGCCCGGAAAGAAAACGGTCGAACTGGGCAAAGGCGGCATCGGGACTGGGGGTCGCGGCCAGCGCCTTCAGGATCGCCGGCATCAGCTTGGTGAGGAGCTCGCGCGCCCGGGCCGAGCGCATGGCGCGGATGCGGCCATGATGCCAGCCGCGAATGGCGCCTGAAACATGCGCCGCATCCCGGAAGCCCATGGCGGTGAGGGTCTTGAGGGTTTCGGGATCTTCTTCCACGCCGGTGAAGACCAGATTGCCGTGGCTGTCGGTCAGTTCGTCTTCGCGCTCGAACAGGCGGGCATAGTGACCTTGCACCGTTGCCAGCGTCTGCGTCAGCGCGGCGCGAAACGCGGACGCGTCCCGGTAACCGGAAAAACAGGCGACATGCGCC
>CAZEFQ010000035.1:0-7627 GCA_964511505.1 uncultured Rhizobium sp.
GGTTCTCGCGTATGTTTATATCGGAGGTCAACAGCGCTTCACGCGCCGTCCCCCGAGACCAGACAGACCGCGAGACGACCGCATAGCGGACTCTCGCCGTGGTCCCAATCCACAGCGAGGTGAACCGTCTTGCCGATCCCATCCGAGGATCTCCAAACCATCGCGCGCATTCTCGCCGCCGGCTACCTCCGGTTGCGCTATCCGGGGCGCGGCAGATCTCCACTTGATACTCCCGAGAAGTCGAGCCCTCATGTACACGAGGTTGACGCCTCCAAGAAGGGAGAACCACGTGGAAGAAACGATTGAGCTGCAGATCGCCGAACTCAGCCGGATGACCGTTGGCCAGCTGAAGCAGAAGTACATCGAGGTGTTTGGCGAGGAAACACGATCGAACAACCGGCAGTTCCTTTTCCGGAGGATCGCCTGGCGCATCCAGGCGCTGGCCGAAGGAGGACTTTCCGAACGCGCGCGCGGCCGCGCCCTTGAGATCGCCAACGATGCGGACATCCGGGTTCGCGCTCCCAACAAGAAGGTAGTCGATCCAGATGCCTTCCTGAAGGTGACGGCGAGGCTTCCGAAGCCACACGATTCCCGCTTGCCGCCTCCTGGCGCCTGGCTCGAACGGAACTACCGGGGCCAGCGAATTGCAGTCAAGGTCCGCGTCGATGGGTTCGAGTTCGAGGGCCGCGTGTACAAAACGCTGACCACCGCCGTGAACCAGGCGACCGGCGGACGCTGGAACGGTTTTGCGTTCTTTGGGCTGCCCGCCCCTGGCGAGGTGAATCATGCCCAGGAATAGCTCCGTCAACCGGGGCTTGGCCAGCACCACGGTCCCCGTCGAACTGGCCAAGCCCTCGACGGTGCGGTGCGCGATCTATACGCGCAAGTCGACCGAGGAAGGCCTCCAGCAGGAGTTCAACTCACTCGACGCGCAGCGCGAAGCAGCCGAGGCGTTCATCCGCAGCCAAAAGCATGAAGGATGGGAGCCGCTGCCGGACCTATATGACGACGGCGGCTACACCGGCGGCAACATGGACCGGCCCGCGCTCCAACGCCTGATCGACGATATCAACCGGCGCGCCATCGATTGCGTGGTGGTCTACAAAGTTGATCGCCTCAGCCGGTCCCTGCTCGACTTCGCGAAGCTGATGGAGTTGTTCGACAAGCGGGGCGTGAGTTTCGTGTCGGTCACGCAGCAGTTCAACACGACCAACTCCCTGGGCCGCCTCACGCTGAACATCCTCCTGTCGTTCGCCCAGTTTGAACGGGAGATCATCTCCGAACGCACCCGCGACAAACTGTCGGCCGCGCGCAAGAAGGGCAAATGGATCGGGGGCCACCCGGTCCTCGGATACGATATCGACCCGAAGGGCGGCCGGATCGTGGTCAACGCCGACGAGGCCCAGCACGTCCGGGCCATGTACGACCTCTATTTGAAGTTGGGCACCCTCAACGCCGTTTGGGAGGAGGTCGGCCGCCGCGACTGGCGGTCGAAGCAGTGGACGACCGAGGCTGGCGTCACGCGTGGCGGCAAGCCAATCAGCAAGAGCGGCCTCTACGGGATCCTGACCAACGCCCTCTACAACGGGATGGTGGACCACAAGGGCGTCCTCTACCCTGGCGAGCACGAGCGAATTGTCGAGCAGAAAGTCTGGGACCGCGTACAGGAGGGGTTGCGCGAGAACGGTCGCACGAACGGCGCCGTCGTCAAAAACAGGTACGGCGCCCTGCTCCGCGGCGTGTTGTTTTGCAAGCACTGTGGCACGGCGATGATGCACACCTACACGCACAAGGGACCACGCCGGTACCGCTACTACGTCTGTTACAAGGCCCAGCAGAAGGGCTGGAAGAACTGCCAGACCAAATCCGTCGGCGCAGAAGCAATCGAGGGCGCGGTGCTGACCAGCATCCGCCGGATGGCTACTGATCGTGATCTGGCCGAGGCGGTGCTTGCCGAAGCGATGACGCAGTTGGAAGGGCGGACTCACGAACTGGTGGCGGAACGGACCTCGGCGAAGCGGAACCTCCGGCAGTTGAACCAGGATCTGGCGAAGCTCGCCGGCGAAGCCGGGAGCGACACCGGGCTCCGGTTCGAGCGGATGCGCAGCCAGGAAGAGGCAATCCGGGCAACCGAGCGCCGCCTCGACGAGATCTCGCGGGAGTTGGCGCACCTCGAGCAAGAGCCTCTCGACGTGGACCACCTGCGGCGGACCATCCGCGAGTTCGAGGACGTCTGGGCCACCCTGACGGTCCGGGAGCAGGAGCAGATGGTGAAGCTGCTGGTGTCGAAGGTCGTGTATGACGGGGTCACCGGCAAGGTGACGATCAGTTTCCGAAGTGCGGGAGCGAAGGAGCTATGCCAAGGAAAGAACGAGTAGACAAAGGCCACGCCGGCTTTGAGGTGGAGATGACGATCCCGGTGAGCCACACCCGGCGCGCGCGCAGCATGGAGGAGCGACTCGGTCCGGCTGAACCGCCGAAACCGGGCCCGCGCATCCCGCACGTGACGCGGCTGATGGCGCTGGCCATCAAGCTCCAGGAGATGATCGACCGCGGCGAGATCCAGGACTACGTCGATATCGCCCGGCTCGGGTACATTACGCGGGCGCGGGCGTCGCAGATCATGAACCTGACATTGCTGGCGCCGGATATCCAGGAGGAGCTCCTTTTCTTGGAAGGCAGCACTGAAGGGAGCGGCATCAAGGAGCACGACATCCGCAGGATTGCTGGCGTCTCGGCGTGGTCGGATCAACGCAGGCTCTGGTCGCAACAGGGAACAACGCCAGTCACTGGGCGCTAAGGCGCGCGCTTGGCAGCAAGCACCATTACTCTCTCGATCGCCGCCGCATCGACATGAGGATGAATGCGCCGGCTTCGGGCGAGAGCCGCTTCAATGCGGCCCGATAGCTTTCCTTCTCGTCCGGTTCTTCCCTTCGGCGCAGGCCTGTGACCCGATACCAAGGGAGGTGTTCGGGCGGGACCAGCTCCAGCGCCTCCAAACGGTGTGCGAACTCGCCCTCGGCCTTGACCTCTTGTGCCCGGTCGAAAACTGGCTCGAATGCAGGCCTGGCTCTCTCGAAGAGGTACTCAAAGTCGCCACGGACATCCCGGTATGCCTTCACGCGTACTTGTTGCATGTCGCTCGCGGGGCGAGGCCGGAACGGTCGAGGTGCCCGGCGCAGGACGGGCCTGACACCGTCGATGTGCCAGGATGCCTCCAATTCCCGTCCGCCGCGATCATCCTCGACACCAATGGTTTTGCACCAAATGGATGTCTTCGCCTGGGCTAGCGTGCTGAGCGCCTGGAACGGCGACGCCGGCAAAGTATCAAAGACGTAGAGGTGGACCTCGGCAGAAAGGGACTGCACCTTCCCTATCGCGGCCGGGAGCTCGAAATAGAGGACGTCACCCGCGTTGGGCAAGCCCTGGCCTCCGTCCTCGGCGAGGATGACGATGGTCTTCTTGCTCTCGCCATCGCGCGGATAGTCATCGAACTTGTCGGCCATTCCCTCCATGAATTGCCCTGCCCACCAGGCGTACGCATCGCGCTGCGCAGGATCATACTGGACGGACTCCGACACCGCGGAATTGATGTGCTGCCGAATATCCGCAAACGGGGCCGCGTCGCCAGGCCCTTCCATGAGCACGCCGGCCTCGCCGTTCAGGCCACCGAGCGAGAACCCTGTCAAATTGTGCGATCCGACAAACGCGGCGGCTGCTCCGCCGGGCCGGTCAAACAAGTACACCTTGCTATGGAGCATCGGGTGGTAGCGATAGAACGGGTGTTTCGCCTTCGCTCCCGTCTGCCGGCTATGACCGAGATGAACGCGAAGCCGGTCCGGAGGAACGCCGAGAGCGAGCAACTGGTCGAACGCATCGAAGGCGCGCCACGTACCGGCTCCGATGACCAGGGTGGTCAGTTTCTGCGGATTACTCCTAATCGGCGAGCGAATGGCTTCGATTCCCTCCACGGTCATGAAGCCGGCAACGAGCGCAGCGTTGCTGCAGCCGCCGTAAGCTCCGCTTAGCAGCGTCGCGATCTCCCGCCGCGGGGTCTCATAGATGAATCGGACATTCAGGCTCATAGAAGTGTCGTTAGTACTCCGATGCTCGTGGCGTAGCGGTGCCATCCTCGGTCCCAGTGGGAACCGACGCCGCTTGTGACCTGGCCCGAGACTCAAGCAAGAATTTGCTCAAGCCTCTCCTTTCGTCGTTCCCAGTCGCTCATAGCGCGCTTGAGAATACGAAAATACTTCGGGCTGTGACTAGGCTCAATCCGGTGACACAGCTCGTGTGTAATGACATAGTCGATCGCATCGACGGGCGCTTGAATCAGACGCAAATTCAGCGAGAGACGGCCCCCTCGCGACATCGATCCCCATCGCTTCGGCATGACGCGGATTGTCAGTCCCCTTGGGGTGACGGCCGCGGGCCGGGAGAATCTCTCCATGCATACCTCACTCCGCTCCAGGAACTTCGCCCGCGCCTTCGCCCTATACCAGGTTTCCAGCAAAGCTTTCGTCTGTTCGCTACTTTCCGGATGGGAGCTCTGGATTTGAATCGTCCCGCGCATCAGCTTTACGGAATTGGACTCACCTTTCACCACCCTGAGCCTGTACTGGCGCCCTAGATATAGATGAGTTTCCCCAGAGACGTACCTTCTCGCCGGAGTGCGCGGATTGAACTGGTCGAAGTACCGTTGCTGCGCCAGGATCCAGGCGGCCCGTTTGCGAACTTTGGCTGCAATACTCTCAGGGCTCGCGGAGATGGGCGCGGCAACGGACACAGTCGAATCGGGCTCGACGGCGATCTCCAGCGTCTTCCGTGTCCTCCTGACTACGGTGTAGCGGATGGAGTGCTTCCCATAATCGACGCTGTGCTCCCCAGACTTCATCCGGGGAACCTCGCGCGCGCCAGGCTCATGATCTGTTCGTCGAGATCGTCAAGTTTCTCAACGGGCACGTCGATCTGCTTCTGATCGCGCAACACATCGAAGAAATAGTCGTCCACCGCGTTGCGCATCTTGTTCTGGGCAACATCGTTGCGCCACACGTCCACGATGTGGTGCTCCTTGATGATCTCGATAATGGCCAATGCGATATCCGCGATCTCGGCCTTGTCGACAGGCGTCCCAGAGGAATCGACGAGAACGCCGTTCAAGAGGCCGTAGAATGCCTGGCCGTCCTCGTCCCCCTTGATGCGCTCAGGGACATCCTGGCCACGATCTTTCCGCGCCACCTTCGCGGCAACATCGATGACCTTCTTCAAATAGTCCTTTTCCGAAATACGCTTTGCCCGGTAATCGCGAATGGTTTCCTCAAGCAGTTCCGAGAAGCGCTTATAGAAGCTCGGATCGGCCTCCATCTTTTCGTGAATTACCTTCCGCGTTGCGCTGGCAATACGATCCGCCTTTGATGCCACGGAAACGCCCGCCTCTTTAACGACAGCCTCAAGCGCATCCGGGTCGTTGATGTTCACCGGCTCGACAACCACTTGCGCGGGCATGGCAACGACGTGATCATCCAGGAGCTGCTGGATTTTCGGCTCAAACTCTTTCAGGTCGACCGTCTCCTGGTACCGAAGCTGCACCGAGCGCTTCAACTCGGAGAATTGCTTCCAGTCCCGCTTCATGCGGTCAACTTGGGCATCGGTATACACATCGAGAAGTTTGTCCGAAGAGAGCGAGATATGCAGGCAACGGCTGAACGCGCGGAGGCGCGCATAGAAATCCTGCCGCGTCGGCTCGTCCGCGAGGAACTGCTCGTACTGCTCCATGTCCTTCTTGTTCTTGATGGACTTGAAGAGGTCGAGCAGTTGATCGTGCAATCCGCGCAGCTTGCCGATTTCGCCGCGAACATCATGCACGGTCCCGGTGACATCATCATCGTCGTAACCCTGGAAGGCGCTGTACTCCGTTAGGGCGCTATCGAGTTCACCGAGCAGGCCTTCGTAGTCCAGGATGAAGCCAAACTGTTTCTCTTTGCCATCTTCTTCATACAGGCGGTTCACGCGAGCGATTGCCTGGAGCAGATTGTGCTCGCGCAGTTGCTTGCACACATAGAGCACGGTATTACGCGGAGCGTCGAACCCGGTGAGGAGTTTCGAAACGACAATCAGGATTTCAGGGTCTCCCGACCCTTTGAAGGCATCGATGATCTGCCGGTTGTACTCATCCTCCGTCTTGTATCGCTTCATCATCTGATCCCAGAACTTGCGGACCAGATCTTTCGACTGCTTATCTACCTCTTCATTGCCTTCGTTCTCGTCCGGCGGCGAGATGATGATCTCGCTCGTCACATGGCCGATTTCGTCAAGGACGTCCTTAAATCGCACTGCGGCGGCCTTGGACGGCGCGACCAGTTGCGCTTTAAAGGGCGTGCCCTGCCAATGCATTCTGTAGTGCTCGGAGATGTCAAAAGCCTTCGCGCGGATCGCCTGCGTGGTCTTGGCCAGAGCCGTCATGCGCGAGAACTTCCGTTTCAGGTCGGCCCTCTGCTGGTCCGTGAGGCCTTTGCTGATCTTGTCGAACCACACGTCAATGGCGCCGCCGCTGATCTGCTGCTCTACCATCCGCCCTTCGTAGAGCAATGGGACAACGGCCTCATCCGCGACGGCCTCGTCGATCTTGTAGGAGTGAATCAGCCCACCGAAGGTGACGAGCGTCTTTCTCTCACCACGCAGAAGGGGCGTGCCGGTGAAGCCCAGGTAGCAGGCCATGGGCAACAGGCGGCGCATTTTCATTGCAAACAGGCCGTGACCGCCATGTTTGCCTGCCTGAGTTCGATGGCTCTCATCCACAAGCACGAAGACATTTGCGTCCGTGTCGGGCTGCTGTGAGGAGCGCGACGCCGTATCGAATTTGTTCACGATCGTGGTAACGAGCGGCGTCTTGTTTTCGATCAGCTGCAGCAGATGCGACCCGCTCGTTGCGCGCACCGGAGTCAACTCGCAGGCTTTGAAAGTGTCCTTGATCTGCTTGTCCAGATCGTCGCGGTCGGTCACGATGATGATGCGAGGGTTCGGAATATCGCGATCCATCGCGAGCGCTTTGCCCAGCATCACCATGGTCAGCGACTTGCCCGAGCCTTGCGTGTGCCAGATCACGCCGCCCTTACGCCGGCCCTCCATGTCATGCTGCTTCAACCGTTCGATCGCTCTCAGGATGCCGAAGTACTGCTGATGCCTCGCAATCTTGCGCACGCCGCCATCGAAGACGGTAAAACGGCGCACCAGATCCAGCAGTCGCTCCGGGCGGCAGAGGGCGTAGATCGTCCGGTCCTGAAGCGTCACGGCGCGCTCGCCCTCGCACACCATCGCGTCAAAATACGGCCGGGCCGCGGCGAAGTCGCCACTGAAGATGGCATCCTGCTCATCCTCGGTCAATAGGCGATTCGCACAGGCGGAAACCTCCTCGTCCTTATCGACCGCGTCGCGCCATCCCTGCCAGAACTTCGCGGGCGTGCCCACCGTTGCGTAGCGGGCCTCTTGCCGATTCATCGTCAGCAGCATCTGGGCGAGGTGAAACAGTTGCGGGATGTCGTCATCGCCCTGGTACCCAATCAACTGGCTGGTCGCCTTCTTCAGCGTCTCTGTGGGGCGCTTGTTCTCGATCACCAGAAAAGGAATG
>CAZEFQ010000036.1:0-46502 GCA_964511505.1 uncultured Rhizobium sp.
TTCTGGGAAAGATCGCTGTGCCATTCGGCGGGGCGGATGCCGAAGCGCGCCGCGAAACGCTCCAGGAATTGCACCGTCAGCGCGATCTCCGGCAACAGGATCAGCACCTGCTTGCCTTGCCGAAGCGCCTCGGCCACCGCCTCGAAATACACTTCGGTCTTGCCGGAGCCGGTGACGCCATCCAAGAGGTGCGCGGAATATGTCCGCGCCCGTACCGCGTCTCTCAAATGCGCCGCCGCCCGCGCTTGATCGGGATTCAGGTCCGGCACGGCAAATTCGGGGTCCGGGTTCCGGAAAGGTGCGAATTCCGGCAGCCCGGTCGGCTGAAGCGCGCCGGTTGCGATCAAACCCCGCACCACGGCGGGCGAAACATTGGCGTCTTCCGCCAATCCCGACACGCTTCGCGCCAGCCCGTCTTCCGCGACTTGAAGCGCGCGCTTCCTCGCTTCCGACAGCCGGGCCGGCACGGCTTCACCTTTGATGTAGGCGGTCCTGAGCGTTTCCGGCTCGAAAGCGCCGCGCGAGCGCAGCGCCATGGCCAAAATGGTGCCGGGGGGATTGAGGGTGTAATCCGCCACCCAATCGATGAAGTCGCACAGGCCCGGCGGCAGGCGAGGCTCGCCTTCCAGCGGCTCCGCCACTTTGAGCCGGTTGTCGCCGACCGTTCCTTCCGCTTTTCCCCATACCGCGGCCAGGGTTTCACGGTTTCCGATCGGGGCTGAAACCACGCTGCCGCGCACCGCGTTCACGCCACGGGGGAGCTTGTAATCATACGGCCCTGTCAGCGGCAAAGGCAGCAAGACGCCCGCGCATTCCTGGGCCGCGAGAAACACGGTTTCGGGCTTCATTCGAGCCGGTTTCATGGGATAAGATTCCTCATGGGATGGCATTCGTTGCCAGCGTGAAGCCAGCCGTCAACAAAAAGGTCTTGGACCCCGATGAAAATTTTCCTCGACACCGCCGATGTGGCGGAAATCCGCGAATTGGCCGCCACCGGATTGGTGGATGGCGTCACCACCAATCCCTCGCTGGCCGCCAAAACCGGCCGCGATTATGCCGATTCGCTGAAGGAGATATGCGCCATCGTCCCCGGTTCGGTCAGCGCCGAAGTGCTTTCCACCGATCTCGAGGGCATGCTGAAGGAAGGCAGGTCGGTCGCAAAGATCGCGCCCAACATCACCGTCAAAGTGCCCTCGACCTGGGATGGCATGAAGGCCTGCCGCGCGCTTGCCAATGACGGCCACAAGGTCAATGTCACCCTCTGTTTTTCGCCGGTGCAGGCGATGCTGGCGGCCAAGGCCGGCGCCACTTTCATCTCGCCTTTCATCGGCCGTGTGGACGATGTGGGCGAGGACGGCATGGGCCTGATCCGCGACATTCGCGCCATCTATGACAATTATGGTTTCAAGACCGAAATCCTGGCCGCGTCCATCCGTACCGTCAGCCATGTGCGCGAGGCAGCGCTGGCCGGCGCCGATATCGGCACCATGCCCAGCGAGATTTTCAAGAAGCTGATGTCTCATCCTCTGACCGACAAGGGTCTGGCCGCCTTCATCGCCGATGCCAAGAAGGCCAACGTGACCATCAAGACTTGAGGCATGGGGCGCTCGGCCGACAGTCTGCAGAGGGATTGGTACAACTGGCTGGCGCATGAAAAGCGCGCCAGTCCCAACACGCTTCGCGCTTATGGCGACGACGTCTCCCGCTTCCTGGCGTTCCAGCGCGGCCACCTGGGCCAGGCGGTCAGCGAAAAACAGCTTGCCGCGCTCAAGCTTGCCGATATCCGCGCCTTCATCGCGGCCAGGCGGGGCGAGGGACTTTCCGGCGGCGGCATCCAGCGGGCGTTGGCGGCAGTCAGGAGTTTCTTCCGTTACCTGGCGCGCGAAGGCATTCTCGAAAATGCCGCGCCGCGCGCCATCCGCACGCCCAGGCTTAAACGAAGGTTGCCGCGTCCCCTGACGGAAGAGGATGCGGCGCGGGTGATCGAAGAAGCGGGCGAGCAGACGATCGCCTGGCTTGGCGCGCGGGATGCGGCGCTGGTCACGCTGCTTTACGGCGCAGGCTTGCGCATTTCTGAAGCCCTGTCGCTCAAACGCGGCGACGTGCCCCTGGGCGAGAGCCTCACCATCCTGGGTAAGGGCCGCAAGGAAAGGATGGTGCCGGTGCTGCCGCTGCTGCGGGAGGCGGTCGGGACTTATGCCAGGGAAATCCCTTTCACCGGCGGACCGGGTTCGCCGCTTTTCCTTTCCCGGCGCGGCCGGCCGATGAGTCCGCGCGAGGCGCAAAGTCTGATGCAACGCTTGCGTGGCAAACTCGGCCTTTCCGAACGCGCCACGCCTCATGCGCTGCGCCACTCTTTCGCCACCCATATCCTGTCCGGCGGCGGGGATTTGCGGAGCGTGCAGGAACTCCTGGGCCATGCCTCGCTCTCCACCACCCAGACCTATACGGCGCTGGAAACCGGCGCCTTGCTCGCGATTTATGAGAAATCCCACCCGCGGGGGCGAGGCGGCGGTCCGCGCAGCGGATGAGCAGGTCCCGAGCGGCCGGACGACCGGGGCCGCCCAAACGGGTAACAGCGGCAACCGCGAAATTCCTTCAAACCCTTGGCCGTTCCGGCTTGCGGGCAAAGGCGGGGATGCGTAGGTTGCCCGCGTTTGAGCCAAAAGCCGCCTTAGCTCAGCCGGTAGAGCATCGCATTCGTAATGCGGGGGTCGCGTGTTCGAGTCACGCAGGCGGCACCATTGCCCGGTTTTAGGCCATAGCGTCAGCGTATGGCCCCGGGCAATCCCGCCGAGCCTGCAGGCGAGGCGGTGGCCACGGCTTTCGCGGACGCGTTTGAATGACAAGCGGCCCCGCGCGACAGCGCAGTGTTCCCACGAGCCGTAACGGTTAACAATTCCTTTCGCTAATCCCGCATTAATCACATTGGTCCATGCTTCCGGCCAAGCGCAGACGCAGGTGAGAGCATGGGACAATTCGGCGGCGAACGCATTGAGGAGTCGCGAGGTGCGGGGCATCTGCCAGTCAAGCAGGATGCCCAGGTTCTGCGCCAGCGGCTTGATTCCGCCTTCCGCCTGCCCGAGGTGGATGGAGAGGAAATGGAATGGGTCGTGGAAGATCAACCCATGCCGGCAAAGCCAACCCCGCTTGAACCGTCCTTTGCCGCTTCTGCCGCCAACCACGTGCGCGCCTTTGAAGAAGCGGAAGCGGCGCGCGCCAGCGAAATCGCCGATCTCAAGGAAGCGATGCGCGACTTGTGCGCCGCGCTGGACGGCATTGTGCGCGAAGCCAAGCAGGGCTCTTCCCTGACCGCTGACAAGCTTGAATCCCTGATCGACACGCTCGCCATTGTCGCCGGCCAGGTCGCGTTCCAGCGCCAGGATGCCAAGCACAACCAGGCCGCGCTGCTCAAAGAAACCGAGACGCTGGCGAAAAGACTGGATACCAGCGAAGCCGCCCATCAGGAGCTGAGCGAACTGAAGTCAGGCCTCGAAGCCAATCGCGGCGAGATCTCCAAATTGCAGGAACGGATGCTGTCGGTGGACCAAGCGGTGCTGCAGGGCCTGGCCGCGCTTCAGGACAGCCTTTCTTCCTTGCGCCAGGAATTGCAAGAGGCCAACCGCCGCCTGGCGGATGTGGAAGATAAAGAACGCGTCCAGGCGGGACGGCTGGATGCGGCCGAACAGCGGGCCGAGCAGTCGGCCCGGCGGGAGAAGCTCCTGGCAACCGCCTTGGGGCGCGTGGCCCGCGTGCTGCAGCCCGACGAATAACGGCTGGCGTCCAACATCCGACTTTGGCGGGCCCGCGGCATTTGCCGGAGTCCGCCCCCAGCGCTATTTTGCAAGGCGTCGCGGTCCGGGTGTTGCTCCATGTCAGGTTTCGCGTCGCGCCTGGGAAGAGCGCTGCTTGCAGGCCTGCTGGGTTTCGGCCTGGGAGGCGCCGCGCCTGTCACACCCGTTACGCCAGGCCGCGTGCCGCTTCCCGATGGCCGCCATCTTTTCCTCGATTGCACCGGCAAAGGCGCTCCCACCGTTCTCCTGGAGGGCGGTTATGCCGCGGATTCCGGTGCCTGGACGCACGTTCAGCCGGTGCTGGCACACACCACGCGAGTCTGTTCCTATGACCGCGCCGGCTATGGCCAAAGCGAGATGGGCCCTTTACCCAGGGACGGCCGCGCCGTGGCCCGCGACCTGGACCAGGCGCTGCGCAAAGCCGGCATCAACGGCCCCTTCATCCTGGTGGGCCATTCGCTGGGTGCGCTCTATGTGCGGATCTTCGCGGACCTTCGTCCCAACGATGTGGTGGGCATGGTGCTGGCAGATCCTTCCATCGAATACCAGGACAAGCGCTTCGCCGCGATGTTCGGGCCGAATGCCGGCAGCGCCAAGCCGTTTCACGACGCGGCGGCCAAATGCCTTGCCGCCGCCGAAAAGGGCAGGCTGCCTTCGCTCGATCCCGGCCTTGCCTCCTGCGTGCCCGATCGCACGCCTGTGGCGCTGAAAAGATCGCTCGATCCTGCGCAATGGCGCACCGAGCTTTCCGAGGCCGACACCATGTGGACGTCCACCTCCGATGAAGCCGACGCCGGACGCTATTATTACGGCGACATGCCGTTGATCGTGCTGACCGCCGACGGCAGTTATGCCAATCTGCCGGAACGTGCGCGCGGCATCGTTTCGGATTTCTGGCGCAAATTGCACGAAGAGATCGCCGCCCGCGCCATGCATGGCGAGAACCGCATGGTGGCGAAGAGCTCGCATATGATGATGTTCGACCGCCCCGACGCCATCGTTGGCGCGGTTGAAGAAGTCATCCACCGCTCGCGCAAATGAACATGGCGCCCGCCTTTATCATGGCCGGTAGAACACCCGCCAGATTTTTCCTTCCACGCTATCGGTAATGTAGAGCGAGCCGTCCGGCGCCACCGCCACGCCGTCCGGCCGCGCGGTATATTTGGATTGATCGGTCACCGGCCCGGACGTGAAGCCGCCGGCGAAAATTTCGAAATTGCCGTTTGGCTTGCCGCTTGAATCAAAGGGCTGGAACACCACCGCGCCCGGCCGTTCCTCCGGCGCGCGGTTCCAGGAGCCGTGGAAGGCGATAAAGGCGCCGCCGCGATATTTGGCGGGAAATTGCGTGCCGTTATAGAAGGTCACGTCCACCGGCGCCCAATGGGCGGGAAACGCGGCGATCGGCGGAGAGAACTGGCTGCAGCGTCCCACCGTCTTGCCGTCGCCGCCATATTCCGGATTGAGCAAAAGCTGTTTCTTCCGGTAATCGTAAAAGCAATAAGGCCAGCCGAAATTGAGCCCCTGCTCGGCGCGGTACATGCCCTCTGCCGGGCCTTCGGCATTGTCTTGCGCCGTGAATTTGTCGGGATAAAGCACATCGATCTGGTCGCGGTTGTTCATCACCGTATAGGGCGCGTTGTAGGCCCAGGCGACATCCGGCTCCTGCCGCATGCCGGTCACCAGCTTGATGCCGTCCGAGACCTTCTGGTTGAGTTTGCCCGCGTCGAATTTCCAGATGCCGCTATGCTCTTCCAGGATAGGGCAGGGGTCTTGGCCGGGCGAGCCTTTCTGGCGGTCCTTTGCCTGGCAGGCATTGGAGGGGCTGCCGATATTCACATAAAGGAAGCCCTTGCCGTCCAGCGCCAGGCCTTTGTCGGAATGTTCGCGCGCGGTATCGAAGCCCGCGACCACCACCTCCTTCTCGCCGCTGGGCTTGAGCGCGCCCGCCGGCAGCTTGTAGCGCACCACCTGGTCGGTGAGCGCGACATAGAGATAGCCGTTGTAATAGCCGATGCCGGTGGCGCTGCCCTCGCCGAAATTCTGCTTCACATCGAAATGGCCGTCGCCCTTGGAATCATGCAGCGCCACCACTCCGCCCGGGCTGGTCCTGCCCCGTTGCAGGGCGACGAAGAGATCGCCATTGGGCGCCACCCAGGCATGCCGGGCCGAGCCCAGATTGTCCGCCGCCACCAGGGCGCAGAAGCCCGAGGGAAGCTTGATGCCGCCATTGCCCGGCTGGCACTGCGGCGCGGCCTGGGCTGCCGCCGTTGCGAGCAGAAGAAAGCCAACGGCGCCGGCAGGGCGTAGGAATTTCGCAAATCCCGCTTTCATTTCAACTCCATGGGTTTACCCGGACCTGTTATCTTGGCCTGATAACGCGGATCAATTGCCGCCATTTCCATCCTGTCCCGCGGATTGCGACAAGACAAAGGACCTAGAGCATCTTCGCGATTCAACGAAGCGCGAAGATGCTCTAGGTTCATGGAACATGGCCAAAAACATCATTTATTACGGATTTTCCCTCCCCCCGGTGACGGGCGGGGATTTTGTTTCCCTGGATCACATTGCCGGCCTCAATCAATTGGGCATTGACGCCAGGGCCTTTTATGGCGCTCCCGACAATGGCCACACGCAATTTCCCGTGCCGGTGGCGCGGCTGGGCACAATCTTCCAGCCCGACGACATCATGGTGTTGGGAGAAAATCATTCCTTCGCCGCGGCGCGTGCCATTCCCGCCATCAAGGTGATGCACAACCAGAATCCCTACATGACTTTTCATGGCGTGGAATCGGTCAAGGCGCTCAATGCCTATCCGCTGGAGCACATCCTGGTTTCCAGCGACTTCGCCGCCGACCGCTTGCGCGAGATGGGGGTGACAAAAACCATTCACCGCATCCGCCCGGCCTTGCCGGATTATTTCGCGCCCCGGCCAAAAAAACTTCAGATCGCCTATGCGCCGGGCAAGCGGCCGCTGGAAGCGGATTATCTCAAGGAATATTTCCGTGCCCTGGTGCCGGAATATGCCCATGTCCCCTGGGTGAAATTGCAGGGCTTGAATCGACGGGCGATTGCAGAGTTGCTCTCCGTCTCCGCCGTCTATGCCGCCCTGCCGCTGCTCGAAAGCCTGGGCCTCATGTCGCTGGAAGCGATGGCGGCGTGCGCCCATGTGGTGGGCTATGTCGGTCACGGCGGCGCCGAATATGCGTCGCCGGAAAATGGCGACTGGATCGCGGACGGCGATCATGCGGGCTTCGCCGCCAAATTGCGCGAGGCCTGCCGCCTGTTCGAGGCCGGCGCGCCCAATCCAAAAATTGAAGCGGGCCGCGTCACTGCGGCACGCTTCAACCAGATGGACTTCTCCGACGATCTCGCCGTGGCCTGGAGGCAAATCCTCGGCGGCAAGGAAAGCCTTTATCGGCGCTAGGGCATTTTCACGCTTCGTGAAAATGCCCTAGCTTTTTATTTGGTCGCGGTTCCGGACGGAGTTGCCTAGCGACAGCGTAGCAACGCTTCACACTTTTCCCGGAACCGCTCTAATTTGTCTTCGGCGCCGTCAGCGTATCCCACACCAAAGTTTCATGGGCGATCAGGGGCGCCTCGTCCTCGGGCAAGAGATAGCGTTCCTTGACCAGCTGATCCGCCGCCGCCTTCACCTTGGCGACATAGGCCTCCTTGCCCGGATAGCGTTCGGCCACCGAAAGCCTGGGATCGCCGCTCTTTTCCCGTTCCGCCTTGGTCAGGGGGAAGGGAATGAACGAGCCTTGCAGCGGAATGATTTCGGTGGGCGAGCCGGTGGAAGGATCGCGGAAATTCCAGCCGGTGTAAGTCGCCAGCGGCACCGAAATCTCCGGGAAGCGCAAGCCCCCCGTGTCGTTGCCGTCGGCATCCACCGCCGGCACCAGGAAAGGCAGTTTGGGCGCGGTGAACTGGTTGCCACGGTCGGCGCGATAGCCGCCGGGAATGATCGAAGGCGATTGCACGCCGGGGATTTTGGGGAATTTCAGGTCGGCATGATTGACCAGGGTGCCGTCCGCCAGGCTGGGATATTTGCTGGCCGGCGGGGCAATGCCCTTCCGCACCCAATCATCCATCCCCTTGAAAATGGAGCGCATGCCCCAGGTGTAATTGTTGGGATTGGCCATCTGCTGCGCCACCGTATGTGGCGCGGGCGGGAAGGCCGACGGCCCATGCTGCGCGCTCGCCCACATATAAACCCGCACATTGTCCGGCAGGGTGAGGTTGGTCTTGCCGTCCAGCGCGGTATAGAGCAGCGCCGCGTCACGTCCGCCGCCGGTATTCTCCACTTCGGTGTTGGTATAGATGATCTTGGGCACCACCTCCGGCTTCATGTGCATTTCCATGCCGTCGGTCTTTCCGGTGGTGGGATCTTTCTGCGGCACGTCCGAGAAGGGGAACAGGGAACCGGTGAAGACGCCCAGCCCGTCCGCCAGCGCGAAGGGATTGATGAAGTCGCCCCTTGCCGAACCGGAGATCTGCGGCCAGATGGCGTCGAAAGTCTTGCGGCCCTGTTCGTCGGCGCAGAAGCCGTCATAGATATATTCGCGCAGGAAGCGGCCGGTCTGCGACGCGCCGTAGAAATATTCGTACTTGGCCGACACGGGCTGGTCCTTGCCATAACGGAAGGCGGAGGCCACGTCGCGCTGGGCGGTATAGCCCAGGCCCAGCACCGGCGTGTTCTTGGCGGTATAGATCAGGTCATAGCGCATCCCCGCCTTGAAGCCGCCCTTCAGCGTGATCGACTTGGCGTCCGGCGCGAATTGCCATTGATCGCGGGGGATCACGGTCGGCTTGTCGAAGCCGCCTTTGGCCACCTGCAGCACATCATTGGGATCGTTCAAGCTCACCGGCGTGTAGCGCGACGTGTCCTTGTCCAGCTGCAAGGTGGGACTGTCCTTCAAGATAATCCAGGGCGCGCCAAAGCCGAATGTATTCACGCGGCCGGTCACCGGCTTGCCGTTGTCCATGGCGATGGGAAGATCGATCCCGACCAGGCCGGGCTCCCGGTCCACGCTGTTCTGCCAGCCGACCCAGACAAGCGTGAAACCTTCCTTGAACAGGGTGCCGTCGCCATATTGCGCCTCTTCCGGCGGCTGTTTGGCGCGGAAGGGCTGGGAGAAGGTGGTGGCCAGCGAGCGGTGGCCGCGATTGGAAGCTTCGAAAAAGGCCACACCGTTGCCTTTGGAGGCATCCTTGGGCCGGTCGATGTAGATGTCGGAGGAGAATTCGATCAGGCCCTTGGCGTTGCGCGGCGCCTTGTCGATGTTGGGGATGTTGCGGTTGGCCGGCAGCTTGGGATCGACGGTGAAATAGGCGGTGCCGATCAACTCTTCATAAGCGCCGGTCGCGCCCCAGGCCTTCCCACCCAGCACATCCTTCTGGGATTTGATCTCAATGCGGGTGAGTTCGGCATGCGCCGGAAGCGTGGCTGCAGTGATCAACAGGGCCGGCGCCAACGCGGCCAGAATCTTTTTCATGACAGTCCCTCCCCAGGAAGCGGCGTCAGAGGACGCCTTTGCTCCGAGGTTACACGTCCGGTTTAACGGCGGCAATCTTGCAACCGCTTGGAAATTCAGCGTTCCGGCGGAACGGCAAAGCTGCGGGGCGGGAGCCGGGCCTGGGATATTTCCCACATGGTTTGATAAGCCTTTTCCACCTGCCGGGTGAAGCGGGCGGTATCGAACAGGGATGCGCTCCGCCGGTTCTGTTCCAGTCTCCGGCGCAGCGCGCGCAGCTGGTCCGGCTCCGTGGCCAATTTCACCGCCAGCTTTTCATAAGCTGCGATGTCTGCGGCAACCAGTTCCGGAAGGCCGATGGCGGTGAGCAGGCTTTCGGCGACACGGCCCGGAAAGGTCGTGCCGCGGCAGGTAAGAAGCGGCAGTCCCGCCCATAAGGCATCGCTGCCGGTGGTGTGGGAGTTGTAGGGCGCGGTATCGAGAAAGAGATCGGCCAGGGTCATGCGCGCCAGATGATCCGGCAGATCCTGCATCGGCGCGAACATGATCCGCTCCGGCGCAACACCCGCGGCCTGGGCTTCCCGCCTTATATTCCCGGGAAAGTGCGCATTTCCCTCCAACAGCCAGAGCACGCTTCCCGGCACTTGGCGCAGGATTCGCATCCAGCTCGCGAAGACATGAGGCGTGAGCTTATAGGTCTGGTTGAAGCTGCAAAAAACAAAACCATCCTCCGGCAGGCCATGCGCGGCGCGATTGCTTTGTCCGGCCTCCGCGCGCTTGGAATCATTGGCCTGGTAGCAATCCGGCAGCCAGGCGATCCGTTCGCTGTAGAAATGCTGCTCATGTTGCGGGATCACGATGCGGTCGGCCAGGATGTAATCGATATAAGGCGCGCCCAAGGTGGCCGGGAAGCCCAGATAATTGACCTGCACCGGGGCGGGGCGGCGCGCGAACACATTCATGCGGTTCTCGCCGAAATAGCCGTTGAGATTGACCAGGATGTCGATCTCCTCCGCCAGGATCGCCTGCGCGGCTTCTTCGTCGCCGAGGCGGGAAATATCCACGAATCTGTCAAAGGCTTTTTCCAGCCGCAGGCGCAGCCCGCTTCCATCGCTCAAGCCGCTGTCAAAAGCGATGATCTCGAATCTGTCCTTGTCGTGCGCCTCGTAGAGCCCCGCGGTGAGAAAAGAGGTCGCCTGCTGGCGGAACTCGCCCGAAAGATAGCCGACGCGGATTTTCTTGTGGTTCTTCCATGCCTGGGTGACCAAAGGCGGTCGCGCCGGATGACGGTCGGCGGCATAGATTTCCGAGCAGGTTTTCAGGTCGGCCGGCGAGCCTGAGATCGCCTGGTAGGCAAAAGGCCCTACCGCTTTCCGGCCCGCGCGCACGGCCCGGTCGACCTCCCGCTTGAGGGAGTCGAAATCGCGCCAGTCGCCCACATGCATGCGCAAATGCAGGAGATCGCCCCTGAGATTGTCGCTTTCCGGCTCGAGCGCGTAGGCTTTTTCGAAATCCTGCCAGGCGAATTCGATCAGCCGCTTCTCGACCCAGAGGATATTGCCGCGATTGTAAAGCGCCCGCGCATACTCCGGCCGCAGCAGCAGCGCCCAGTCATAGCTCTTGATCGCCTCGTCCGGCTGCTTCAAGTCTCTCAGTATGTTGCCGCGATTGTTCCAGATCTCCGGCACCTTGGGGTCGGCGGCGATCGCCCGGTTATAGCTTTCCAGTGCCTCGTCCAGCCGGCCCAGGCGCGAAAGCGCGTTGCCTTGGTTGAACAGCAGCATGGCATGGTTGGGCGAGAGCGTGAGCGCCCGCCGATAATCCGCCAAGGCCTCGGCAAAGCGGCCCAGCGTGCCCAACACACTGCCGCGATTGGCCAGGGCTTCGAGATGCGACGGCTCAAGCGCAAGCGCCTTGTTGAAACAGTCGAGCGCCTCGTCATAGCGGCGGGCGCGCTGCGCCTGGCGGCCGCCGGCCACCAGGGCGCCGATATCAGCAGGGAACTCCATGGCTCCGCTTCATACACGCGCGGGGGCGAAACCCAAAGATTGCCTTCAGGGAGCGGTCGAACCGGCTTTCACTTTGCGCCGGGCAAAGCCCAGATAGAGGCTCAAGGCGGAAAGCGCGAACAGCGGATACTGAAGCCAGTGGTTCACCCCGTCCGGCAAGGCCAGGGAAGCGATGCCGAACGAAGCCGATGCCACGAACGCCAAAAGCTTCACGGGAAAACGCCAGCCGCGCACCTTTTGCCATTCCCGGATTTCGTCCTCCACCGAAGGTCCCGCCGGTTCTGCCGGCGGCGACACGGGCGCCGGCCGTGCGAATTTCGCCATGGCAGGAAGAGGCGCCCGCTCGGCGGCTTTTACCGGGGTACGATGGCCGAAAGGCTGGTTCATGGCGCCAGCCTTTCATGCACCGGTTAGCGGGAATTTAAAGGCGGCTTTTGTGTTAATTCCGCCACCAAACCCGAATCGCCATAGACATTGCGCAAGGCCTCGGTGAGGGCGGCGGTGGAAACCGAAACGGCGCGGTTAACCTTGGGATCGAAGCCGAAAGCGCCGCCCAGGCTCTCGATATTGCCGTCAAAGATCGCGCCCACCACCTCGCCCCGCGCGTTGATGGCGGGGGAACCGGAGTTCCCGCCGATAATGTCATTGTCGCTGACAAAATCGAACACGGTTCCCGGATTGACCTTGTCCTTCGCCTCTCGCCAGCGCGGCGTCAGGTTGAAGGGAAATTGTCCCGTCGCGCGCTCCCACAGCCCCTTGTAATAAGTGAAGGGAGCCACGGTTACGCCATTGTCGGTCCAGCCCGCAACTTTGCCGTATGACAAGCGCAACGAGAAGGTCGCATCGGGATAGATGCTGGTGCCATAGATGGCAAAGCGAGCCTGCGCGATCCTCTGTTGGGCGCGGTCCACCGGGCCGGTGACGTCGGTCTCATAGCTTTTGCGCACGGCGCGGCTCATGGGGTCGGTCTTGAGCACGAACTGGATCATCGGGTCTTGCGAGGCCTGGATCGCCTTCATCCCCCCGTCCCACAGCGCCTTGCGCAGCTTGGGATCGCGCAAATTGGATTTTGCCAGCCTGGCCGATAGTGTTTCGGGCGAGTCTTTTCCCAAAAACAGCCGCGTGCCTTCCGAATCCGCGGTGAGATTCTCGCGCAGCTTGGAAAGCCAGAATTCCAGCGTCACCTGCTCCAACTCGGGATAGACCGGCTCGGGATCGAGCAAGGTCTTGGACAACAAGGCCAGCCTGGAGTCGGTATATTCCGGCAGCCGCTCGCCATTGGCTTTGGCGCGTTCCGCCGCCGCCCGCACCAGCACCCTGGCATAGCGGAAAAGATCGGAACCGAAGCCGGCGCGGGCTTCCAGGAAGCCATAGCGGTAATAAAGCGCCTTGAGACTTGTCTGCGCCTTGGCGATATCCGTCCAGGGATCGCCAATCTGACCGGAGAGTTTCGCATCCTTGGCCGCCCGCGCCTTGAGATCGGCGTCCGCCTTGCGCTTGGCCGCGATCAGGGCGGGATCGACCAGGGCCTTTTCCTCGCCGCGATAGGCCTTGTAGCTGTTCTCGATCCCGAACAGGAGGTCGTTGGCGATGCGGGTATGCTCCGCGCTTTCTTCGGTGAAGCGCAGCAGCCTTCCCCTCAATTCGGAAAACAGGAGCAGGGTCTCGGGCAGGTTGACATCGCGCAGCGTCTCCAGCTGTTCGGCGGTCAGAAGCCGCTGGGTGGTGCCGGGATTGCCGGCGACAAACACCGGTTCACCGTCCCTGGGGGCCGCGGTGCTCCAGGTCAGGTGATCTTCCGTCTGAACCGGCTTGCCGTTCTCATAAAGCCGCACGAATGAGCAATCCAGGTCATAGCGGGGGAAATTGAAATTGTCGGGATCGCCGCCGAAAAAAGCCGTCTGGCCTTCCACCGCGAACACCAGCCGCACATCGGCATATTTGCGGAAGGTGTAAAGCCTGTATTGGCCGCCCTGGTAGAGCGTCACCACCTGGCAACGGAACTGCGCCTCCTTGCCGGCGCAGCCTTCCTTCTCCACCGCCGCGATTTCGGCATCGCGCGCCTTGACGAAATCCTGTCCGGTCTTGCCCGCCGCCGCTTTGGTGACGCGGGGGGTGACGTCGGCGATGGCGCTCAATATCTCCGCCTGCATGCCGGGGCAGAGTTTCTCGTCTTCGCGCTTTTGCGCCGCGAAGCCGTTTTCGACGTAATCTCTGCCGGGACTCGACAGCGCCTGGGCGCAATCGCGCACGCAATGATGGTTGGTGAGAACCAATCCTTCTGCGCTCACCACCGAGGCCGAGCAGCCGCTGGAAAGCCTGACCGCGGCACCGCGCACATGCGCCAGCCAGGCCTGATCGACGCTGACGCCATATTTGGCCTTCACCGCCGCGCTGGGAAAATTGTCGAAGGTCCACATGCCTTCGTCGGCGAAAACCGCTGAAGTCAAGAGCAAAAGTCCCGCCGCGCCCAGGCACGCAATTTTTCCGATCATGGTTTTCGATCCCAAGAAGGCATTCTATCATCGCAACGCTTTCGACCCGAGACAAGGAGCCCCCATGACCGCTGCGGCCAATGCTGCTTTGTCCGGCAGCTTCAAGATCGGCGGCGAAATCAAGGTCAACCGCCTGGGATTCGGCGCCATGCGGATCACCGGCACCGGCATCTGGGGACCGCCCAGGGATCATGGCGAAAGCATCCGCGTGCTGAAGCGGCTTCCTCAACTCGGGATCGATTTCATCGATACCGCCGATGCTTACGGCCCCGAAGTCTCGGAAAACCTCATCCGCGAGGCGCTTTATCCGTATCAGGGCCTGGTGATCGCCACCAAGGGCGGCTTCACCCGCTCGGGCCCGGACCGCTGGACGCCCGATGGCAGGCCGGAATACCTGATCAATGCCGCGCACAAAAGCCGCGACAGGCTGGGGGTGAAAAGCATCACCCTCTGGCAATTGCACCGCATCGACCCGCGGGTTCCCAGCGAAGCGCAATTCCGGGCGGTGAAGTCTCTCCTGGATGAGGGCGTGATTGCCCATGCCGGCTTGAGCGAAGTTTCGGTCGGCGAGATCGAGCTGGCGCGTCACTACTTTCCCGTCGCCACGGTGCAGAACCGCTACAATCTGGTGGACCGGAAAAGCGAGGACGTGCTCGATTATTGCGAGAAAAACGCCATCGGCTTCATTCCCTGGTATCCCTTGGGGGCGGGCGGCCTGGCCGCGCCGGGCGGCGCGCTGGACAAGGTGGCCAAAGCGCATAACGTCACCCCTGCTGCCGTCGCCCTTGCCTGGCTGTTGCAACGAAGCAAGGTGATGCTGCCCATTCCCGGCACTTCCAAGGTGAAGCATTTGGAAGAGAATATGGCGGCAGCCGGCCTCAGCCTGTCGATGGAGGAATTCGAGTCATTGGACCGGGCCGGGAGGCGGCGCTAGCTCGAAGAAGCGTTCGCGATACTGTCGGGATCGGACAAGAGCGCGATCCAGTCGGCGCGGGAGAAGGCGGCGGTGTCGCGCCGCCGTGCGGCTTCCGCCAATTCCGCCAGTTTCTCCGGCGGCAGCACAGGCGGCGGCAGGGCTTCCCGCAGGATGGAAAGATGCAGGCGGCGCACCGCCTCGTCTTCCAGCACCAGGCGGCGGAAATCCCTGCCGTCCTCCTGATGCGCGGCCAGCAGGCGATGGGCGCGCTCCAGCACCGGCAGTTTCAGGCTCTCGCTGGCAATGAGGAAGAGCCCGCGCCGCCGGGCCATTTCGCCCAGCCGCAAGCTGGAAGTCAGGCGCACCAATGGAATGGTGAGCAAAAGGCCCAAAAGCAGCGGCGCATACCAGACGAGTTCGCCCGGCGCGAAACGCCATAGAAGAAAGCTGCAGCCCATGCCGAGCACGGTGGGCACCCAATAATGGCGGATCACAAACCAAAGCGGCAGGGCGCGATCGTCGCGCACCTGCGATCCCCAGCCGGTGGAAATCCCCATCAGCAGGCTGAACACGTACCAGCTGTGCGCCAGCATCACCACAGGCGCGAACAGGGTGGCGAAAATCAGCTCCCAGAACACCGACCTGATCAGCGCGCCGGCGCCGCCATGCGCCTTGACCGTCGCGCTGTCGCTCAAGGCGACGCCCATGGCGAGAAGCTTGGGCGCATAAAGCAGGATCAATGTCGCCACCACCAGCTGGACCAGGGCGGCGTGATCGGCAAGGTCCTGGGCCGCGCCATAGGGAACCAGACTCAAGGCCGAGACCACCAGCATCAGGAGCCAGAGCGGCGAAGAGAGATAAGACATCACCCCCATCACCATATGAAGCCGGCTGGGAAGCGGAATGCCTTGCGCGATCAACACGCGGGCATGCTGCAAATTGCCTTGCGCCCAGCGTCGGTCGCGCTTCAGGTAATCATAGACCGATGGCGGCGGCTCCTCATACGAGCCGCCCAGCTCGGGTGCCATCCACACTTCCCAGCCGGCGCGGCGCAGGAAGGCGGCCTCGACAAAATCATGGCTCATGATCTCGCCGCCGAAGGGCGGCTTGCCGGAAAGGCGGGGCAGCCCGCCATGCTGCATGAAGGCGCGCACCCGGATGATGGCGTTGTGGCCCCAATAGTTGCCGTCCGGTCCCTGCAGCGTCGCGAGGCCGGCGGAGAAAGTGGGGCCATAAACCGAAGAGGCGAACTGCAGCAGCCGCGCGAACAGGGAGTGCCGCCCCACCAGCCCGGCCGGCACCTGGATCAGCCCGGCCCGGGGGTTGGCGTCCATCAGCCGCTTGAGCGTGCCCAGCGTCTCGCCGGTCATCAGGCTGTCGGCGTCCAGCACCACCATGTAATCGTAGAGGGTTCCCCAATTCTCGCAAAAATCCTGGATGTTGCCGCTTTTGCGGCCCAAATTGCGGTGGCGGTGGCGATAGAAGATGCGCGCTTCGGAGGGCAGCGAGCGGCGCAATTTTTCCCAGGCCACTTCCTCCGCGATCCAATGCGCCGGATCGGTGGAATCGCTCAGGATGTAGAAATCGAATCCGCTCTCGCCTGCATCGCGCACCGAGTCATAGATCGCGCGCACGCCGGAAAAGACCCGCGCGACATCCTCATTGTAAACCGGCATCAGGACCGCGGTCCGTGATTCCGGGTTGCGTGGCTGGGGCGTGAAAGGCAGAAGGCGCATGCGCTCCAGCCGCGCCACCACGCCGAACAGGGCCAGCCAGAAGGATATGGCGATCCAGCCGAACAGGACGGCAAAGAGAAAGAGGAAAAAGCCTTCGCCGGCACTCAAGCCTCCGGCCTGCAGAATGGCCAGAAGCTTCAACACCGCGGCGACGGTGGAGAAGAGGCAGAGAAAAAGGAAAAGCCATCGCCGGAGGGCGAGGCCGGTATCAGGCACGGCGCTTCGGGCTGTTCACAACCAGGGGCGCCGGCAACTGGGTCTCTTCCATCAGCCAGGCGCCAAACGCCCACAGCATCCGGGCCGGCGTCCAGGCCACGATCTCGCCCGCCGGCATAACCCCGGGAGAGCGGGCAGGCGTACTGGCCAGTGGCAGATTGGCGAGCGGCAGCGGCTCCAGGGCGGACTGGAATGGCGCGGGTTGGGAATCCATAATGCGGGGACCTGAACTGATAAACGCGTCCGTAATCTTGATGAACATTGCGGCGAAATCATGGATTGGACGCTTTACGAGCGTCCTGCGCGCTTTTTGGACGGTCGCTTGCCATTTCATATAAAAGCCATCCTTTAAGGCTTTTGGAGTTTCGGATGCCGTTTTTCGACCGACGCCAGCTTCTCCTGGCCTTCAGCGCCGGACTAGGGGCCGGATGGGCGGGACTCCGTTCCGGAACTCTCAGAGCCGCGACATCTGGTCCCACATCCGGCCTGAAATTCGGACCTGCCCGGAATTTCAGCTTCGAAACGCTCAAAGGACAGGCACAGGCGCTCGCCGCCAAACCCTACGCCGCCAGCCCAAACCCGGCAGCGGACGTCATCCGCGGCATCGATTTCGACAAGGTGCAGAAGATTCATTTTCGTCTCGAAGATGCGCTGTGGCGGGGAGAGAAGGCCGTGACCTACCCGCTGGGTTTTTTCCACCTCAACAAATATTCCCTCGACCCCGTGAAAATCTTCGCCCTTGATCCGGCCGGCACCCAGGCGCGGGAAATCCTCTATTCCTCCGGCTATTTCGATTACGGCACATCCGGACTCGATCCCCGCGCCCTGGGTCCGCTCGGCTTTTCCGGATTCCGGGCGCTTGACGGACAAGACAATCCCAGCGACTGGCTGGCCTTCCAGGGAGCAAGCTATTTCCGCACCATCGGGGAGGACGATCAGTATGGCGCCTCCTCGCGCGGCCTTGCCGTCAACACCGCTCTGCCCAGGCCCGAAGAATTCCCCCGCTTCTCGCAATTCTGGCTGGCCGAGCAGGGCGAGACGCTCACCATCTACGCTCTCCTGGAAGGCATTTCCGTCACCGGCGCCTATCGCTTCGACTGCCGGCGCGGCAAGGGCGTGACGATGGACGTGCATTGCGATCTTTTTTTCCGCGCGCCCATCGAAAGACTGGGCATCGCGCCCTTGACCAGCATGTATTGGTATGGCGAGAACCAGCGCGACCGCGCGCCGGATTGGCGGCCGGAAATTCACGACAATGACGGCCTTTCGATCCTGACCGGCAAGGGCGAGCGCATCTGGCGGCCCCTGGTCAATCCGCCGGTGCTGCAGGTCAATTCCTTTGTCGATGCCACGCCCAAGGGTTTCGGGCTGATGCAGCGCGACCGCGATTTCGCCGATTACGAAGACGACAGCGCCTTCTACAACAAGCGCCCCGGCATCTGGGTCGAACCCAGGAGCGATTGGGGCCGGGGTGCGGTGACCCTGGTGGAAATCCCCACCAGCGACGAGGTGCATGACAATATCGTCGCCTTCTGGAAGCCCGAGCAGCCGATAAAAGCCGGGGACACGCTCTCTTTCGACTATAAGCTCTACTGGCAGGATGCCGAGCCCGCTTACCCCGCCGAGCTGGCACGCGTGGTCTCCACCCGCATCGGCCGGGGCGGCATTCCCGGCGCGGAAAGCTGGGACCCGGACTTGCGCAAATTCGCGCTGGATTTTGAAGGCGGAGCGCTCGCGGCCATGGCCGTGCGCTTCGATGTGATGCCGGTGGTCACCTCTTCCAGCGGTCCGGCCAGCGGCGCCTATGCCACCAAGCTGGTCGGCACCGATCGCTGGCGGGCCCTGTTTGATGTTAAGGTGAGCGGCAAACAGCCCATCGACCTGCGCTGCTATCTGAAGCTGGGCGAGCGCACATTGAGCGAAACCTGGATCTATCAGTATTTCACCTAGAGCAGAATCGCCCTTCTTCGAATCGCAATCCTGCTCTAGTTTATGAATTGTCGCGATCTACGGAAAACGTGGCGCTACGCTGTCGCTAGCCTTTTCCGGATCGCGCTTTAGGGAGGGATCATGCGGTTTCTGGCGTTGGCGGCTTCTCTGTTGGTGTGCGCTTCGTCCGCCGGCGCGGCGGAGATCAAGGTGCTGGCGCCCGGCCTGATCGGGCCCGGCTTCGCCCAAGTCGCGGCGGCGTTCAAGGCCAAGACCGGCAACACCGCTGTGCTTCCCATCGGCACGCCGACCGTGGGCAAGATCAAGGACGTCATTGCCCAGGGCAGCGACGCCGATGTGGTGCTGCTGACGCCGGAAGAACTTGCCGGCATGCAAGACAAGCTCAAACCCGGCAGCGAGAAGACAATCGGCCGGGTGCTGTTCGGCCTGGCGGTGAAGACCGGCGCCCCGCATCCCGATATCTCCACGGCAGAGAAATTCCGCGCTGCGCTCAAGGGCAAGAGCGTCGCCTATAACGATCCGGCCATCGGCAGCCTGGCCGGCAAGATGGTGGATACGCTGCTCCAGGGCCCCGCCTACACCGGCGTTAAGAGGGTGCCATACAAAGGCCAGGGCGGCCGGGCGGTGGCGGCGGGCGATGCCGACATGGCGGTCGCCGTGGAGACCGAAGAAGTCACCAACCAGGGGATCGATATCGTGGGTGAGGTGCCTGATGCGATCGGCCTTAAGATCGTCATGTCCGGCGCGGTGCTCAAGAATGCGCCCCACGCCGGTGAAGCCGCTTCGTTCCTGGCTTTCATGACCACACCGGAAGCGGTGGCGATCCTGAAGCCGACCGGAATCGCGCCTTGATTGATATTTGAGTCAGGCCGCTCCGTCGGCGGGAATCACATCCACGCCCACTTCGATCATGTGGTCATGGCCGCCCAGGATGATGCCGTTCAAGGGTGAGACATCGCCATAATCCCGGCCATAGGCCAGGGTGACATGGCCTTCGCCCACTTCGACATTGTTGGTGGGATCAAGATCGATCCAGCCGAAAGGCGGTGCCCAGACCGAAAACCAGGCGTGACTGGCATCCGCGCCCAACAGCCGCGGCATGCCGGACGGCGGACGGGTGAGGAGATAGCCGCTGACATAGCGCGCCGGCAATCCCAGGCTTCGCAGCGCCGCGATGCCGACATGCGCCAGGTCCTGGCAGACTCCGGCCTTGATCTCGAAGACCCGATCCACCGGCGTGGTGGCGTCGGTCACCGTGGTGTCGTAGCGGAAATCCGCATGAATGCGCCCCATCAAATCACGAGCCCCCGCCAATATGCTCTCGCCCGGCGGGAAGCTTTTGGCCGCGTAGGCCGCCACATCGCTGTTGAAGCTGGTCAGGGGCGAATCGAAAATGAACTGCACGGCATCGCCGGTTTCCTCATCCGCGGCCGCTTCCAGCCGCGCCCGCACCTGTTCCCAGCTTTCGCTCAAACGGGCATCGCGCGCAGGCAGCGGATCCACCCGCACGCGGCTTTCCGCCAGCACTTCCAGGAAAGTGTGCGGCCGGTCCAGGGTGAACCACTCACAGAGATTGCCGAAAAAATCGACCCGCCGGTCCAGGCTGGCAGGCTCGGGCTTGAGCGCAACCACACCGATAAGAACATGCTGGTTGGGGGTTTCCCGCAGATGCAGATGCGTCAAATGGCAGGAATAGGAGACATCCTGGAGATAGCGGTATTGGGTTCTGTGCCTCACCAGATATTCCATCGCTGTTCCTATTGCGTTCAGACCCTATGCCGCGCCGGTGCGGCTTTTGCTGGCGTGCTGGAAATAGGCGTCGGCGATGGCGTCCGATAAGCTGCCGATATCGCCGCGCACCTGGTCGATCAATTCACCCAGGCGGGGGCGCACGCCCTCCTTTTCCAGCACCAATTGATGCGGGTCGGCCCCGGTCACCAGGCCCAGCACATGGGCGGCGATGCTGCGCGGCACGGCGTTGCGCTGGGCCTGGGTGATGCGGGGCAATTCGCGCAGATGGTCCTCGATCGCGGTCAGCTGGAAAGCCACCGAGCGCGGATTGGCTTCGTCGAGCAGCAAAAGGTCCACAAAAGGCACGATATGGAACACACCCAGATAGCGCGAGCGATAGGTCATGGCGCTGTCGGCGATCTCCAGCACCATGCGCATATGCTCGGTTTCCATGGGGTGGGTGCTGTGGACCGTCTGGCGCACCAGCCAGGCCAGGTGCAAGGCGCGTTCGATCCGCCGGCCCAGATCCATGAACAGCCAGTTGGGGCCGCGTGTCATATTCTCGGCGGAGAGACCCGACAGAGCCGCGCCCCGCCGCACCAAGGCGTCAAGGTAGAAGCGCGCACCGGGCGCATCGAAGGCCTGATGCTCGTCGGGCAACTTTTCCTTGTCGGTCAGGGCATGGATGGTGCGCCAGGTATCCAGCGAAAGGCGGTCACGCACCGACCAGGCGGTGGCTTCCACGCGGGACAAAAGCCGCTGCAGCCCGCGATTGCGCCGCCGTCCATAGATCAGGGTTTGCAATTCCTGCGCCAGCGCCGCCTCGTCGTCCACTTTCTCGCGCATCGTCTCGCTGCCTTCGCCGAACGGCACCAGCAGCCTGCGGTTCAGCTCCAGGGCCGCCGCCGGCGCGTCGCCCAGCCGCTCGGCCGCCGCGCGCAAAAGGCGCACCAGGCTTTCGGTGCGCTCGGCATAGCGGCCCAGCCAGAACAGATTGTCCATGGCGCGCGACGGCGCCGATTCGCCCTGGCGCTTCACATCCATGCTGCGGCCCGGGCCGCCCAGGAGCGTGAAATTGTCCACCGGCCTGTCCGACAGCACCCAGGCGTCTTTGGACGAGCCGCCCGCTTGCATGGAAAGAGCGCGCACCGTGTCGTCCGCGGCCACTCTGGTCAATCCGCCCGGCATGGCGATCCAGCCCTTGGGCGTCCAGGCGGCAAACACCCGCAGCGAAACCGGCCGGGTGCCGAACTTGCTGCCGTCATAGACAGGGGCCATGCCCAACGGCGCGATATCCTGCACCACCAGCGTTTCGCCCCGGCGCAGGATGTGCGCCTCGGCCTCTGCGCGCTCCTCCTGGTTCATGTCGGCCCCCAATCTTGCGCTGGAGTTGCGCGAAAAAAGCGGGCGCGCGTCAAACGCGCCACGCAGCATGCCGGCGGAAAGCCGCGCCAGCGCCGCCTTGCGTCCCCATTCGGTGCCGCACCAGATGGTCGCGATATCGGGAAATTTGAGCTCCTCGCCCAGCAATATCCTGGCCAGCGAAGGAAGATAGGCATCCAGCGCCGGGGATTCGACCACGCCGCCCCCCAGCGCATTGGCAACCACCACCGAGCCCGCCCGCACCGCTTCCGCCAGGCCGGGCACGCCCAAGGCGCTGTCGCCGCGAAATTCCAAGGGATCGCAGAAATCCGAATCCACCCGCCGGAAAATCGCCGCCACCCGCTCAAGCCCGGTCAGGGTCTTCAAGAAGACCTGGGCGTTGCGCACCACCAGATCGTCGCCCTCCACCAAAGTGAAGCCCAGATAATGCGCCAGATAGACATGCTCGAAATAGGATTCGTTGTAGGGGCCCGGGGTCAGCAGCACGGCGCGGTCGCGGCGCGCTTGGGGCAGGCAAGATTGGGCCAGCGAGAAGACGCTCTCGCGATAGGCATTGAAGAAGCTGGCCAGGCGCGCCACCCGCATCTCGCCAAAAGCATCGGGAAAGGTCTGTGCCACCACCAGGCGGTTCTCCAGCGCATAGCCCAATCCTCCCGGCGCGTCGGCGCGCGACGCGGTCACCCGCCAGGAACCGTCCGGCGCACGCGCCAGGTCGGCGGCATAAAGATGCACATGCACCCCGCCGGGCGGCCTGGCGCCCACCAGCGGACGCAGGAATTGCGGATGGCCATAGATCAGATGGGGCGGCAGATGGCCTTCCCGGATCAGGCGGCGCTCGCCGTAAATATCGGCCAGGAGAGCGTCGGCCAGCCGCGCCCGCTGGATCACCGCCGCCTCGATGGCGCGCCAGTCGGATGCCGAGACGATGAAAGGGACGATATCGAGTTGCCAGGGCCTCGCCTGCCCGGCGGTCTCGTCATAGACGTTGTAGGTGACGCCATTGTCGCGCACCATCGCGCCCGCCGAGGCGCGCCTGCGCGCGAATTCCTCCGCCGACAGCGCGGCCAGCGTCTTGGCGAAAGCGCGCCAATGCGGCCGGACCGATCCGTCCTCTCCGCGCAGTTCGTCAAAGCGCGCTGGCATTTTCGGGTTCTGGGCGAAGGAGGCTTCGGACACGGGTTCTAGGATTCGCGGCGCAAATCCAAAGTATAGGGAAAATCCGGATTGGCGGCCAACGGCGCGGCTTCGAAGGCGCTGCCGGCCGGTTGCAGGTTCGCGACGACCCCGCCCGCCGGTCGCAGGGGCGTGAAGACCCCGCCGGTAAGTCCGAAAGCTTCGAAACGCGCCAGCCTTCGCCCTTCCGCTTCATAGGCATTGACGGGAAAAGCCTCGAAATTGCGCCCGCCCGGATGCGCGGCATGATAGGTGCACCCGCCGGCGGAACGTTTTTTCCAGCCGTCCCAGATCTCGACGATCAAAGGCGTATGCGGCGCGATGGTGGGATGAAGGCCATGGGCCGGCCGCCATGCCTTGAAACGCACCCCGCCCACCTGCGTGCTCACGCCGCTTGCGCTATTGTGGAGAGAGGCCAGCGGCATGCGCCGGCCGTTGACCAGGACATGATGCCGGCCGGGCGTCAATCCGCCGGCCTTGACCTCCAGCCGCTCAAGCGAGGAATCGACATAGCGCACGGTACCGCCGATTGCGCCTTCCTCCCCCATGACGTGCCAAGGCTCCAGCGCCGCGCGCAATTCGAGCCCGGTGTCTTCCTGGGCCGCCTGGCCCAGGAGCGGGAAACGGAATTCCCAATGCGGCCTGAACCAGGCCGCATCGAATGCGAAGCCGCTCTCGTTGAGGTCGGAAATGACATCCGTGAAGTCCTGCCAGATAAAATGCGGCAGCATGAAACGGTCATGCAGCGCGGTGCCCCAGCGCACCAGCTTTTGCCTGTAAGGCACGCGCCAGAAGCGGGCGATCAGGGCGCGCAGCAGAAGCTGCTGGGCCAGCGACATTTCCCAATGCGGCGGCATCTCAAAGCCGCGGAATTCCACCAGCCCCAGCCGGCCGCCCGGTCCGTCCGGCGAATAGAGCTTGTCGATGCAGATTTCGGTGCGGTGGGTGTTGCCGGTCACGTCGGTCAGGAGGTTGCGGAAGATGCGATCCACCAGCCAGGGCGGAATGTGCGGCGCGGCCTGGCCGTTCCCGGCGCATTGCGCCTCCACTTCGTCAAAGGCGATTTCCAGTTCATAGAGAGAATCGTGGCGCTCTTGGTCCTTGCGCGGCGCCTGGCTGGTGGGACCGATGAAAAGGCCGGAGAAAAGATAAGACAGCGAAGGATGGTTCTGCCAATAAGCGATCAGGCTCTTCAAGAGGTCGGGGCGGCGCAGGAAAGGGCTGTCCGCCGCCTTCTCCGCTCCCACCACAATGTGATTGCCGCCGCCGGTGCCGGTGTGGCGGCCGTCGAGCATGAATTTCTCGGCGGAAAGGCGCGCCGCCGCCGCTTCCTCATAAAGCGCTTTGGTGACTTCCACCTGCTCGCGCCAGGTCCGGGCGGGATGGATGTTCACCTCGATCACGCCGGGATCGGGCGTCACCTTGATCACATGGAGGCGCGGGTCGTAAGGCGGCGGATAGCCTTCGATATGGACCGGCATTCCGGTTTCCCCGGAGGTCTCTTCAATCACACTTAGAAGCGCGAAATAATCCGCGGCATTGGCGGTGGGCGGCATGAAGATGCACAGCCGTCCGTCGCGCGGTTCGACCGCCAGTGCGGTGCGCACGGCATGGGAAGGCGCGGGCAACAGGGATTCGCGCATGGCCGGTTCGGGCGGCTGGTAATTCTCATCGCGATAGCTCTGGCCGTAAGAATCGCGGGGAAGAAGCTCCGGCAAAGGCTCGAAGGGATCGGGCGGCGGCACGAAGTTGCGCGCCGCCGGCGCCACGAAAGGCAGGGAATTGAGGGGCAGGCGGAAACCCATCGGGCTGTCGCCGGGAATAAGCTGCACCCGGCCGGAGCGGGTCTTCCAGTGTTCGGAGACCCAAGTCCCTGACAGCGAACGCTCGACGGGCAAGACATAGCCGACGGCACGCGAAAGGCCATGCTCGAACACCTTGGCCAGCCTTGCGCGCTCTTCCTTGTCGTCCAGCCGGGAATCCGCGGCCTCGACATTGTCCGGCAGCGCGCGTTCGCGGGCGACATAGTGCCAGAAATCCTCAAAGGCGGGCGTGACATAGGAAAGATCAAGGCCCAGCCTTTTCGCCACCGCCTCCGTGAAGAGGCGCGCGTCTTCCGGCGTGGAGCGATGATCGGAACGCTCCGGCGCGATGCGTGCCGGATCCTCCCACAGCGGCACGCCGTCGGCGCGCCAATAAAGCGCGAAAGCCCAACGCGGCAGGGACTCGCCGGGATACCATTTGCCCTGCCCGTAATGCAGCAAGCCGCCCGGTGCGAAGCGGTCACGCAGGCGGCGGATCAAATTGTCGGCCAAGTCGCGCTTTTTGCCGCCCACCGCCGCGGTGTGCCATTCGGGGCTCGCACGGTCGTCAATGGACACGAAGGTGGGTTCGCCGCCCATCGTCAGCCGCACATCCGACTGCTGGAGAACCTGATCGACTTTGTCGCCCAGGGCCTCGATTTGGGCCCATTGCTCCTCGGTATAAGGCTTGGTGACGCGTGGTGTTTCCTGAACCCGCTCCACCCGCATCTCGAAATCGAACAGCACTTCGCTTTTTTCCAGCGCGCCGGAAATGGGCGCGGCCAAAGTCGGATTGGCGGCGCAGGCCAAGGGGATATGGCCTTCACCCGCAAACAGCCCGGAAGTGGGATCGAGCCCCACCCAGCCTGCGCCCGGCAGATAGACTTCGCACCAGGCATGCAGGTCGGTGAAATCCTGTGCCGGACCGGAAGGACCATCCAGCGACTTCACGTCCGGCGTGAGTTGAATCAGGTAACCGGAGGCGAACCGCGCCGCCAGGCCGAGATGGCGCAGGACCTGCACCAGCAGCCAGGAGGAATCGCGGCAGGAGCCGGATTTTTTCTTGAGCGTCTCGCCCGGAGTCTGGATGCCGGGTTCCATCCGGATCAGGTAGGCGATCTCGCGTGAGAGGCGCGCGTTGAGATCGAACAGGAAAGCCGTGGTCGGTTTTCTTTCGCGTGGGATGCCGGCGGCAAAAGTGTCGAAGAGGGCGCCGCAATCCCGCGTGCGCAGATAAGGCTCAAGCTCTGCTTTCGTTTCGGGCGCATAGGCGAAAGGAAAATGCTCCGCCTCCGGTTCCAGGAAAAAGTCGAAAGGATTGATCACGTCCAGTTGGACGGTGAGGTCCACGGTGACCGAGAAATGGTCGGTCTTTTCCGGCACCAGGACACGCGCCAGCCAGTTGGACTGCGGGTCCTGCTGCCAGTTGAGGAAATGAGTCTCAGGCTCGACCTTGAGGTCATAGGCCAGGATTTTGCTGCGGCAGTGGGGGGCGGGACGCAGCCGCACCGTCTGGGCCCCCAGTTGGATCCGCCGGTCATAGCGGTAGCGGGTGGTGTGATGGATGGCGGCCTGGATGCTCATCGGATATCCCCTTGGCAGGGACTATGACGCAACTGCGAAGAAGCCGCCATGGCTTCTCTTTGTCGCTGGAACCGGCGGAGAAAATGCCCGTTTTTTACAAGGACGGAGCGGAAAAACTCAGCTATGCGGCTTTTCACCTGCCAGGCCTGCGGACAGGTTCTTTATTTTGAAAATGTGCGCTGCGAACATTGCGGCCACCGGCTGGGCTATCTGCCCGGCAAAGCGGCAATTTCCGCCCTCGAGCCCCTGGACAATGACCGCTGGCAGGCGCTGGCCGACCCGGAAAGCCCGTACAAATTTTGCAGCAATTATGCCCATGGCGTGTGCAACTGGATGGTGCCGGCGGACGGTTCTGAGACCTTCTGCGCCGCCTGCCGCCACAACCGCACGATCCCCGACTTGTCGGTGGAAGGCCATCTTCAGCTTTGGGCCCGCATCGAAACGGCAAAGCACCGGCTGTTTTACAGCCTGCTCCGGCTGAAGCTGCCCCTGGAAAACCGCGCCGACAATCCTGAGCGCGGTCTTGCCTTCGATTTCCTGGCCGACCCGCCGGAGCCGCAAGCGCCTCAAAGCCATGTCCAAAGCGTGATGACCGGCCATGCCAACGGCCTGATCACCCTGGCCCTGAAAGAAGCCGACGATTCGGTGCGCGAGAAAGTGCGCGGAGAAATGGGCGAACCTTACCGCACCCTGTTAGGCCATTTCCGGCACGAGATCGGCCATTATTTCTGGGACCGGTTGATCGGCGGCCATGCGAGAAAACTTTCCGGCTTCCGCGCCGCGTTTGGCGATGAGCGCGCCGATTATGGTGCGGCGCTGGCCAGGCATTATGCGCAAGGCGCGCCGCCCTCCTGGCAGGATGAATTCGTCAGCGCCTATGCCGCCAGCCATCCTTGGGAGGATTTCGCCGAAACCTGGGCGCATTATCTCCATATCGTGGACACGCTGGAAACCGCGCGCGCCTTCGGCATCGCCGTGAGTCCGCGTGCCGCGCGCGGCGACTTGTCGGTGGTGGTGGATTTCGATTCCCACAAGGCGGCCAGCATGGCGCAGTTGATCGACGCCTGGCTGCCCATCGCCTTTGCGGTCAACAGCCTCAACCGGTCCATGGGCCAGCCCGATCTTTATCCTTTTGTGCTGGCGCCCCGCACCATCGAAAAACTGGCGTTCATCCACGCCTTGGTCCATGGCGAGCCGAAGGCCGCCGTAAAAAGGCCGCGCGCGAAAAAGCTGGTTTCCGCTTAGGTTTCCTGAGAGCGGGCGGACCTTGCCGCCCTGAGCAGGATCGCGCTAATCGCGATCCTGCTCCAGTTATTGAATTGTCGTGCGACGCGGACGCGCCCGAATTTTTAAAGCGCGCCTCCGGCGCCGCGCACTTTTCCGGATCGCGCTCTCAGCGCCGCGGTCTTGGGATGATGCAGGTAAACCGCCACCGGAATGGTGGCGACATAGACCAAGAGCACGCCGGTGAGCGTCGCCCAGGGCCAGAAGATCAGCAAGGTCGCCAGGATGCCGCCCAGAAAGCCCGCCGCCAAACGGTGCTCGCGTGACAGGCGCATATGCTTGATCGAAGGCGTGGGAAGCCGGCTCACCATCATCACCGAGGTGAAGCCGGTCATGGTCAAGACCACCCAGGGCTGCCGCGCCATCTCGCTCAGGCCGCCCGACTGGAAACTCACCACCAGCGGCAGCAGCATCAAGCCGGCCGCCGCCGGGGTGGGCAGGCCGGTGAAATAAGGATCGGCTTTGGTCGCGCCTTCGTCGCGCACGCTCTGCACATTGAAGCGCGCGAGCCGGATGGCGCTGGCGGCGCAAAAGATCAGGGTGGCGATCCAGCCCGCAACCCCCATATGCGAAAGGCTCCAGCTGTACATGACAATGCCGGGCGCCATGCCGAAACTCACCAGGTCGGCCAGGCTGTCGAGCTGGGCGCCGAAGCGCGTGTCCGCGCCCAGAAGCCGCGCCGCGCTTCCGTCCAGCATGTCGAACACCATGGCGAAGATCACCGCCGCCACGGCATGGTTCAACTCGCCCAGCAGCGCGAAGCGGATGGCGGTGGCGCCGCTCGCCAGGCCCAGAAGAGTGAGGGTGGACGGCACCAATTTGCTGATCGAAAGCTCTTCCAGCTTTTCCAGCCGCGCGGCCACCGCAGCCCGCGCCCGCGCCCTTCTTGTGGTGCGGGGCCTGGCTTCCGGCTGCCTTTGCTTTTCCTCCGGCTGGAACTCCGAACTCATTCAAACCTCGCCAGGACGGTCTCGCCCGCACGCACAAAGCTTCCGGGTGCCGCCAGGATAGTACAGCCGGGGGGTAAATAAACATCCACCCGGCTGCCGAAACGGATAATGCCGAAACGCGCTCCTCTTTGCACGCTCTGGCCCTCGACACTGTCGCAGACGATGCGCCGGGCCACCAGTCCCGCGATCTGCACCACCGCCAGGTCCCGGATCTCGGAGCTTTCGCCTTCCGGCCTCAGCCTTAACGACATGCGTTCATTATGGATGCTGGCCTTGTCGAAGGAGGCATTGAAAAATTTTCCCGGCCGGTAGGAACGTGCGACCACCTTGCCGCTCACCGGATTGCGGTTCACATGCACATTGAACACGTTCATGAAAATCGAAAGCCGGGCCCTTGGCATCGGTCCCATGCCCAGCTCGTCCGGCGGCACTGCGTCCACCAGCGGCAACAGCCTTCCATCGGCGGGACATATGATCAGGCCTGGCCCGCCGGGTGTCATCCGTTCGGGATCCCGGAAAAAAGCGATGCACCAGACCGTGAGCGGCAGCAGCAGATAGCCCAGCGGTGCCGCCATCAGGAAGGCAAGCAGATTGACGCCGCCGAAGAGCGCGATGAACGGCCAGCCTTCTCTATGGATCGGCATGGTAACTCCAAGAAGCGAAACCTCCGCCCTCGCCTGCTTCGCAGGCTCGAAGCGGGACCAGCTTTTCTAAGTTCGCTTCGCTCACCAAGAAAAGCTAGGTCTACGCTCTGCCGCCGCTGAACGGGAAGGAGCCGAAAGAGCCAGCTTTGACGCTGCCCTTGATGGCATCGCCTTCCACATTGCCGCTGAATTCCAGGGTCATCGGCATGGGCGAGGTGATGTTGGCGGACCAGCTCACCTTGTTGCCGTCCACCTTGCCATTGGCCACCGGCTGGGAGACGCCTTGCGCATGTTGCGTGCCGGTCAGGCTGTTGCCGTCGGCGGCGAATTCCAGCTTGGCTTTTTGCGCGCCCAGCGGCGAGTTGATGGTGATTTCCCACTTACCGTCCACGGCCATGGCGTTCTCCTTGCAAAGCGCGATCCGGAAAGTGTGGTGGCTAGCGACAGCATAGCGCCACGTTTCCGCAGATCGCGCGACAATCAGGTCGGGCATCTAAATCGCGTGTTCCAAGGAACACAAGAAGCACGAAATATCGTTTTTTGGCAATTGGTTATGTTTTCGCGGGCAAGCGTGCTAACGCCTTGGCGATGAAGAAGCGCCCCCTCCTTCGCGTCAAAGCCCGGGAAGGCCGCAAGGCCCGTGCCGGCGCGCCCTGGATTTTCTCCAACGAGATCGCGATGGACGCCGAGGCCAAGGCGCTTGCTCCGGGCACGCTGGTGAACGTGACCGGCGATGACGGCCAGGATTTCGGCACCGGCTATTTCAATCCCAAAAGCCTGATCGCAGTGCGCCTTCTGGCGCGCGAGACCAACGCGCCGATAGACGCGGCTTTTTTTTCCAGCCGGCTGAAACACGCGCTCTCTCTGCGCGAGATGCTTTATCCCAAGCCCTTTTACCGCCTGGTTCATGCCGAGGGCGACAATCTTCCCGGCCTCACCATCGACCGCTTCGGCGGTGTGCTGGTGGTCCAGATAACCACCGCCGGGATGGAGAATCTGCTGGTGCCGCTCAAGATGGCACTCGAAGAGGTTCTCGCGCCCGCCAGCATCATTCTGCGCAACGATGCCCCGGCGCGTAGCCTGGAAGGATTGGAGTCTTACGTCCGCGCTGAGAAAGGCGAGATGGGCCGTATCGCGGTGGAGGAAAACGGCATCCGCTATTTCGCCGATCTGGGCCAGGGCCAGAAGACCGGCTGGTATTACGACCAGCGCGAAAACCGGGCCTTCATCGCGGGATTGGCAAAAAATAAATCGCTGCTGGACGCCTATTCTTATACCGGCGGTTTCGGCCTCCTGGCCGCCAAGGCGGGTGCGCGGGAAGTGATATGCCTCGACAGCTCGGCTCCGGCGCTGGCGCTGGCGGAAGAAAGCGCGGCCGCCAATCATGTCTCCATTCGTGCCGTCAAGGCCGATGTGTTCGAGGAGATGGAGCGGCTGGCGGCGCGAAAAGAGACATTCGATATCGTGGTGGCCGATCCGCCGCCTTTTGTGAAGTCCAAGAAAGACCTGGAGCCCGGCGCCAAGGCCTATCGCAAATTGGCGCGCCTCGCTTCAACCATCACCGGGCCAAACGGAATGCTGCTGCTTGCGTCCTGCTCCCACAATATTCCGGCGGATCGTTTCGCTGCCGAATGCGCGGCGGGCATCCTTCGCGCCGGTCGGCAGGCCAGCCTGATCCGCGCGGCAGGTGCCGGGCCGGATCATCCGGTGCATCCCCTGCTGCCGGAATCGGCCTACCTGAAAGCGCTGGTCTACGCGCTCGATTAAATCGTCACCTGGGTGCCCAACTCCACCACCCGCCCAGGCGGCAGGTGATAGAACCGCGCCGGGCTGAGCGCATTCGAGGCCAGCCACATGTAAAGCGCCACCCGCCAGCGCGCCAGGCTGGGATGGGCGCCGGGCACCAGCGTCTCGCGGCCCAGGAAGAAGGTCACATTGTCCATGTCCAGCGCCAGGCCATGGCCGCGCGCCAGGAGAAAGCCTTCCTCGATGTCCGGCGTTTCGAAAAAGCCGTAGACGAACCGCACCGAGAAAAATCCCTTGCCCAGTTTTTCCACCGTCACCCGCCGTCCGATGGGCACGAAGGGCGTGTCCGCCACCGTCACTGTGGCCAGCACCACCCGCTCATGCAGCACCTTATAGTGCTTCAGGCTGTGCAGCAGCGCATTGGGTGCGACATCGCTTCTCGGGCTCATGAACACGGCGGTGCCGGAAATGCGCTGGCCGTATTTGTCGGCCCGGGCCAGGAACAGATCCAGCGCCAGGGAATTGTCCCGCATCTTTTCCAGATGAAGCCTGCGCCCCACCCGCCAGGTATCCATCACCACGAACATGCCTGCCGCCACCGCCAGGGGCAGCCAGCCGCCTTCCACGATCTTGAGGCTGTTGGAGGCAAGGAAGGCAAGGTCGATCAGCCCGAGCAGGCCGAACACCAGCCAGACCGCCCAGGGCCGCCAGCGCCAGCGATAGATCGCCACCACGCCGACCAGGATGGTGGAGATCACCATCACGCCGGTCACCGCGATGCCATACGCCGTGCCCAGGGAGGCGGATGACTTGAAGATCAGCACAATCAAGACCACACCCACCGCCAGCATGGCGTTGATCCGCGGCACATAGATCTGGCCGCGTTCGGTCGCCGAAGTGTGCCTTATCTCCATGCGCGGCAATTGTCCCAGCTGCACCGCCTGCCGTGTGATGGAAAAGACGCCGCTGATCACCGCCTGGGAGGCGATGACGGTGGCGATGGTGGCCAGCGCCACCATGGGATAGTGCGCCCAGCCCGGCACCAGGGCATAGAACAGGAAATTCGCATCGCCGGGATGCGACAGGAGCAAAGCCGCCTGGCCGAAATAATTGAGCAGCAACGCGGGCAAGGTGAAATAAAGCCAGGCCCAGCGGATGGCGCGGGCGCCGAAATGGCCCATATCGGCATAAAGCGCCTCGCACCCCGTCACCGCCAACACCACCGAACCCAACGCCACAAAGGCGGTCCAGGGTTCGTACCGGATCAGATTGCCGGCATATATCGGGTTCACCGCTTGCAGGATTTGTGGCGTTTTGAGGATCGAGACGATGCCCAGGGCCGCGATCACCACAAACCACAGCGCCATCACCGGCCCGAAGATCTTGCCGATCTTTTCGGTGCCGCGGCTTTGCAACAGGAATAGCCCCACCAGGATGATGAGGGTGAGAGGCACCACAAAAGTGGCGAAGCCCTTATTGTCCACCTCGATGCCTTCCAGCGCCGAAAGCACCGAAATCGCCGGCGTCAGCATCCCGTCGCCATAGAACAGCGCCAAACCCAGCAACGCCGCCAGCCCGATGGCGGTCTTGGTCCGGCGCGAAACCGGCGCGCGGTGCGCCAGGGCCGCCAGCGCCATCACCCCGCCCTCGCCGTTATTGTCGGCGCGCATGATGAAGCCGACATATTTGACGGTCACCACCACGATCAGCGCCCAAAAGATCAAGGACGCGATGCCATAGACGATCAAGGGCGCCGGCCGGCCGCCGCCCGCCGCCAGGACACTCTGGCTCATGGCATAGAGCGGGCTGGTGCCGATATCGCCGAACACCACGCCCAGGGCGCCCAGGGCGAGGCCCAACTCGCGTCCCACGGACCGGCCGCCCGGCCCATGGATGATGGGAAGCGTTTCGGTCTTGCCCGTATAGCTCATGACGGCCTCTTCAATGGTTCATCCCTTGCGGACGACCCGAGGCGGTTCTTCCCAATATTTCATCGGAGCATCGGCCAGGAAAAGTGTTAAGCGGTTTTCCAGCGGCGCCATCAAAGAAGGCCGTGCGACCGTCAAATAGTGACTTGCGTGCCAAGCTCGACAACCCGGTTGGGCGGGAGGTGATAGAAGCGGGCAGGCGAGAGCGCGCCGCCCGCCATGTTGCGGTAAAGCCAGTTGCGCCAGCGGCTCAATTCCGAATGTTCGGCCGGGACCAAAGTCTCGCGGCCGATGAAGAAGGTGGCGGTCGAAAGGTCCAGCGCCAGGCCGAAACGCCGCGCATCCTCCATCGCCTGGGGCACGTCCGGCGTTTCGAAAAAGCCGTGATGGATGCGCATGACATAAAAGCCCTTGCCCAGCTTCTCCACTTCGATGCGCTTCTGCGGCGGCACCAGCGGCGTATCGTCTACCGCCACATGGGCGATCACCACCCGCTCATGCAGCACCTTGTTGTGCTTGAGGTTGTGCAGAAGCGCACCCGGCACCACGTCGGTGCGGGAAGAAAGAAACACCCCCAGCCCCGCCACGCGCTGGGTGCTTTTGTCGGCGCGTTGCAGGAAGAGGTTGAGCGGCAAGGATTCGGACCGCACTTTCTCCATATGCACCCGCCGCCCGCGCCGCCAGGTGTCCATGCCGATAAACACGGCACCGGCGATGAACAGGGGCAGCCAGCCGCCTTCCGGGATTTTCAGCGAATTGGCAATGAAGAAGATCAGGTCGCTCGCCCCCATGGCGCCGAACAAAAGAATCACGACGCTCCTGTTCCAGCGCCATTGCTTGCCCGCCACGATGGAGGCATTGCAGGTGTCGATCACCATCACGCCGGTGACCGCGATGCCGTAGGCCGCGGCCAGCGCGCCCGAATTCTTGAAAATCAGCACGATCAGGACCACCCCCACCGCCAGGAAGGCGTTCATCCGCGGCACATAGATCTGGCCGTAATCGGTGGCGGAGGTGTGGCGGATTTCCATGCGCGGCAATTGCCCCAGCTGCACCGCCTGCTGGGTCATGGAAAAGACGCCCGTGATCACGGCCTGCGAGGCGATGATGGCGGCCAGCGTCGCCAGCACCACCACCGGCATATGCGCCCAATGCGGGATCACGGAAAAGAACGCGATCCCCGCATCCTGGGGCCGGCGCAGCAAGGCCGCGCCCTGGCCGAAATAATTCAGCATCAGGGCGGGAAGGGCGATAAACAGCCAGGCATACTGGATGGGCCGCTTTCCGAAATGGCCCATATCGGCATAAAGCGCCTCGCAGCCGGTCACCGCCAGCACCACCGCGCCCAGCGACACGAACGCCACCCAGGGCGCATCGAAAAACATCTGAAAGGCGTAGAACGGATTGACCGCCCAAAGGATGGAGGGTGTGCGGATCAGCGAGGCAAGCCCGAAGCCCGCCAGCACCAGGAACCAGAGCAGCATCACCGGCCCGAACATCCTGCCGATCCTGTGCGTGCCCCGGTTCTGCAGCGCGAACAGCGCGATCAGGATCGCCAGCACCAGCGGCACCACCAGCACGGAGAAGCGCGGCGTCTCGACCGCCACCCCTTCCACCGCCGAAAGCACCGTGATCGCGGGGGTGAGCATGCCGTCGCCGAAGAACAGCGCCAGGCCGACAATGGCGCCGATGCCGATGCCGGTCTTGATGCCGCGCGTCAGCCCGGGCGAACGATGCGCCAAGGCCGCCAGGGCAAGCGTGCCGCCTTCGCCGTTAGTGTCGGCACGCATGATGATCAGGACATATTTGACCGTGACCACCAGGATCAGCGCCCAGAAGATCATGGAGAGCGAGCCCATCACCGCGATGTGGTTGGCAAGCCCGCCTTCGGTGGAAAGCACCGTCTGGCGCAAGGCATAGAGCGGGCTGGTGCCGATATCGCCGAACACCACGCCCAAGGCGCCCAGCATCAACCCCGGCAGATTGCGCCGGTCGTTTGCCGGCTCGGTGCCGGCCGGACCGGGAGAAGGGGATGGGGGCGGCGATTCGACCGGCGATCCCGCAAGCGGGTCGGGTTGAAGACCAGGCAAAGGCTGAAGCGTACTCACCGGAGATCGCGGCTTGTCATGGAGAAGAACGCCTCAGGGGTGTCCTGTTGCCTTTTGTGCGGGGAGGGGCGCCCGCTGGAACGCGAAAGGCCGGGACCATATTCCTCCCCCACGCCTGCGCAAGTGGCCGGGGCAGAATGGCACAGGCTTTTCATAAGCCTTTGTTGTTACTCCATATTTCTCGTTGTTTCCAGCTGCGAGATACGCTGGTTGTCGGGGCGGTTGGGCAGGATGAAGCCCTGGACAGGGTAAATATTCCCGCCCCAGGCCCCGGTCTTGATGTTCCACACCCGGATCTCGCTCCAGTCGTTATCCGCACTGACATCGACCACGGGGTCATTGAGGAACACGGACCCGTCATCCAGCCAGTTGGCGTGGTCCACTCGGATCTCACGCGGCGAAATGATTTTCTCAACCACCGCGACATGGCCGCGTTCCGGTCCGGCATAGCCCAGCAGCACCATTACCGCGCCTTCTTCGGGTGTCGCGCCCCGCCGGTAGCGCCCGGCCGCCTGGTCCCACCAGGTCCAGGCATCGCCGAAGATTTTCACCTGGGAATGGTCCCGCGCGAAAGGCGCGCATTGCAGGGGGCTCTGGCCCTCTTCCGTCAGATTGCGGCCGGGCTCGCGCGGCAAGGCATCGTAAGATGTGCTGCTTTCGCCGGCGCAGCCGGCGAGCAGCGGTGCCGCCAGCGCCAAGGCCCAGATTTTCCCCTTCATGCCTGCCTCGAATTGCGAGCGGCGGATAAGGTAAGGCGCCGTCCGTCAACACAACGTTAACCGAGATTTCTTAGCGTCCCAGGCCCGCCTCCCCTGCGCGCGCGTTAGCGCGCTGGCGGTGGGTTGAGGTTCGCGGCCAAGCGAACCGAACCCCGTAGCACGCTCTCGAGCGGGCGGAGGGGGCTATTCTCCAGGAGTTATCCGCTGCCGGACCGCCGCCTCCGCCCCGGATGCCGCGCCCATGGCGCCGATGGAAACCAGACCCGCCACCGCGAAAAAGAAGAACGGCGCCCCCACCGGCTGCTCGGCAAAGGCGAAAGCCGGCAGCAGGAAACCCACGATCAGTTCCGGCACGCCGCGCCAGCGCCCGGCATAGGTTTCGCCCGCCCGCAGGGTGCGGTGGAAATCCATCCGTGTACTGAAGAAAGCCTCGAGCGTGGCCCTTGTATTGGCCAGGATCAGGCCGGAGGGAAACACCACCGCCAGCAGCAGTGCGGGATAAAGCCGCGCCTCGCGCTCGCGCCCCAGCACACGCTGGCCCAGATAGAGGTACCCGAGGGAGGAGGCCAGTCCCAACAGCGTGACGCTGAGGCCCAAAAGCGCCACCCCGGGATAAACCGGCACGCCCATATACATCAGGGTGAGGGAGACCGCCGCGCTGGTGAAAGCCAGGGTGTAGAAGGCGAACTGGCACATCTGCAGCGTCATGGCGGTCTTCTTCCAGAGCGGCATCGCGCTCCGCCACACCATGGGCAGCAATTTCCGCGCGCATTGGGCATGACCCTTGGTCCAGCGCGCCTGTTGCGCGCGCCAGGCCGCGGCGGTGGGCGGCAATTCTCCCGGCACCACCAGGTCGGACACCATGGCGCCGCGCCAGCCTTGCATCATGGCGCGCATGGAAAGATCGAGGTCTTCGGTGAGCGTGTCGCCGGTCCAGCCGCCCGCCTGCTCGATGGCGGTGCGCGACCATACGCCCGCGCTGCCGTTGAAGGAGATCGGCAATCCGGCGCGATAGCGCCCTTCCTGCTCCACCGCGAAATGCGAATCCAGGAGCAGGCCCTGCACGCGGGTCAGCCAATTGGTGCCGCGATTGGCATGGCCCCAGCGGGCCTGGATAAAGGCAAGTCCGTCATCGGCGATAAGCGCCGGCACGGTGCGCCTGAGGAAATCCGGCGAGGGCACAAAATCGGCGTCGAAGATGGCGACATAGCGCCCATCATTGTTGTGGGTGAGACCGAAGGCGAGATTGCCCGCCTTGAAGCCATCGCGGCAGCCGCGGCGCAGAATCTCCAGCTTGACGCCCGCCGGCGCCAGCGCCCGCACTTCGGCCGCCAGCGAGGCATGTGCCTCTTCATCGCCGTCATCCAGCAGCTGGACGGTGAGACGGTCGCGCGGCCACTCAAGACGCATCGCCGCCGCCGCCACGCGCAAAGCCAGCGCCCCTTCATTGCAGACCGGAAGCTGCACCAGCACGGGCGGCAGCTCTTCTTCGCGCAAGGCCGCCATCGCCAATTTCGGGCGCGGACGGAATAGCCGGACCCAGGCAAGCACCGCCAATTGCACGGAAAGAGTCGAAACCGCGACCAGGATCAGGGAGAGCACAAACTGCAGGGTCAGGGAAATCCCGTTCATGGCGAAGGTTTGGTCCCCTTAGACTTCTCTTGGGCTTCTCTTAACGCCGTCCCGGCCCACTCCGGGAAGACGCCGGTCCGGTATGGCCCGCCAGTGGGCAGTGCTGCGATGCAACTGAGAGACCATGTTATGCCCGGCCTTTATTGGCAAGGGGGCTTGATTGGAAACGGAAAAAGCCGGCCTGAACAGAAAGAGAATAAACGGAAACTTGCCCGCCAGGATGGTGATTACCATATGTGTGGAAGGAGACCGGCCATGGCCCGAATCGTCACCCCTTGGATCGCGCGCCTGGGCATCGGCTTGGCCCTGCTGGGCCTGGCAGGATGCGCCCAGCCGGCGCCCTATGCGCCAAGAACCCCCGGCCAGCAGACCGGCTATACCGACCGCCAATTGGCCCCCAATCGCTGGCGGGTCACTTTCACCGGCAATTCCGCGACCCCGCGCGAGCAGGTTGAGGACGATCTTTTGCTGCGCGCGGCAGAGGTGACGCTGGCGGCGGGCTACAACCATTTTCTGTTCGACAATCGCGACACCAGGGCCGACACCAGGGTGACGGCCTTCCCGGATTATGGGCCGGGGCCCTTCTGGGGGCGCGGCTGGCGCTTTCATCCGGCCTGGGGCTATGACCCCTTCGCGCCCGACGTGGATATCGTCACCACCACCCGCTATCAGGCCTATGCCGAGATCGTCACCCTCACTGACGACCAGGCCTCGCATGAGCCGCGTGCGGTGGACGCCCGCGCCGTGATCCAGCATTTGCGGCAGCCCAGTCCCTCCCCCACATAAGGTCGGCCTAGCCCTTCCTGCGGATGCGAAAGACTGTCCGGCCTTCTTCCCGGATCACGCTTTCCACCGCATGGCCTTCTTCGCCGCACATATGGGGAATATCGACTGCGGCCAGGGGATCGGTAGCCACCACTGTCAGGCTTTCGCCCGGCTTCAGCCGCGCCAGGGAGCGCCGGGTCATCAACGCGGGCAGCGGGCATTTCAGTCCCGAAAGGTCGAGCGGCTCGTCCATGGCCGTCTTTAGGACGCCGCCTTGCTTCAGGCAAATTCGCGGCACAAGATTCAGGGAGCATCGGCCTGGAAAAGTGTGAAGCATACGAGCGGAGCGAGAATGCGTAGCGGTTTTCCGAGCGGCGCCGGAGGCGCCTATAATAAAAACGGGCGCATCCGCGTCCCGGGCCGTGCGACCCGAGAAGAAACATGAATCCGGTAGCCGCAATCCGGCGCGAATATATCTATCTCAGCACCATCGCGCGCACGCTTCTGATGCTGGCGCGCCTCAAGCCCGACGCCAGGCGCACCATTGTCGATATCGTCGAAGAGCAGGCGCGCAAGACCCCGGAGGCACCGGCCGTCTTTTATCTCGACACGGTGATGTCCTATGCCGCGCTCGATGCCCGCGCCAACCGATATGCCCATTGGGCGCTCTCGCTGGGCCTCAAGCAGGGCGATCCGGTGGCGCTGTTCATGGAGAACCGCCCCGATTTTCTCTGCGCCTGGCTCGGTCTGTTCAAGGCGGGCCTCTGCGCCGCTCTGATCAACACCAACCAGCGGGGCCAGCCGCTCGCCCACTCCATCGAGATTGTGGGAGCGCGGCATGTGATTGTGGGACAGGAACTCAGCCAATGCCTGCCCGAGGCCGAACCCTTTTTTGCCCTGAAGCCGCAAGTCTGGATCGAAGGCCCCCCAGAGGAAAATAACTATGCCAATCTGGATGCGGCGCTCGATGCCGCGTCATCTCTTTCGCCCGGGCCCAAGCCCCGCGCCGGCGTCACCCTGAAAGACCGCGCCTTCTATATCTACACTTCCGGCACCACCGGCCTGCCCAAGGCCGCCAATTTCAGCCATATGCGCATGCTGTTCATGATGAGCGGCTTTCTGGGCGCGCTCCAACCCAAGGCCAGCGACCGCATCTATGACTGCCTGCCGCTTTATCACGCCACCGGCGGGGTCTGCGCCGTGGGCATGGCCTTCTGCCGCGGCGGCGCCCTGGTCCTCAAGCGCAAATTCTCGGTCAGCGATTTCTGGGGCGACATCCACAAATATGGCGCCACCATGTTCGTCTATATCGGCGAACTGTGCCGCTATCTGCTCAATGCCCCGCCCGGCACGCATGAGCGCGATCATCATGTTCGCGCCATCACCGGCAATGGCCTCAGGCCCGAGATCTGGCGGGAATTCCAGGCCCGCTTCGCCATCCCCCGCATTGTGGAGTTTTACGGCGCCACCGAAGGCAATGTCTCCATGCTCAATTATGACGGCACCATCGGCGCCGTGGGCCGGGTGCCGGACTATCTGGAAAGTCTCCTCCCCACGCGTGTGGTGCGCTTTGACGTGGAAAAGGAAATCCCGGTGCGTGGGCCCGACGGTCTCTGCATCGAATGCGCGCCCAATGAAGTGGGCGAAGCGGTGGGCGGCATTTCCGCGCGCGCCGGCCGCAATTTCGAGGGCTATACCAAGGCGTCAGAGAGCGAAAAGAAAATCCTCCGCGATGTTTTCAAAAAAGGCGATGCCTGGTTCCGCACCGGCGACCTGATGCGCCGCGACGAACATGGCTATTTCTATTTTGTCGACCGCATCGGCGACACTTTCCGCTGGAAGGGCGAGAATGTCGCCACCAGCGAAGTGGCCGAGGTGCTATCCGCCATTCCCGGCATCCGCGAAGTGAATGTCTATGGCGTGGCGGTACCCGGCATGGACGGGCGCGCCGGCATGGCGGCTCTGGTGGTGGACGGATTGTTCGACATTCGCGGGCTCTCCAAGCGGCTCGAAGGGCGGCTCACGCCCTATGAGCGGCCGGTCTTCCTGCGGCTCCAGCCCGAAATCGCCGTCACCGGCACTTTCAAGCAGCGCAAAGTGGAACTGGTGAAAGACGGCTTCAATCCCGAAACCGTGCCCAATCCGATCTTCTGGCTCGATCCCGCCACCGGCCTTTACGAACGGCTCACACCCGCGCTCTACAAAGACATTATCGCAGACCGGGTGAAGCTGTGACGAGCGACCGGCGGAACCGCTCAAATTGATCCGGTGCATCAATTTGAGCGAGGAACGCCCTGATCTGGGCGAAGGCGAAGGGCAGTCCGTCCAACCCGCAAACCTATTAGGTAAAGTCCTTCGCCAGCGCCGCCTTGGTCTCTTCGCCCAGCACCGCCATATGGCCGTAATTCCTGTGCCCGATCCCGATCACCACCCGCTCCTTGCGGAAGCGCGCGATCTGCTCCTTGCTCAGCTTGAACCGCAGCCAATGCACCGATGACGTCTTGCCGTCGGGCGTGGTGCGGTCTTCATATTCGGTGGGCGTGGCCGCGATCCTGTCGCCGCCGATTTCCATGAACACCGTCTCTTCGATCCCGCCCAGCGTCAGCAACACCCTGTTGCGCCGGTCGGCATCCTCGATCTCCAGCATCATGGTGGCGATCAATTCGTCGCCCTGTGGGATGAGGGGATTGTAAGCCTCCAGCTCGCCCCCCACCTGTTACACGCCGCCTTTTTCGATGCGCAGCATCTCCTGCACCTGCATCCACATGGTGGCATAATTTTCGAAATAGAAAGTGGCGAAAGGCCCAACCTCCACCCGCCGGTTCTTCTTGACCGGCAGCAGGTCGCGCTTCAGGGCATCGCGTCGCGCGTCATAGTCCTTGAGCGGCAGGATATCGGCGGGTGTGATCTTGCGGGCGGCTTCGGTCATGTCAGTCCTCGATCAGCCCAAAGGCGCGGGCCATGATCTCAATGGGGTGTTCCGGCTCCTTCGCCGGCGTCTCGCTGTGATGGAAGATATGTTGCGCCGCCAGCGGGCAATCCGAAACCACATGGCCGCGCTTCTGTGTCGAAGCGGCGCGGAACACCGGCCGGCCCACTTTCACGGCCACGTCATGGGTGGGCTTCACCACCCCGAACGTGCCGCCATGGCCGGAGCAGCGCTCGATCACATCCACCGGGGTCCCGGGGATCAATTTCAGCATCTCCGCCGCCTTGGGCCCCATATTCTGGGCGCGGGCATGACAGGCAAGATGCACCGTCACGCCCTCGGGCAGCGGCTTCATCCCATGCGGCAGGCCTTCACGCCTGGCGATGTCCACCACATATTCGTCGATGTCGAAGGTCGCCTCCGCCACCTTCTTCACATCGGGATTGTCCGGCGCGATCAGCGCCCATTCGAATTTGAGCATCAGGCCGCAGGAGGCGGTGAGCGCAACGATGTCGTAACCGTCATCGATCAGCTTGACCAATTCGCGCGACACCTTGGCGGCATTCTCCGCCACCCGCGCCAGCTCCGCCTGTTCCAGGAACGGCATGCCGCAACAGCCGGGATAGGCGGTCTTGGTTTCCACGCCCAAGTGATTGAGCACCGCGCGCGCCGCCAGGCCGGTGGAGGGCTTGTTGTAATTGACAAAGCAGGTGGCATAGAGGGCGGCCTTGCGCTTGCCGAAAGCCGGCGCCGCCTTGTTGGGCGCGATGGGATCGGCGCGGTCGGCCGAAACGAAAGTGCGGCTGTAAAATTTCGGCAGATCGGCCTTACGGTCGATCCCCGCGGCATTTTCCAGCAACGCCCGCATCGGCTTGTTGGTTTTGTCGGATGCCCAGTTGATCAGGGGCGAGACGATGCGCGCCAGGCTGCCGTTGCGGTCCATCTCCGCCAGCTGCTTCTGGGTAAAATCGCTCTGCGTCTTGCCGGCGGTGGCGAAGCGGTGGCGCAGCATCAGGTGCGGAAAATCGAGCTGGAAAGGATGCGGCGGCACATAGGGGCATTTGGTAAGAAAGCACATGTCGCAAAGCGTGCAGGCTTCCACCACGGCATTGAAATCTTGCGATTTCACATCCGCCAGCTCCTCGTTGGGACTGGTGTCGATCAGGTCGAACAGGCGGGGGAAGGAATCGCAAAGATTGAAGCAGCGGCGGCAGCCATGACAGATGTCGAAGACGCGCCGCATCTCCGCATCCAGTTTCACCGGATCGGCAAAATCGGGACCCTGCCAATCAATGACATGGCGGGTGGGCGCATCCAGGCTGCCTTCGCGGCTGGTCATGCTCGCTCCAAAGGAAGACTCAGGCCCTCCTCCCCCTTCCGCGCGAAAGCGCATGGAAGGGGGAGATGCCGTAGCACGCAGGCCGCTCGCGGCCGTTGCGTGCGTTGGCAGAGGGGGTCAACGACCTAAGCTATCAAGCGCTTTCTGGAAGCGGCCGGCATGGCTCTTTTCCGCTTTCGCAAGCGTCTCGAACCAGTCGGCAATCTCGTCAAAGCCTTCCGAGCGGGCGGTCTTGGCCATGCCCGGATACATGTCGGTATATTCGTGGGTCTCACCCGCGATCGAGGCTTTGAGATTGGCGTCGGTGGCGCCGATGGGCTCGCCGGTCGCCGGATCGCCCACTTCCTCCAGATATTCCAGATGGCCATGGGCATGGCCGGTCTCGCCTTCGGCGGTGGAGCGGAACACGGCGGCCACGTCGTTGAAACCTTCGACATCCGCCTTCTGCGCGAAATAGAGATAGCGGCGGTTGGCCTGGCTTTCGCCGGCAAAGGCCTCTTTGAGGTTCTGCCAGGTCTTGGTGTTTTTGAGCGAGGGCATGGGGGATCTCCGTTGCTGAATTCGGGGCGGAGATTGACCCCGGCCAAGGCCCCTGTCAACAGTTTTTAGAATTATTCTAAACTGAGAGCCCTCATACACAAGAAGCATCTGAGGTCCGGCTCTCCCTCTGCGCGTAGCGCATAGAGGGGGAGATGCCGTAGCACGCAGGCCGCTTGCGGCCGTCGCGTGCGAAGGCAGAGGGGGTTCAACTACTACGCCGCACCCTCACCACCACATCCACCCGGTCCACCGTCATGCCGGCGGGGGCGGCCGGAACCCCCGCCACCTGAATGGTCTCGCCAGGAATGTCGATCAGGGTGCCCTCTTCTTCCAGGAAGAAATGCTGGTGCTCGCCGGTGTTGGTGTCGAAATAGCCCCGTGCCGCGTCCACCACCACCTGACGCAACAGGCCGGCATGGGTGAATTGGTGCAGGGTGTTGTAGACCGTGGCCAGCGAGACTTTGCTTCCCGCCACGACCGCTTCTTCGTGCAGGCTTTCCGCGGTCACATGCCGGTCCGCTCCGGCAAACAGGCGCTCAGCCAGCTCCAGCCGCTGCCGGGTGGGGCGCAAGCCCGCCGCCCGCAGCTTTTCCGCTGCCTTCTCACGCTCAATCTTGCCGTCCATGGGCGATTCCTTTCCAACGGATTGGCGGCTGCCCAAGCCGCCTGATCCCTGCTAGAGTCTGATCAGATTATACGTTAGAATGGTTCTAAGCAAGAAAAACGCAATGCCCGGAACGGGGTTCGACCGCCCCCCTTCGGGCGTTTAACGAAGGTGTTATTGGGAAGGACGGACATTGGACAAGCCGCTGAAAAAATCGAGTTTCGATCTGGCCGGCCTTCTGGCCTGCGCCCGTGGTGAATTGTTCGGGCCGGGCAATGCCCAATTGCCGCTTCCTCCCATGCTGATGTTCGACCGCATCACCCGGATTTCCGAAGATGGCGGCGAAGCCGGCAAGGGCGAAGTGATCGCCGAACTGGACGTGAATCCCAATCTCTGGTTCTTCAAATGTCACTTCCAGGGTGATCCCGTCATGCCCGGCTGTCTCGGGCTTGATGCGCTCTGGCAGATGGTGGGTTTCTTCCTGGGCTGGATGGGCGGCATCGGCCGGTGCCGGGCGCTCGGCGTCGAGGAAGTGAAATTCACCGGCATGGTGCTGCCCGGCGCCAAGAAGATCACCTATATCGTCAATCTCAAGCGGGTGATGATGCGCAAGCTGGTGCTGGGCATCGCCGACGGCATCATGAAAGTGGACGGCAAGGTGATCTATGAAGCCAAGGGCCTGCGCGTCGGCCTGTTCACCGACGCCGCCGCGGCCCTCAGCAAGGCAAGCGCCGAGCCCGCCCCCGCTTCGGCCTGAGCACTCCTCGCGTCCGGCAGGGCGCAAGGAAATGAGATCATAGGATTCCATGCGTCGCGTTGTTGTCACCGGCCTCGGCATTGTCTCGTCCATCGGCAACAATGCCGCCGAGGTCACGGAATCCCTGCGCCTGGCGAAATCCGGCATCGTCACCGCCGAGGATTATGTCCGCCTGGGTTTCCGCAGCCAGGTGCATGGCAGCCTCAAGATCAATCTGGACGAAGTGGTGGACCGCCGCGCCCGCCGCTTCCAGGGTGACGGCGCCGGCTATTGCTGGGTGGCGATGAAACAGGCCATTGCCGATGCCGGGCTCACCGAAAATGAAATCTCCCATCCCCGCACCGGCCTGATCGTGGGTTCCGGCGGACCCTCGACGCGCGCCATCGTCACTGCCGCCGACATCACCCGCCAGAACAACTCTCCCAAGCGGGTGGGGCCGTTCGCCGTGCCCAAGGCGATGTCCTCCACCTGCTCGGCCAATCTCTCCACCTGGTTCAAGACCAAGGGCGTCAACTATTCCATCTCCTCGGCCTGTGCCACCTCAGCCAACTGCATCGGCAATGCTTTTGAGATGATCCAGTGGGGCAAGCAGGACATGATGTTCACCGGCGGCGGGGAAGAGCTGGATTGGACCCTGAGCGAACTCTTCGACGCCATGGGCGCGATGGCGTCCAAGTTCAACGCCACCCCGGAAAAAGCTTCCCGTGCCTATGACGTCAACCGCGACGGCTTTGTGATCTCGGGCGGCGGCGGCATTCTGGTTTTGGAAGAACTGGAACACGCCAAGGCGCGGGGCGCCAAAATCTATGCCGAACTCACCGGCTATGGCGCCACCGCCGACGGCTCCGACATGGTGGCGCCTTCGGGCGAGGGCGCCGAACGCTGCATGCGCATGGCGCTGGCCAACATCAAGGCGCCGGTGGATTACATCAATCCCCATGCCACCTCGACGCCGGTGGGCGATATCCCCGAGATCACCGCCATCAACCGCATCTTCGGCGCCACCACCCCGCCGATCAGCGCCACCAAATCGCTCACCGGCCACAGCCAGGGCGCCGCTGGCGTGCATGAGGCGATCTATTGCCTTTTGATGATGCAGGCCGGCTTCATTTGTGAGAGTGCCAATATCGAGGAACTCGATCCGGCCGTCGAAGGCGCCAATATCGTAATGAAACGCATCGACAACGCCGCCATCAACACCGCCCTTTCCAACTCCTTCGGATTTGGCGGCACCAACGCCTCTCTCGTTTTTCAACGCCTCTAAAAAGTGATGTCCCTATGGAACAGAAAACACCACGCGAGGACATGATGCGCGAAGCGGCAACGGGTCTCTTGGCCGGCAAGCGCGGCCTGATCATGGGGGTCGCCAATGATCACTCCATCGCCTGGGGGATCGCCCAGACATTGGCTGCCCATGGCGCCGAACTGGCCTTCACCTATCAGGGTGACGCCCAGGCCAAGCGCTTGAAGCCGTTGGCAGAGGGGCTTGGGTCATCCCTGGTGCTGCCCGCCGATGTGGAAAATGACGAGCAGCTGGACGCGGTCTTCGCCGCGCTGAAAAAGCAATGGGGTGGGCTGGACTTCCTGGTCCATTCGCTTGCCTTCTCCGACGCCAAGGAATTGAAGGGCCGCTATATCGAGACCACGCGCGCCAATTTTCTCAAGACGCTGGACATCTCCTGCTATTCCTTCACCGCGGTGGCGCGCCGCGCCGCCCAGCTGATGCCGAACGGCGGCGCCATGGTAACCCTAACGTATCTGGGCGCGCAGCGGGTGATGCCGCATTACAATGTGATGGGCGTGGCCAAGGCCGCGCTGGAAGCATCCGTGCGCTATCTCGCCGCCGATTTGGGCCAGGACCATATCCGCGTCAACGCCATCTCGGCGGGGCCGATGCGCACCCTCGCCGGAAGTGCTGTGGGCGATGCCCGCATGGTGTTCAAATGGAACAAGGCCCATTCGCCCTTGAAGCGCTCGGTGGAATTGAACCATGTCGGCGGCGCCGCGCTCTATCTCTTGAGCGATCTTTCCGGCGGCGTCACCGGCGAAGTCCATTTCGTCGATGCCGGCTTCAATGTGGTCGGCATGCCGCCCACGGCGGATCTCAAAGGCTGGAACGGCAACGGCCACGAAGACAACGGGACGTCGTAGGTCGGCTCACACTGTCATCCCCGGCGAGCGCCGCGCCGATGCGTGGCGCGAGGGAAGGGGACCCAGGTAATAAACACGTCACAGCTTCGGGAGTTGAGGAGGAATCTCGACCATCTTGGCGTGAAAGCGTGCTTGCTGTCCGT
>CAZEFQ010000037.1:0-10630 GCA_964511505.1 uncultured Rhizobium sp.
TTGATGGGTGATATCGCCATAATCTTCCTCTGCTCGATCATGGCGCTGACGTTCGGCGCATCCGCTTTCGCGGCCGTGGACACGCGCCTAAATCCTCGTGAAAGCGCCCGTGAAAGTATCAGAGTCCCGGGAGCAGGCCCCGCCATGACGGCGGACCTTGATCCGGCAAAGGACCATTTTGGGGGATTGACCGGAGAGAAAATCGCCCGCGATATCGACCCGCTCGACCGCTACAGCGCCTTTGCCCAATTTGCCCGCGGCCTTTCGGGGCCTTTGAACGAAGATTATGACTGGCATGGGCTGCGCGATGACGGCCATTTTCGCCCCACCCGCGAATTCTTCGAGGCGGGTCTTTTGTGCCGCGACTTTGTCGAAGAGACCGACCACCGCGGGGTGGAAGTCTTTCCGCCCCGGTTGAACATGGATTTGGACATGGGCAGACGCGATGCCATCCTCCTGGGCACGGCCTGCCGCGAGCGCGATGGCTGGCATTTTCGCTGATAAGCCTGTTCGCTGAATAAGCGGCTTCTTGAGGTCCGGTCCCGGGCAACCTTTTGGGTGCGAACGACTTAAACTGTCGTTTGGGGGAGGACACAGATGACGGCCGATTTCTCCAATACGCTCGGAAAGGGAGCGGGCAAGCGACCGGTCGATTCCGCGCTCGAAATCGCCAAATGGCCGGAATGGGGCGTGGAAAAATGGGAAGAGACCGACCGCCAGCCTTCTCCAGGTTCCACCAGTTCCCCCAGCTTGTCTCTCGTGTCCGAACCGCAACAAAAGCTGGAGGAGGGCAGCGGAATTAACCAAGGCGATCCAGCCGGCAGCCAGTCCGAAAGCGAATCCCAACCCAAAGCCCCGGGCAATATCCGACCGCGAAACAATATCTCCAGGATCGCGCCGGGAATTGCCACCGGCCTTCTTTTCCTGGGCAGCGTGGTCTTCTTTGCCGGCCGTGACTCCGAAACGGCATCGTCGGACGTTCCCGTGCCATCGCCCAGCAGGGCGAGCGTGGATCTGGCCCCTCCCGAGTTGATGGTTCCGGCCAAGGCGGCCGGTCCCACGGATCCCGGCGGCTCCGCGAACGGCACGAACGCGGCGCCGCCTCTGCGGCTCGATCCGACCGCTTTTCCGAAAGCACCGGAAGCACCGAAAGCACCCGTTAACGAGGCGGTGAAAGCGCCTTTGTCCGTGACGGCGATGGAGGCAGCTCCACTGCAACCTTCTTCCGGTGCGGAGCAGCGCCCTCGCACCTTGGCGCGTCATGCCAGGGCGGTCCTGCCGCCGATGCACGTGTCTGCTGGCCGCGCGCCTCCCGATCGCGTATCCGCCCGGGCCGCAGGGCCCGCCCATGTTTGCATCCGCGTGTACCCGGAATTGGGCCGTTGCCATAGCCAGCCGCCGACGCCATAGCCGTCCGGCCCGAACGGCCCCCCGGTCTTCTTTCTCGTCAAACCTTCTGGCAGACCGCTACGAACACGGGCATAACGTCGGCGGGGCCGGCTTCCGGGCAGGGCCACCAGGGGGATCCTCCGTGACCAAGACCCTGCACTGGCCATTGCTGGTGTTTGCTGCACTCGCGCTTGTCGAGGCCCCGGCGTGCGCGCAAACGGAAGTGCGCGAACATGTCACCGCCTACCCGCCGGCCTATTTTGCCGGCAACCAGCCCTCCAGCGCGCTGGACATGATCAACCTCCTGCCCGGTTTTTCCCTGGTCGAGGGCGACACCAATGTGCGCGGCTATTCCGGCGCCGTCGGCAATGTTCTGATTGACGGTCGTCCGCCCGCCAGCAAGCAGGAGAAGCTGGAGGATATCCTCAAGCGCATTCCCTCGGGCTCGGTGGAGCAGGTCGAGTTGGTGCGTCCCGGCGTCGCCGGCATCGACATGCAGGGCTATGCCCTCGTCGCCAATGTGGTGCGCAAGGCCAGCAACGTGCCGCGCAGCCGGCTGGAGGCGGAATATGTCCAGTATGATCACGGCCAGGTGGCGCCCAAATTGGCGGGAGAGATTTCGCTGGGCTCAACCTATGTGCTGAACCTGCAGGCCTCGGTGGATCGCGACTATGGCGTCAATATGGGGCCAGGCTCGGGCGGCGGCGGCAGCGGCTATGGCTTCAAGAACCGCTACAAGCCCGACGGCAGCGCGCTTTTGCTCGACAGCTATGATCACCCCCGCCGCACGGACGAATGGCTGTTGACGGGCACCTGGCGCCAGCCGCTGTTCGAGGGCGCGTTGCGCTTCAATGCGCTTTTCAACGAGCAGCGCACCATCGGCATCATCACCGAGAAGGATTACTATCCCGTTCCGGCTCTTTCAGGCGGCGGCGAACGCGAGATGCGCTCCGCCAGCGAATTCGGCATCCAATACACCCATCCCCTCTGGTCTATAGCGGAAGTGGAAGTGATCGGCATCCGCCGCGGCACCGATTTCCACCAGACCCAGAGCGCCACCTCTCCCACCGGCGAACTCCAGGCCATCAAGGCGGCGGGCACCGACGAGACCATCCTGCGCAATGTCGGACGGGTCCATGGCGGCTCATGGAATATCGAACTCGGTATCGAGGGCGCGCTCAACGGCCTCAACAACCGCATCGCCTATCGCAGCAACGGGGTCCTGATCCCGCTGCCCTCCGCCAATGTGAAAGTTTCGGAGGTGCGCGCCGAGGGTTTTCTGACCGCCACTTGGCGCGTGCTTCCCGGCCTGACGCTGGAGGCCGGCGCGCGCTATGAGACATCCCAGTTGAAGCAGCAGGGCGATCTCAGCCTCACCCGCAAGCTCTCCTATCTGAAGCCGCACGCGCTCGTGACCTGGAACGCCACGGAAGCCGACGAAGTGCGCTTCCTTTACGAGCGCCAGGCCGGACAGCTCGATTTCAACAATTTCGTATCCGCCGTGATGCTCGCCCAGGGCAATGTCTCGGCCGGCAATCCCAATCTCAAACCTTATACCCAATGGCAGAGGGAATTGACCTGGGAGCATCGCTTCGCCACCGGCTCGCTGGTAGGCATTCTGCGCGATGACCGCATCTCCAACACGGTGGACCGCATCATGCTGGATTCGGCGGCGGGGCCGCTGGACGCGGTGGGCAATATCGGCAGCGGCAACCGCCAGGAGCTGGCGGCCAACTTCAACTTTCCGCTCGGCTGGATTGATCCGCTGCTCGAGGGCTACACGGTACAGAGCGGCTGGTTGGAGCGTTTCAGCCATGTCACCGATCCCACCACCGGCGAAATCCGGCAGATCTCCCTGGAGAACGACACCGAGGGCAAGGTGAACCTCACCAAGGACGTGCCGGCGGCGCACATGCGCTGGGGCCTCACCTTCACCGAAGGCGCCGAGCGCCGCTCCTTCCGCTTCAACGAGCTCGGCCGCAACCACACCGGCGAGATGTTCGATGCCTTCGTGGAGTACAAGCCCGCCGCGGACTGGCAATTCCGGCTGTTCGCGAAAAATATCACCAACCGCCCCCAGACACGCATACGCAACATCTTTGCCGGTCCACGCAACCTCTTCCCGGTGCAGACCTACACCGAGTTCAACCCGCAAAATCTGGGCACCCGCATCGGCATCAACCTCCAGCACACGCTGGGCGAGTGAGTTTTAACCGCCCCTTCATGGAGGGGCAGAAGATTCACGCCAAGATTTGACCCTGCGCAACGCCCGCGCCCCACACACACGGGAATATGTTCCTGGAGATTGCCTGTCGGGAAATACCCATGATCTGGAGAGGCTGCATTCTGCTGATGGCGCTCAGTTTGCTGGGTGGCGCCGCTTTCGCTGCCGATGACAGCCGCGAAACGGTTACAGTCACGGGGCAAAGCCCCGTCATCGGCGCGATGACGGCAGACCTCGATCCCACCCGGACCCATTTCGGTGGCCTGACCGGAGAGAAGATTTCCCGCGATATCGATCCCTTGGATCGCTACAGCGCCTTCCGGGAATTCGCCCGCGGCCTCTCCGGACCGTTGGGCGAATGGTACAACTGGCACGGCCTGCGTGATGACGGCCATTTCCGCCCGACGCGCGAATTCTATGAGGCCGGCCTGCTCTGCCGCGATTTCACGGAAGAGACGGTCCACCGCCAGGTGGAGGTCTTCCCGCCGCAGGCCGCGATGGATGTGCGCCCGCCGCTTGTGCTGGGCACGGCCTGCCGCGAGGAAGACGGCTGGCACTTCCGCTGAGCGCGCGCCAGCCACTTGGTCTTGAAGGCGTTAGGCTCTACGGCCGATAGGCGTCCCGCTCCCGCCGAATTTCGTCGGGCGTATAGCTGGGAGCGCTGGGGTCATAGCCGCGCCATCCGCTTGCGCGGTAGGCGGTTTCCAGCTTGGTGATGTCCCATGCGGTCTGGTCCATCAGGCTCGCATATCTGTGTTCCTCATCGTCCGGTACCCGCGCGGTGACAATCGCGCCGCCGCGCCGCAGCGCCTCGGCATAGAGCGTCGCATTCTTCTCGCTGGTTCCCGATTCCACCAGGGCGCCGATGATGCCGCCGCCCACGCCGCCCGCCGCCGCTCCGGCGACTGCGGTCGCCAGCCAGCCGGCCGCGACTACCGGTCCCACACCGGGAATGGCAAGCAGGCCAAGGCCTGTAGCGGCGCCAGCCGCCGCGCCCGCCACGGCGCCGAGGCCGCCGCCGGTTGCCGCACCTTCGGCCCGGTCATCCTTGCCGTCACGGTCCTTGTCATGCTTGGGATCGACATCGCTGCCGCCCGGCCGGTGCCAGCCTTCGGCGTCGCTGGCCACGATGGAGATGTCGCTGTCGCGCAATCCGGCTTCCTTGAGCCGCATCACCGCCCTGTCGGCGGCGGTGTGATCGCTATAGACGCGCGTGAGTGTCTTGGTCATGGAGCATTCCTCATGAAGCGTTGACGTTTCCCTGATAGTCCAGGCTGACTTGAACGGTTTTGCCGTCCTTGACCGCCGTTCCCCGCCAGATGCCCTGGCTGTCCAGGGTGAGCTGGGACACATTGCTGAAACCCCGCGCCTCGATGCGGGATTTGGCCTGCGATTCCGTGAAGCTGTTTTTGCCCGCCACCGGATTGCCGGCATTGTTCTGGTCGGGCGATTTCATCGCCGGATTTTGCGGCCCATTCTGAGCCGCCTGATTTTGTGTCATCTGATTTTGGTAAGTCTGGCTCTGCGAAAAGGCGGGACCTGCCAGAAGGCATAGCCCCGCGAGAACGGCTGTGCTGATGCGCATCGGATTTTCCTCCCATAAGATGCCGTGGGGATACCGTGACCTAACTCTTTGCGGGTGACGGCGTTCCTTGGCGCGCCGCGACTCTTCTTTCCTGCGCGCCTCACATCGCCCAACCGTGATGCCGGCTGAGGACCACGCCGATCACGATCAGAAGCACAAGCGGTATGCCGAGAAGCCAGACGCCGGCCCGCATGGAGGCGCCTCTTCGTCAGGTGCTTGTGCTCGTGCTTGTGGTGGGCGTGGTCGAGGTCGCCGGCGGTTGCGATGTGACATGATCGCTGTCGCCGGACGCGACAAGCGCGATGCCCGCGATCACAAGTCCTCCGCCGAGCAGGTAGAGCGGCAGGTTGGTGTCCGCCGTCTGGGCTTTCTGGATTCCCGCCGCTTTTCCCGGCGCCAGTTCCGCCGCGGCCAGGTTCTGCGCCATCAGCAAGGCAAAAGCCGTCGCCGTCACGCCTGCATGTTTCATGTGTCCCTCCGTAACTTTTCTCGCCTCCCAGAAAAGCGGTAACGGCAAACGCCACGGAAAGACGCAAGCGCGTGCGGGATTTTTCCGTCCGGTTTGGGACTTACCGCCCCGCTGGAGCAACATTTGCTGGTCCCGCCCGGGAACGCGGCGCCGCCGGGGGAACCTCGCCGACACGCGGCGGCGTGCTGCTGAAATTCACGCCGGTATCGTTCTTCCGCCAAGTGAACAGGAACAGCGCGGTGCCGCTTTCCGCGTGACTGAAACCATAGGCCGGATCGGTGGAGACGATCAGCTGCCCGGACTTGGCGTCATAGACCGAGGCGGCGAACTTCGCGGAACCGTTGGCCGTGTTCTGCGAATAGAAGGAAAGCGCCGGGATCACCATATTGGGCTGGAGCGGCACGGGAAGGGAGGGGATGCCGAACAGTGTATTCCGCTCGTCGGTGGAGAGCATGCCCACCCGCGGCAGGATCACCGCATCCGCCTCATTGCGCCGCGCTTTCAGCTTGATGCCGTGCCGCAGCAGCGCATCCTCGATCGCCGCCAGGCCATAGGCCTGGTCCAGGGACGCGATGTCCGCGTTGGGCATGCCGTCCCGATCGATCCAGGCGCTGATCCCGGCGGGAACCTGCGCCGCGAGGGCGGCGGCGGCGCGGTCGGCGGCGGTGGCGATCACGATTTGCTGTTCCGCGCTTCGGACCGGGCTGGTGGTGCGCACCGCCGTGCAACCCGGCAACACCAGCACCGCCGTCAATAGCGGAATCGTAAAACGCATGCACCACCGGGAAAAAGCATTGGGACAATGCCGGGAACGGGGGAGCGGTTCCGTGGTCCTTTCCAGCGCGCCGACGGCCGGCCGGGCGCCGTGCGTCAAGCCGTCACAACAGCACGATGTCAAAGGCGCGGATGACGATGGACTGTTGCTGCAGCGTCCTTTCCAGAGTCCGGCCGAATCCTTGCCACCAGCCCTGATCCAAGGTCTCGACCATCACCTCCACCAGCACGATGTCGTCCCGCACCTTTTCGCCGCCATGCGACCAGACCCCTTCCGCCGGCGAACGGCTGAACGCCGTGATGCCTCCGAACCGCGCCACCAGATCTTCGCGGATCCCGCGCATGATAGCGTCCGAAAAGGCGTGGCCGTCATTGTCGAAAAGAGGAAGCAACAGTTGCACGATATGCATCCCGGCTGTCCGGTCAGGCCTTGCGCAGGTCTAACGGACAGGGACAGGAAATCTATCCCTCCCTCTTTGAGGCGAGGGGTTGTTCCAATAACGGCTTTGCTTTCCGCAACAGCAGGGAATCGGGCGCCTGGGAACAGTCTTACGGATTTATCAAACTGCCGCCCACCACTTTCGCCTTCACCAGCGTGCTCAACGGCACCATCCCCTTATAGAGGAACCGCTGCACCCGCTGCCCGCGATAGGTCTCCGTGGTGTAGATGTTGCCTTTGGAGTCCGTGACGATCGAGTGCACCGCATAGAACAGGCCGGGCATGCGGCCGCCGCCGCCGAAGGAATAGAGTTCCTTCAGGGTCTGGCGGTCATAGACATGGATGATCTCGTTGGCGCCGTCCGTCAGGTACATGAACTTCTGCTGCGGGTCCTTGGAGAAGGCGATCTCCCAGGCCGAGCCTTCGCCCTTGGTGTTGGGCAGCACCGTGAACTGCTTGATATAAGTGCCGTCGAACTTGAAGAGCTGGACGCGATTGTTGGTGCGGTCGCAGACATAAAGGATCTGGTCCACCGACGGCTGGGCGCAATGCACCGGATTGCCGAACTGCGGTGAGTCCACGTTATAGTGCGGGATCGGGTCGTCGTTCGGCGGCTTGCCATAGGCGCCCCAGATGCGGACATTTTTCCCCGTCTTGGGATCCCATTCCGAAACGCGATGGTCGCCGTAACCGTCCGCCGCCACCAGCGTGCCGTCGGGCAGGAAGCGGATGGTGGCGACGCCGCGCACATTCTCGGTGTCGAGGCTGCCCTTGCTGCCGTTGGCATGGCCGATTTCGCCCAGATATTTTCCGTCTTGGGTGAAGTGCAAGAGGAAGCTGTCGTGATATTTGCCTTGCTCCCCGCCGCCTTCGACCGGTCCGGCCCGCCGCGCGAACTGCTCGGCGCTGCCCGGCGCGAAGGAAGGAGGCTGGCCCGCGCCATTGGCGCCCAGCCACACCGTGCCGTCGGGCGCCACGGTGACGCCATGGTTTGAGGTCGGCCAGTCATGGCTTGGCACCGTCTTGGCGGCGTCGTCCCGGCCCCAGGACCGGATCACATTGCCCGCCGGGTTGAACTCCAACACGTCCGGCGCCGCCGTGCAGCAATTCGATTCCTTGCGGGTGAGCCGGGATTCCTGGTTCTCCAGCGTGCCGGGGCGGTGAACGATCCAGACATTGTCGTTTTTGTCGACGTCCAGGCCGATCACCGCGCCGATCACCCAATGGTTGGGATAGGGCTTGGGCCACAAGGGGTCCACTTCGAACCGCGGCACCATCGGATCGGCGGCATTCTGCGCCTGCGCCGCACCGATCACGCCGGTCTGGCTGCCGCCCAGCGACAACAGCGCGGCGCATGCCGTGCCGGCCAGGAAATTCCGTAGTTTCATGCTGTCCTCCCCCAGGATGCTTTTGCGAAAGCGTACACCAGTTGCAGGCGGGGACAAGCCTCACCCTATCGGCAATCGTGACTTCTTGTCATGGCCCGCCCAGCCCGGCTTTGTATGCTAAGCGTTCGGTGGCGCGGCAGGCCGTCGAACACCGCGAGGGAGGATCGCATGACCGGATTTCTGTTGTTTCTGCACATCGTGCTGTTTGTTTTCTCGTTCGCCTTCACCGCGGGTTTCGGCATCCTTGGCGATCGCATAGCGGCCACGGGCGATGCCAAGACCATCCATGCTTACTTCCGCATGGCGCGTCCCATGGCGATCGCCGGCGGCATAGGCTGGATTCTGACGGCGCTGGCCGGTGGGGTTTTGGCCGGCGCCTTCGCCTTCGATATGACGGCGCCCTGGCTCCTGGCTTCTTACGGCGCCTTTGCGGTCTTGATCCTGGTTGGCTTCCTGATCCACCTTCCCTGGCAGGCGAAGGTCATTGCCGCCTCGGCGGGACAGGGCCCGGACCTGAACGCGGTGCTGCACGCGCCCAGCCATCGCATCGCCACCATCGTCAGTGCGCTCAGCATCCTCACCATCATCTTCCTGATGACCGTCAGGCCGGGTTGACCATTGCCGGCGGAGCCGGCGCGGCGCCTTGACGTCCCATGGACCGGTAGTAGCCTTGGTGGGCTTGCGCCGCCGCGCGGCGTTGCGTGGCAAGGAGGAACACCATGAAGCTTCGCAATCTGTTGCTGGTCACCGTCGGCATGGGCCTTGTCATGGGCGATGCCGCCACCGTCATGGCCCAGAACCAGCCCGCGCCCGCCACCGCTCCCGCCGCCCCGCGCGGCCGCCTCCATCATCTCCTCTTCATCGCCACCCCCGGCGGCGGCGGCGGCGACGGCCAATCGGGCGTCATAGTGCTGGACGCCGATCATGACTATCGCTTCGTCAAGCGCATCTCTTATGGCCTGCCCGCTGCCAGGCTGCCTGGCCCGGAAATCTCCGGCATGTCCGCCTCCGTCCCGGAGAACAAGATCTATGTCACCACCGATGGCGGCGACATGCTTGCCATCGACCTCAACACCGACCAGATCGTGTGGGACTTCAGGGGCGAGAAGACACCCGTCGCCATCACCCGCGGCGGCGCCTCCACCAATGGCTGCTGTGAGCGGCCCTATACCATGCCGGGCGGCCACACCCTCCTGGTCGCCTCCGCCTATAACCATTGGTGGTGGTTCATCGACGCCCACACCGGCAAGGTGCTGTCCAAGCTCGACACGCCGGACGCGCCCAATTCGCACAATCTCACCGTCACCGAAGACGGCAAGATAGCCGCGCTCGCTTCCCTGACGCCGGTATCCTTGGCGGCCAAACCGCCGTCATCCGCCGCGCGGCTGTTCGGCAAGCCCAATGTCGCCATTGCCGACCTGAACGGCAATTCCGGCAAGGTGCGCTGCTACATCAATTTCAGCGATGCCCCGCGCCCGCTCACCATGAACCATGACGGCAGCCTGATTTACGTGAACGTCAACAATCTCGACGGCTTCGAAATTGGCGACACCAAAAGCTGCAAGATGATCAAGCGCGTCGAACTGCCGGGGGAGATGTGGAAGGCCAGATGGGCCGACCCCAACAATCATTATTTCGGCCACGGCCTGCCCAGCCACGGCATCGGCATGACGCCGGACGAAAGCGAGATCTGGGTGACCGACGCGGTCAACGATGCCTGGCAGGTGTGGGACAATCCGGGCGATGGCCGCAACCCGGTCTATAATCCCGCCAAGACCGTCAAGATCAGGCCGGGCTCCGAAACCGGCGGCTCCTCCTGGATCACCATGACCAATGACGGCAAGCTGGCCTTCACCGGCGACGGCAGCATCATCGATGTGCGCGCCCACAAGGTGATCGGGATCATGAAGGATGAGTATGGCACCCCCATCCACACCACCGAAAAACTCGACTACCTGACCTTCGATGCCAACGGCCAGATGGTGGACGCCACCAACCAGTTCGCCATAGGGCAGACAGACGCCTACAACGCGCGGATGAAAGCGCCCGGCAAACAGGCGAGCAATTAAAAGCGGCAATGCGGCACTGTCATCCCCGGCGAGCGAACAAGGCGAGCGAGGGAAGGGGATCCAGGTGTGCGACGCGCCTGGCCCTCGGCGTCTCCGCTGCTGCACTGGTCCTTGCAGCGTCGGTTCACGCCCAGGACTCTTCCGCCTTCAATCCCCCGCCCTTCACCTGCGAAACCTGGATCGCCGCCAAGCCGCAATTCGGCCAGCCGCGCGCCTCGGCTGGCGCGCGCCATCTCGCCTGGGTGATGGACTTTATCGCCGCCCACGACCGGGAGCCGGACCGCGACTATTAC
>CAZEFQ010000038.1:0-3606 GCA_964511505.1 uncultured Rhizobium sp.
AGCGCGCCTTGCGGTTGTCGGCGATGACCTTGGTGCCGTCGTCTTTTTTCTTGGCCACTCGCTTCGCTCCGGCCCTGCGCTATCGCTACGGGCGTTCCTTGAGGCCAGCATGCTGCATCGCCTCGCGCACGCGCGCGCGGCCGGCATCGGTCAACTCCACCATCGGCAGGCGCACCTCCGGGGTGCAGAAGCCCAGCAGCGACACGGCATATTTCACCGGCGCCGGGCTGGGCTCGCAGAACAGCGCGTCATGCAGCGGCATCAGGCGATCCTGCAGCTCGCGCGCCCGGTCGAAGGCGCCGCGCAGGCAGGCATCCTGGAATTCGGCGCAGAGCTTGGGCGCGACATTGGCGGTGACCGAAATGCAGCCATGGCCGCCATGCGCCATATAGCCCAGCGCGGTGCCGTCCTCGCCCGAAAGCAGCCGCCAGGATTTGCCGCAGGCATTACGCTCCCGTGTCGGCCGCATCAGGTTGGCGGTGGCGTCCTTCACCCCGATGATGTTGGGATGCTTGGCCAGCCGCGCCATGGTCTCGACCGCTATGTCGATGATGGCGCGCGGCGGGATGTTGTAAACGATGATCGGAATGTCCACCGCATCGGCAATCGCCATGAAGTGGCGATAGATGCCCTCCTGCGAGGGCTTGTTGTAATAGCCGGTGACATGCAGCACCGCATCGGCGCCCGCCTCCTTGGCATGACGGGTGAGCGCAATCGCCTCGTCGGTGGAATTGGAGCCAGCGCCGGCGATCACCGGGACGCGGCCGGCGGCTTCCCGGATGCACAGCTCCACCACCCGCATATGTTCTTCATGGCTGAGCGTGGGCGATTCACCCGTGGTGCCGCAGGGCACCAGGCCGTGACTGCCTTGCTCGATCTGCCAGGAGACAAAACGGCGGAATGCTTGTTCATCAACCTTGCCGCCCTTGATCGGGGTGACGAGGGCCGGAATCGAGCCTTTGATGCGCGCCGCGACACTGCTCATGCTTAAAGTTCCGTTCTTAATTTCGCCGTTTGATTATGGCCTTGTTAGCCAAGTTCCGTCTAAGCTGATCTGAAGGATTCAACAAGTATTCACCAGCCATGGGCTCACGGCATAGCAAACCGCATATCGCATGGATTGCCAGCCTCCTGGTTTCGGCGGCGTCACTGGCGGGCAGCACGGGGATCGCCGCGCCTACCCCGCAAAAAACCACAAGCGATGCCGGCAAGCCCAGCCTGAGGCCCAGCACCATCCGGGTTCTGTCGTCCTCCGACCATGTGCTTTTCCAGAAAGCCTTTGCCGCCGCCGCGAAAGGCGACTGGACCGCCGCAGTCCGGCTGGGCAACCAGGGCAAAGACACCACCGCCCGCCAATTGTTGCAATGGCGCTATGCACTGGACCAGGGCAGCGGCGCCACATTCGCCGAGATCGACGCGGTGATGAAATTGGCCGCTGCCTGGCCGCTCAAGGCGGCGCTGCAGGCGCGCGCCGAGGCCGCCATCACGCCCGGCATGCGGCCAGCCGAGATCATTGCCTGGTTCGCGAACCACGAGCCCGTCTCCAGCATCGGCCGGATCAGGCTGGGCGAGGCGCTGGTGGCAACCGGCGACACGGCCAAAGGCGGGGCCCTGATCGCCCGCGGCTGGGCGGAAGGAAGCTTCGACGATTTCACCGAAAACCAGGTCCGCGGCCAGGATGGCGCCTATCTCACCCCGGAAAGCGAGCGGGCGCGGCTCGATAATCTGATCTGGCGGGGCGACAACGCGGATGCCAAGCGCCAGATGGCGCGGGTGGATGCCAAAAGCGCGGCCATCGCGCGGGCCCGCATCCTGCTGGATGGCGGCACCAAAGCCGCCCGGGCGGCGCTAGCGGCTGTAGCCGATTCCAGCGATCCGGCCCTGCTTTATGACCGGGCGCGGGCCTTGCGTGCCGAACATCAGGACGACCAGGCCCATGCCTTGCTGATGCGCATCCCGCCGGCGGCGCTCGCCAGGGACCATTCCGCACGCTGGTGGGCCGAAATCAGTGTGGAAGCCCGCGACATGATGAAGGCCGGCGACGCGAAAGGCGCGCTCGCCATGGTCGAGCATGCCGGGCTTCCCGTCGGTGACCAATATGCCGAACAGCAATTCCTGGGCGGCTTCATCGCCTTGCGCCTCATCAAGGACCCGGCCCAGGCGCTTGCCTGGTTCGAACGGCTCAATGCCAATATCAGCCGGCCGATCAGCAAGTCCCGCGCCGAATATTGGGTGGGCCGCAGCTATGAGGCGATGGGAGAGAAGGATCGCGCCCTTGTCCATTACCGCCTGGCCGCGCGCTATCCGGAGACTTTTTACGGCCAACTGGCGCTGGCGCGCTCGGATAGCGAGCCGCTGCTCAAGGTGAACGACGCGGATATCGCGGCGGCGGACAAAAGCGAGATCGAGAATGATCCCCTGATGCCCCAGATAAGGGTGTTGGCCGATCTCGGCCTGGCAAATGACCTGAGGCTTTTCGCCCAAGCCGACGCCAAGGCGCTGCTGACGCCGGCGCGGCTCAAAACCTTCATGGAAGCCCTGACCCAATGGGGCTATCCCGAAATCGCGCTCAGGCTGGCGAAGAACGCCAGCTACGAGGATCTTGTTTTGCTGGACTACAGCCATCCCGTGATCCCACTGCCGGCTTACAGGGGCAACGGCCCTGCCCCCGACCCCGCCATGGTGCTGGCCCTGATCCGGCAGGAGACGGAATTCGATCCCTATGCGATAAGCCCCAGCGGCGCGCGCGGGCTGATGCAGATCATGCCGCCGGCCGCCAGAAAATCCGCCCGCATCGCGCATTTGCCGTACCGGCCGGGCGATCTTCTCACCAACAAGACTTACAATCTCCAGCTGGGCATGATCGAGTTTGCCGGCCATCTCAATTATTGGAACGGTTCGCTGGTGCTGGCGGCGGCCGGTTACAATGCCGGCGACACCAACGCCAGGCGCTGGGTGGCGGCGATCGGCGATCCCCGCGACGGGATGGATCCGGTCGATTTCATCGAGCAGATACCCTTCGGCGAAACCCGCAATTATGTTCAGCGTGTGCTGGAGAATATCGAAATCTATCGCAGCCGGCTGGCGGAGAAGGACCTTCCGCTCAGGATCGTCAGCGACCTTTATGCACCCGCGGCGCCGCAGAATGTGGTGCTGAACGCGCCGGCAAGCGGCGCAGCAATGAAAACCGCAAATTGAGCGGATCGCCCCGGGAGCGGTGCGGCGCGATTTATCTGAAAACCGACAACCATTCGCGGGCGAGCTTCTGCGCCTGCGCGATCTGGCCGGCATTCATCTCCTCGGCGATCTGGTTGCGCCAGCTTTTGGCGATGTCGCAGCCGCGCAAGGCGGCGAGATTGAACCATTTGTGGGCCACGACATAATCCTGGGGCACGCCCTGGCCGGTGGAATAGGCAAGCCCCAGGTTATAGAGCGCGTCGGCGCGGCCAAGTTTGGCCTCGCTTTCAAACTGCGCCAGTGAATCGACGTCGATGCAGGTCACGTCCCCCTCCCTTCAAGCTGTGCCATGGTGAGCAGGGAGAAACTAAGACGCGGTAAACGCGGGTTAGCGCTGATCGCTAACAACCGTTAGGCGTGGTGAATCAA
>CAZEFQ010000039.1:0-21790 GCA_964511505.1 uncultured Rhizobium sp.
CACGATCATCCAGCTGCTTCGCCTCCCCGACGGGACGGTCAAGGTCCTCGTCGAGGGGAAGCGCCGCGCGGCGATCCGCCGCTTCACCCAGACCGACGGGTTCTTCACCGTGGAGATCGACGAGATCCCGGAGGTGCAGGAGCGGTCGGTGGAGCTCGACGCGCTGGTGCGCGAGGTCCACGCGACGTTCGAGACCTACGTCAAGCTGAACAAGCGGATCGCGCCGGAGATCCTGATCTCCGTGCAGACGATCGAAGATCCCGGCCAGCTCGCCGACACCATGGTGGGGCAGCTGCAGCTGAAGTTGGCCGACAAGCAGGCCATCCTGGAGATCGATTCGCCCTCGAAGCGGCTGTCGCGGCTCTACGAGCTGGTCAAGGCCGAGATCGAGATCCTGCAGGTCGAGAGGAAGATCCGGACGCGCGTCAAGAAGCAGATGGAGAAGACGCAGAAGGAGTACTACCTCAACGAGCAGATGCAGGCGATCCAGAAGGAGCTGGGGGATCGCGACGAGTTCAAGAACGAGCTGACCGAGCTGGAAGAGCGCGCCAAGCAGAAGGACCTGTCGAAAGAGGCGCAGACCAAGGTCAAGAAGGAGCTCAAGAAGCTGCGCATGATGGCCCCGATGTCGGCGGAGGCGGCGGTGGTCCGCAACTACGTCGACTGGGTGCTGGGCCTGCCCTGGGGCGAGAAGACCGAGGAGAAGCTGGACGTCGTCGACGCCGAGCGGATCCTCGACGAGGACCACTACGGCCTCAAGAAGGTCAAGGAGCGCATCCTCGAGTACCTGGCCGTCCAGGCGCTGGTGAAGAAGCTGAAGGGCCCGATCCTCTGCCTGGTGGGCCCGCCCGGCGTCGGCAAGACGTCGCTGGCGCGCTCGATCGCCAAGTCCACCGGCCGCAACTTCGTGCGCCTGTCGCTGGGCGGCGTGCGGGATGAAGCCGAGATCCGCGGGCACCGGCGCACGTACATCGGCGCGCTGCCGGGCAAGATCATCCAGTCGCTGAAGAAGGCCGGGACGCAGAACCCGGTGTTTCTCCTCGACGAGATCGACAAGATGTCGACCGACTTCCGCGGCGACCCGTCGGCGGCGCTGCTGGAGGTGCTGGACCCCGAACAGAACGGGACCTTCAACGATCACTACCTCGATCTCGACTACGACCTGTCGGACGTCATGTTCATCACGACGGCCAACTACCTGCACGGCATCCCGATCCCGCTGCAGGACCGCATGGAGATCATCCAGCTCCCCGGCTACACGGAGTTCGAGAAGGTCTCGATCGCCGAGCGCTACCTGATCCCCAAGCAGAAGCGCGACAACGGGATCGCCGAGGTGCCGGTGGACTTCCCCGAGGATTCGGTCCGCGACGTCATCCACTACTACACGAAGGAGGCGGGCGTCCGGAACCTGGAGCGCGAGATCGCCACCGTGTGCCGGAAGATCGCCCGTGACGTGGTGGCCAAGAAGACCCCCGTGCGGCTGCTCGACGACGGCCCGTCCGCCGGCTGGCGGATCACGCCCAAGCGCCTGACCCGCTACCTGGGCCCGCATCGCTTCCGCTACGGGCGGCAGGAGGGGGCCGACGAGATCGGCCTCGTAATGGGCCTGGCCGTCACCATGCACGGCGGCGACCTGCTGGCCACCGAGGTGTCGATCGTCTCGGGCAAGGGCAAGCTGGTGCTGACCGGCAAGCTGGGCGACGTGATGCAGGAGTCGGCCCAGGCGGCGATCAGCTACGTGCGCGCCCGCGCGCCGTCGCTGGGTCTGGACCGGGACTTTTACAGCCGCGCCGACATCCACGTGCACCTGCCGGAGGGGGCCATCCCCAAGGACGGCCCGTCGGCGGGCATCACGATGTGCACCGGCTTCGTGTCGGCGCTGCTGCGCGTCCCCGTGCGGCGCGACGTGGCGATGACCGGCGAGATCACGCTGCGTGGCCGCGTGCTGGCGATCGGCGGCCTCAAGGAGAAGATCCTGGCCGCCCACCGCTCGGGGATCACGACCGTGATCATGCCGAAGGACAACGCCAAGGACCTGCGCGACATCCCCAAGCGGGTGCTGAAGTCGCTGAAGGTCATCCCGGTCGAGCACATGGACGAGGTGCTGCGCCACGCGCTGCTGCTCCCCGATCCGGCGAACTTCCTGACCTCTCCGTCGGTGCCGGTCGACTGGCGCCAGCCGCAGGAGCGGCGCGACGATCGGCGCGAGCGCGAGCGGCGTGACGAGTCGTCCCGCATGCCGGTGGCCAGCGCCGTCCCACCGCCGTCCGCCATGGAGGATCACCCCGGCGAGCCGGCGAGCGACGGCCACCCGCCGTCGTCGACGCCCGAAAGCCCGGGCTCCAGCCCCAACACCAGCGCCCACCCGTACCCCGTCCCCGGCCTCCGGGAACACGACTAGCGGCGCAGCAGGGATCCCCGCACCGTTTGTCCTCGCCCCGCCGCGCAGCGGGGAGAGGATGAACGACAGGGGTCTGCCCTACTCGCGCAGCGGTACCGCGCCGGCGCTGTACAGATCCCGCACCGAGTCGCGCACGAGCACGATGATCGTGAAGACGCCCAGCGCGGTCCCGAGCGGCATGTAGAAGCAGTTCACGATCGCCACGCCCAGCGTGAACAGGCGGTGCTTCCGCGCCCGCAGCCAGAAGCCCGCGCACAGGTTCAGGACGCCCGTGCCCCCGATGATCGTCCCCATGATCCCGTACATCCACATGAACGGCGCGAACATGCCGGGGGGCGGCGGGTTCGGGCTCTGCGCCAGCACCCCCTTCAGCAGCGCGTAGTGCCCGTAGAGCATCAGCAGGCCGATCCCGGCCAGCCCCACGGCGACGAAATGAAACACCGACAGGACCTTGAGGTGCTCCAGGTCCAACCGGCGGCGATCCAGAGTCGGCGACAACAGCTCGTCCATCCCCAAAGGATAGCGCAAGGACGCTCGGCGGATCGCAAATTGTGGCGCTTGACTGCCGCCCCGGGGCCGATGCGGGAGGACGCAGATAATCCCGAAAACCGACTTCCGGCCCACCCAGGCAAGATGCCACGGGAGGCCCGCGCGGAGGCTGGAGCCGGGTGCTTGGAACTGAAACGCCAGAGGTCTGACACTCTGTATGGAAAGGGTATACTGCCTCGGAAAAAATGTGGTTAACTTGTGGATGAAACATGGAAGCATTCGCGGCCAAAGGTCTGTTCGGTACGGTCCCTACAAGCAACTATTTGGGTCTCTTCGGCGCAGGTGCGGGGGAGACCGATCTGAAGAAGACGGCCGACTTCCTCGAATTCAAAAAGAACGATGTCGCTACCGCTACCAATATTCCCGTGCACTCTGTCCGTTTTGACGCGCGAATCCCAGCTGAGGCGAAAGAGCGATTGACCGAGATCGCCACGGTCTGCGAACTCGTCGCCGGATACTTTGGGGGTGACATCGCGAAAACTGCCCTGTGGTTCAAGGTCGCGAATCCTCTACTGGGCAACCTCTCGCCGCGAGATCAGATTCGCCTCGGTCGGTATCGGAAGGTTTTGAAGTTCGTGCTTCAGGCGCAGGACGCTTCAAGGACATCCGGATAACCCCGGAATGTCGTCGCGTCGACCGGTCGCCCCGCTGCGACGCCGTGTACCTCCGAGAAGGCGCACGGGAACTACCCCGCAGACGATAGTCTTCGACGAGTTCACCCTCGATGCTGTCCAAGGCGCCAAAAAGTTCGCGCGAGAACGAGCCCGCTATTACTGGGACTACTATGCGGCGTTGGCGCAGCAGCGGGCGGAGAACAGCGACGAAATCAAGAAGGCCCTAGTAGGCGCAGCCGAAGGGCCATACTCATTCCGGTGCTGGCAACGAATCGTCGACTATCAGTACTCGCTTCATCCGTTGTCCACCGTCGGAAGCGTCGTCACAGATCCTGGTGGCCGCTTCAACATTGGAGACATCGATACGACGCGGTTTTCGCCGTTCCCCGCTCTCTATATCGCCGCTGATCTGCCCACGGCGATGATCGAAAAATTTGGTCCGTCGGACGGTGGCTCGGGTCTTTCGAATCTCGATTTTGCGTTGCGATCAGGGGCGTCTTTTAGCTGCGTATCCGTCAGTGGCGCCTTGGACACTGTTATCGATCTGCGGCGGCCGGAGCGCCTTCAGGCGTTCGTCGACATCATCAAAAGGTTCAAACTTCCCTCGGATCTCGCTGGTCGAGGCCGTGCGCTCATGCAATCGCCGCCCAGGACTGTCCGCTCGACGGAAGATCTCGTCGAGGCGGTCATGACGCCTAAATGGCGAGATGAGCCGATGCAGGTCGATATCCCGGCTGCCTCTCAGCTCTTCGGGCAACTCATCTGGACATCTGGGATCGAGGGCATTGTCTTCCCTTCGGTAAAATCGGGGGAAACGTGTCTGGCGATTTTTCCAGCAAACCTTTCCGCTTCTTCTTACGCGAAGCTCGATGACGCCGCTCCGGCGGGCGTCACGCACCTCCGGCTTGATGGCACCACCTATCGTGACTTCGTTCCCTGACGATGCGTGAATTTCGCTTAGCTGATCGACGATATCTCGTCGCCTGATGCCATTGGGGGGCGTTCTCTTCAAGCCGAGAAGTGGTCTCCCTCGACAAACCTCGCGTTGTAGTCCGGGTGGAGTTGGTCGTAGTACTCGTCCCGGCTCGACGGCCCGCGCAGCCAGAAGAGTCGCTCGGGATCACCGATGAGCATGGCATCTACCAGATCGGGCGCGACGACCGACACCTACGCCGCGCAACACGTGGGCGGGGGCTCGCTGGCGACGCTGCGGGAGATCCTCGGTCACTCGAGCGTCACGGTAACCGAGCGCTACGCCCACCTCCGGCCCAACCTGTTCAAGCCGGAGGACCTCGTGCAGCTCTCCGTCGGCATGTCCCGCGAGCGCGGGGCGGTCATCGACATGGCCAGGCACCGCGGTACCGTTGGCCAGGAAACAGCCACGGGTGCGGTTGACGACCACGCTGCGGAGGGCGTAAGTACCTGACTTCTCTTCATCCGGAGGAGTGGCCGAGTGGTTTAAGGCAACGGTCTTGAAAACCGTCGCGCGAAAGCGCCGGGGGTTCGAATCCCTCCTCCTCCTCAACCCCGAAACTACTCAGGAATCCCGCCCACCACTTGTTGAAAGGGCGGCTCGGCGTCTTCCTCTCGCGCGCTATCTGCGCGCTTAGCGATCGGAATTACCTTCGCGGGCTCGGGCGGCGCGGGGTACGTCACGCGGTCGGCCTCGCCCGCGAGGTGGCGCGGCGACAGGTGCGCGTAGGTGTCGCTGGTGAGCTGCGGCGTCGAGTGGCCGAGGATCCGCTGGAGCGTGAAGATATCGCCGCCGCCCATCACGAAGTGGCTGGCGAAGACGTGCCGGAGGTCGTGGACGCGCATCTTGGGCAGGCCCACGCGCCCCAGCGCCGTCCGGAACAGGGCCTCCAGCTTCGCGTTCCGCGAGATCATCTCGCCCGAGGCGTTCGGGAAGACGACGTCCACCTTCCAGGGGTCGGCGAGCTTGTAGGCGCGTAGGAGGGCCGCCAACTCGGCGGGCACCGGGACCGTCCTGTGCTTCTTGCTCTTCGTCGTGCTGTCGTAACTTCGCCGCACCGTGATGATCCGCCGTTCGAGGTCGACGTCCGCCCAGCGCAGTCCGATCGCCTCCCCGCGCCGCAGCCCGGTGTAGACCAGCACCGCGAAGAACGGGTGAAGGGCAGGGAGGTGCTCCTCTTGGCCGAGCTCGTGGACGGCGGCCAGGAAGCGCCCCACGTCCTCCCGCCGCTCGATGGGCGGCGCGAGGCGCGGCTTCTCGACGGCCAGCATGAGCTTGCCGCGCCCGAGGCGCGCCAGCGGCGATTCGGGGATATGGCCGCTGGCGACGGCGAACCGCAGGATCGACCGGACGATCGCCACGGTCAGGTTGACGGTCCGGGCCGACACCTTGCGCGTGGCCGGGCGCAGCTCGCCCTCGTCGTCCCGATAGGTTCGGCCTACGGCCTTCGCCTGCAGCTTGGCCCGGAACTCGAGGACCCGGGTCGCGTTGACGGCCGCCAGCGGCGTCTTGCCGAAGAACGGCTCGATGTGGACGCGGTACCGGCCTTCGTTGTCGGCGTGGCTACGCAGGTTCGGCGCCGAGTGCAGCCGCAGCCACTCCTTGGCCACCTCGTCGAAGCCGATCGACGCCCGCCGCTTCTCGACCAGCGTCCCTTCGCTGAGGCCGACCCGAATGCGCGCCAGCGCCGCGGCGGCTTCTGTGCGCGTCTCGTATCCGCTTTTCTGCTTGTGCCGTGAACCCTCCCGCCAGCGGATTGCGAACAGCTTGGGAGCCTTCTCGACGACGTACCCGAAGGAGCCTCGCCGACGCGGTCGGCCCTCCTTCTTTCGCTCAGGCGCCACAGCCGCGACCTCCTGTAGGATTGCGTGATGAAAGAGGAAAAGCTCCACGCTCCCTTTGAGAAGACGGAGGTGCGAATAAATCTCGAGACCGGGCAGATTGCTGTTCCCGTAAGCCCGGGGCACTCAGAGTGGACGGCCGGCTTTCTCCAGGGCCTCGGGTACTTGCTGGTCCAGTCGAACGAGCTGGAGGATGCCCTCGCCAACGTGTACTGGGTCGCAACGGGTAAGAGCTGGGCAGAAGTCGACGACGACATCCGCGGCCTGACTCTGGGTACCCTGATCGACAGGGTGACGCAGGTGTACGAGAAGCGCTTTCCCGAAGGTGAGCTGCGCCAACGGCTCGAGAACATGAAGCCGACGCTGAAAGAAGCGCTCGATACGCGCAATGCCTTCGTCCACGCCCGCTGGGTCTACGTTCCGGTTGACCAGGAAGTGGAGCGCGAGCGGCTCCCTCGAGGACAAAAGGGCGTTCGCGAGCTCCTGAGGCTGGATATGCTCGATCTGGAGTTCGCGATCGGGACCGTCGGCTCTGCGGCCGAACAGGTGATGGAGGAGCTCTACGATCCGGCCGAGGTCGCGACCAGGCCCGCCCACGGGCCGCGTCAAGTTCGGTAGGGCGGCTAGGCGGCAGGTTCGCCCTCCGTCTCCGTGGGCCGGAGGATCTCGCCGTCGCGGGCGGCCGCCGCGCCGATCGGGATCACCGGCGCCGGTTCGCCCCCGCCCAGACCGAGCCCGGCGGTCATCAGCGGGGAGAACTGCTTGCGGACGAAGTGCGCGTAGTGGCGCGCCGTCACCGCCGGCGTGGAGTGCCCCAGCGCGGCCGCCACCTCGTCGAGCGCCACGCCGCGCGAGAGGTTGCGCGAGGCGAACGAGTGCCGCGTCGCCTGGTACCAGGTCAGGTTGAGCCCCAGCGCCTCGGCCACCAGCTCCCAGCGGTACTCGACGTGCTCCTTCCGGAAGTGGCGGCCGAACTCGCGCATGAACACGAAGGCCTCGCCGCTGGCGCCCTCCGCCCGCCGCCGCTCGATCCAGGGCCCCAGGACAGCCGCCGCGTCCGCCGGCGCCGGCGTCCACTTCACCTTGCCGGCGCCCGCCTTGTCCTCCTTCAGCGGCCCGTTGTAGCTGTAGCGCACCCGGAACGCGCCAGCGGCGAGATCGGCCACGTCCGAGAGGCGAAGCCCGCAGATCTCGCCCAAGCGCATCCCAGCGCGGTTGCCGACGTAGAACATCAGCCGGAATGGGTCGGGCAGCGCGCCCATCACCGCGCGCACCGTCTCGTCGTCCCGGATCCAGGGGACGTCGCGCTTCGGCGCGTGGTGGGGGCGCCGGCCTGCAGGGATCTGCCGGACCGGGTTGACGGTGGCGTGGCCGCGCTCGATCGCCCACCCAAAGAACCGGGAGACGAGGTTCAGCAGGTGGCGCTGCGTCCCCGGTTCGAGCTTCCGAGCGGCGCGCAGCTCGTCCAGCCACTGCATCAGGACGGGCAGCGTCACGTCGACGAGGCGCATCGACCCGAAGCGCGGGAGAACGTGCAGCCGGAGGCGGCTGCGGTCGTCGTAGGCGCTCCGGTTGACCAACCCGTTCTCCCACCGCTTCATGAGCTCGCCGACGAGCAGCCCCGCCGACTCGGGCGCCTCGATGCCGTAGCGGCGCCGCTCGGCCTGCGCCTCGAGCTGGCGCGCGATCGCCGCGGCGTCCTTCCGAGAATCCACCCGGACGCGCTTGGAGCGCCAGGCGCCGGCGGGGTCCTTGTAGCGCGCGTACCAGCGCGGGGCGGACTTGGGCCCGCGAGAGAAGACGGAGGCCATCGTCTACTCCTTTCCCTTCGGGTTGTTGACCCGAGCGTCGCGGGACATCACGCATCCCCCGTCGGAAAGCGGCCCTGGTCGTTGGCGGCGGGGCCGTCGAAGGCGACCACGTCGGGCACCGTCATGTTCTCGGGCGAAAGATGCGCGTAGCGCTGGGTGACCCGGAAGTCGGAGTGGCCGAGAATCTTGCTGACCTTCTCCAACTTGAGGCCACCCATCACCCAGGCGGACGCGGCCGAATGACGGGTCCCTTCGTAAAAGCGCATCCGCGGAAGCCCGAGGCGCTTGAGGACCTCGTACCACCGGGCGTTCTTGTAGAGCTTGTAGATGTCGATGAACGCGCTGGAGCGCGCCCCCGCGATGGGCGGAAAAACGAGGCCGGTGCTGCCGGTACGATCCCTCCAGGCTCGCAGCAGTTGCGAGCAAGCGGGGGAGAGCGGCACGACGCGCGGGCGTCCGTTCTTCGGTGTGCTGACCACACGCGGCCGGTAGCTGCGCCGGACGTGAGCAAACCGCAGATCGTTCCTGAGGTCGGACCACTCAAGGGCGACGATCTCGCCTGTTCGAAGCGCGCTCATCGCCCCCAGCAGGTACATCGTCTTGAGCGGGTCTGGCAGCTCAGCTGCGAGCCGCGTGATGTCCGCCGGCTTTTCGATGAACGGCGTGTCCTCCGGTGCCCGCGCGTTCCGATAGAGGTACCGGACCTTGCGCGGCACCATCTTGACGGGGTTGACGCCGACGGTGCCCGACTCGATCAGGCTGGTGAACAGCGAGGACAGGACGGCGATGCAGCGGCCCACAGTCGTCGAGCTCATGCCGGTCGCGCGCTTCGCCTCGACGAAGGCGCGGATCTTGGTGACGTCGAGTTCGGACGGCTGCAAATCGCCGAACGTTGGTGCCAGATGCTTGCGCCAGATGCACACCTCGCTGATCCAGTTGCGGTGCGTGGTCTTCCGATCCTCGAACCAGAGACGCGCGTGCGCACGCAGCCGCGAGGGATCGGCCATGTCAGCTTCGCGCTCGTGCTGGGGCCGGCGATCGCGTTCTGCGCGTTGTTCCGCTCGCCTGGCGCGGCGGCCTTCCAGGCCTTCGCGCTTCGCCTTCCGCCACTGGTCCTTTGCTGACAACATCCCATGCTCCCGGCGCACGCGCGAAACGAGGTTGTACAGCGCGGTATTCCGCCCGCGGTAGCCCGCGGCGGTTGCGTGTTTGACGATTTCGACCGACTGCATCGCGGGGTTCGTGGTCAGGAGCTCCAACACGAGCCCCTCGAATGGCACGGCGCGGTTGGCGGCCTGGAGTTGGCGGCGCTCATCACGTTCGCGGGCCCGGTGCGCCCTCCGCTCGACTTCCTCTACTGCCTCCCCCGCGCGTCGGGTCACCCGTTCTTCGCGTAGCCGCTCCTGTTCAACGCGCCGAGCTTCGCGCTCAGCTGAGCGCAGCTGCTTCCGCTCTTCCCTCGATGGGCGAGCAATTCCACTCTCTTCGCGAACGGTGACCACGAGTTCGTAGAACGCGGAACCTTTTCCCGCATACCCGGCCCGCTTGGCCCGCTCCAAGAGGTCCAACGAACGCACCGCAGGATCGGCTTGCAGCGCCGCGACGATGACGTCGCGGAATGGCGCCGTGAGCGACGGACGACCGACCGGCCGCCCCATTACGCCACCTCCTTCGCGTCGGAGTCGTCGATCGGTTCGTCGACCGCCGCGAGCCCCGCGCGCCGATCGTCCGACACGCCCGTGTCGCGGCGGGCCCCCTCGATCCAGCGGGCCCGGACGCGCAGCTCTGTAGCGAGTTCCTGCAGGCGGTCGACCTCCTGCGGAGCGGAGCGGTGCGTGCGGGTCGCCAGCTCCGACGCCGCCAGGTGGAGCAGCTCGCTGGTCCTCAGCCTCTCGACGGCGGCCATCAGACGGCCCTCCCCTTCGAGGAGTTGGCCACCGGCTCGGTCAACGCCCGCAGCGCGCGGTCGCGCAGGGCCTTCACGTAGGCGACGGGCCGGGCGAAGAGCTCCGCGGTTCGCTCAACCGACCGCGACTGCCCGTATCCCCGCGTCCCGGTGAACTCGCCGAACATGTGCAGGAGGGCGAACGTGTCGCGCCGGCCGGAGTATGGACGCGGGGCCACGTGCGCGTCACAGAAGGACCGCAGGGCCGCTTCCTCGCGCCCCCGCTGCTCAGTCTTGGCGACGAGCTCGGCGAGCTCGCGGCAGGCCTGCCGGCGCTTGGCCAGGTCGCCACCGCTGCCGACCAGTCGGCGGGCGGCTTCAACGAGCTGGCGACCGATGCGCCACTCGCTGAGGCACCTGCACGTGGTGGTCTCGTCGCAGCCGGCGCACGTGATCGGCTTGGGGTTCTTCCGGCGTCGGTAGACGGTGTTGCGCGCGGCTTCGGTTCGGGTCGCTTTTGCGTGTACGTTGGGCATGTCGGACCTCCATCCAGGTTCGGCCGCGGCCCCGGCTGTTAGCGCAGCGCGGGGCTTTTTTGCGGGCTCTGTGTGCCCAGTTTGTTGCTACAAACGAGCAACGCTGTCAAGCAAAGTTGGTCGTTGTTGCTACAGGCGGGTACCGTGAGCGCTCGTAAATGGGCGAAAAGAGACGACTCGCGCCAGATAGAGCCGCCACCGTAAACAAGGCGGAGATGCTGCGAATTCGCGTGACGCACGAACAGCGCGTCGCCTTCGACACCGCCGCCAAGAGGCTGGGGATCGGCCTGTCGGCGTTCGCTCGGATGTCGATGATCGAACGCGCCCGCAGAGAGGGCGTCGAGGTCTGAGGCCATGATCCAGGCAATCGGTCAAATGTGGGAAGCCGACAACGTCTTCTGGGGGAAGGGCGGTCAGGCTGGAAAGCTGCTCGGGGTGCCTTGGTCCAGGAAGAAGGACGAGCACATAGACTTCAGGGCTCAGATCGGCATCTACGCTCTCTACGCAAACTTCGACATGGTCTATGTGGGGCAGACCGGTGTCGGAAACAAACAGCGTCTTCTCGAGCGCCTGAAGCAGCACAGGGACGGCTATCTGAAAGGGCGTTGGAACCGATTCTCCTGGTTCGGCGTCCTGCGGGTTAAAGGCAATCTCCAACTCACGGCTGGAAAAAAGACGTTTCACCCGCCGCTCGGAACTGTGTTGAACCACCTCGAAGCGATCCTGCTTGAGACGGCGGAGCCATCTTTGAACAGCCAGGGAGGCCGCTTCGGTCGTTCGGTGGTTTGGTACCGCCAGGTGCGAGATCCGCGGCTTGGGAAGACCTCCGAAGAAATGCTCTCCGATCTTTGGCGCCGGAATCAGGATGGCTAGCGGCTTCCGGCTGCGGAAGCCGGAGTAACTCCGACGCAGAACAGACCGAGTGGTACGCTCCGGGCGTGACGACGCTCGCTCTGGCGATCAAGAAGCTGGCCGCCACGGCCCCCAAGTTGACTTCGGCGATCAAGACCGTAACGACCTCGCCGGATATCCAAAAGAAGCTCGAGGCTGCTGAGGCGCAGAACAATCGCGACGTCGGCCAGGTCTGCCTCGCGGTCTGCAGAGCGCTGGTCGCTCGGGCGCTCGGAGAGGAACCGGATGCGCCGTTGGTTGGCGCATTCCTCGACGAAGCCGTCGGCGACCCGGGCTTTCCAGCAAGGGCACATCGTCTGCTCGGTGAAGCCCGCAAGACGGGCTCTTGGCGCCGCAGGGCATTCCTGGCTTCGACGCTCTACGGCCTTTCGTTCCGATCGCTTGCCGACGACGAACGTGACCGCGTCGATATGGCGGTGGAGCGGATGATGCCTGCTGACGCCGAGCTCTTGTCCCTGATCCTTCGGAAGGATGAAGAGGCAGAGAGGTCGCTCAATCCCGAGACGGTCAACTACTTCTTCGGTCAATCGAACGTCGCAGCATTCCTTTTCGGGGCCCGGCTTCGTCTCGCCACCACGGCTGACTGGAAACAGGGCGGGTTCACGGACGATGTCATTTCGGAAGATCGGTTTCTTGGCGATCGACAAGCGCTCGCCTCCCTCGTGTCGCTCGGTTGTATCGACCTTGGATCGAGCAAGGCCACGAAAGGGGAGTGGCAGATTCATCAGATCGTGATCACGCCTCTCGGAGCCCTCGTGATCCGAGCCCTCGACGAGGTGGCTGCAGGGATTGCAGCGCGCCCCCCCAACGACGACGGCTCTCCGGCCTCGTAGGCCGGAGACGGTCAGCGGTTCCGGTCGCGTGACGGCCCCCTCGCGTGACCGCCCGCTCAATCGATCAAGCGGGAGCACACGGTCCGAGACCTCGTGCTAAAAGAACGGCCGAGATGAGTACGCAAGGGGAGGATTGGTCGCCGTCGATCGAGATTTCGAAGGAGGTCGGTGGACGGCTGTTCCGCGGTTCGTATACCGTCCGGAATGGCATAGTTGAAGTGCACCTTTCTGAGGGGAGAGGAACGCGGGAAGCCACCCAAGTGGGGGAAGAACGGCCCGAAGTCGTGGCCACCTGGCTCTTCGACGAGCTGGTCGCAAAGCATCTAGCGGCGGCGAAATAGTAGGCTTCCTCCGGCTTGCAGCGCCGGCGCAATCTCCCACGGTCAACATGATAGATCCGACTGTGGGATCACCCATGAGCGCCAGCTGCGCCCAACACGGAACGCCCCCGGGAAGCGGCCGCTGGCGAGCGCAGCCAAGACGGCCGAACTAGGAACGCGCAGGATCTTGGCCGCCCGGGCGACGGTGACGAGGGCGCTCGGCGCCCGTTGTGGCCGCGCGTTGCGCGCTCGCTGCGGTCGCTCCTGCGCGGGCTGATAGCCCGCTCGCTGCAACGCCTCGACGATCCGGCGATGCCGGACCTGATTGGGACGATGGCGGCTGCGCTTCAGCGTGTCGAAAACGGCCGCCTCCGGCACGCCGAGCGCGTCGGCGATGGACCTGAGCGACGGGAGCCGTGGGGCCCGTTGCGGGGCCGGGCGCCGCCACGGGTACCGCCGCTGCGGCGGCGCCGGGAGCGTCGCCGGGTCGACGCGCCGACAGAGTTCCTCCCACATGTCCCGTTTGATCGACCGAAACAACGAAAGGACCGCGCCCTTGCTCTTCCGGTTCCAGGTCGACGGGTCGGGGTTGGCGACCCAAAGCATCTTCCAGACGTCCTCGTATGTGAGGCCCGTCGTGAACTCGTCGTACGTCAGCGGATGGCCACCTCCTCCCGCTGATCGTCGCTGGCTGTGTGCTCGCCCTCATTTCCGGCGCTGGTCCTGCAGTTCGTCCGGCCCGTGACGCCGGGACCCCAGCGGGTTGGCGCCAGCGGTCACGGCGTGTACTGGGCGTACTTGACCGGCCCGACCGCGATCGTCGGGTTGGTGATCGGCGCCGTGGTGATGAAGCCACCGAACGCCACCTGCGCGGCGAGGCCGGCCGCGTTCGGGAGGTTCGTGTCGATGTGCGTAGAGAAGCTGTCGAGCGTGATGACGGCGTGCGCAGCGCTGTCGTCCGACACGTTCGCTCCCCACCATTCGAGCCGCAGGTGATGCGCGACGCCGGGGCTTGCGAGGATCCCGCTATCGACCTGGCTCCACGTCCCGCCCGAGTTCGAGCGCAACAAGAAGTTGGTGCCCACCGTGTCCGGACGGATCAGGTAGATCCCGTTGTTCACCCCGTTGATGGACTCGCCCTGCGACGACAGGGCGATCACCCAGTCGACGCTGAGCACCGACAGCAGCGCAAAGTCGACATCGACGCTGAAGTAGCAGTCGTTGGTGAAGCAGGCGGTCGCCTCGGTCCTCATCTCGGCGCGATGAGAGCCGCTGCCGTCGACGGCAAGGACGAGCGCCTTGGAGTTGTTCCAGGGGTTGGATGAGGTCGCGCCCGGTGTTTGCGGCGACGTGCCGCTGGTGCCGCTCGCATCGACCTGGAACGACCAGCGACCGTTGGATCCGGCGCCGGGCCCCAGGTTGAACGGCGTTCCAGGGACCCAGGACTCCTCCCAGGTCAAGAAGTGCCCGCCCGGTAGTCCCGCGTGATCGACGCCGAACTTCTTCGCCAACCGGGCGTTGGCGAACCGCATGATGTCCTGCGACCAGGCCCCGCCGTTCGCAAACGGGCTCTGCAGGAAGGCGATGAAGTCCGCGGCCGCCTTGTGCGCCTGGTAGATCGAGGCGACATCCAACGCGTCCCCATCGACCGGAAGCGCCAGGATGGGCGGCGAGCCGGCCGCCGGCGTCGGTGCCGGCGCCTGCGTGGCGGAAGGGTTCCCGGTGTAGTTCGTGGGCACGGTGTTCTCCTGTCTCGATGTGATGCGTTGCTGTCGTTGGCGGGCCTGGGCTCGCTGAGGACGCTAGGAGGCGCCGCGATCGACCGGCTGCGCAGGCCGGAGCATGAGGATCAGACCGGCACCCAGACGCAGGAGGTGAGCAAGACGCCAGCCACCGCCACACCGCCGACCGGGATCGCGAGGTCGCTTGCGACGCCGTTCAGGGTGAGCGACTGGACGTCGGTGGCGCCCACGTCGGCCAAGATGTCCTCGAAGTTGGCCAGCTCGACGACGGCGCCGGGATCGCCGCCCAGCGGCAGCGAGCGGATGTAGGCGTCCCAGTTGTCCTGCGCCTGCACCTGCGCGGTGGCCAACTTGTCCTTCGGCACCGAGATGATGGCCGCGGCGGCCACGTTGAACGCGGCCGCCGACTGGACCAGTGCGGTCTCCTGAGGGCTCGGGCTACCAGGAACGACTGGCGAGCTCGGCGCCGGCACGCCCTTGTAGCCCTGCAGGCGCGCCAAGATGTAGTCCTCGACCGCCACCACAGCCGTCGGGCTCGCGGGGCCGGACGAACTGGCGATCGTCACCAGGATGCCGCCTGGCGTGGTTGGGTCGGCGTCGCTCCGCACCTTGTTGACCTCGTCGCTCGCCAAGTGGGCCCAGAGCTCGATCGTCCCCTTTACGGGGATCGCCGACAGCGCTGGCCAGCGGTTCGATACGCGCGCGATGAAGGCCGGGTCGGTCTCAGCGTCCGCGCCGCGCTGCAGGATTGAGTCCTGCACGATCACCGTCATGACGTCGCCCTGCACGAAGCTCGGCGACACCGCGCCACCGGTGAAGGTCAGAACGGCGCCGGCGATCGCGTATGTCGATGGCAGCAGACCGATCGATGCCCACGTTGCACCGCCGTCGATCGAGATGCTCGCGCGCGCACTGCCGACATTACCGGACGCGTCGATGCGCACCCGGATCACGCTGAGCGTCGGCGGCGTAGCCGGACTCGCCCAACTGCCGACCATGCCACCGCTTGAGACGCCGCTGTGGCGGACGGGCGTGAAGTCGGTGGGACGGATGTTGACGCAGCGGATGCCCGCGAACGCCGTCACCATGGTGATGATCGTCCCGGCGGGATCGTCGAAGGCGCTGCCCGGCGACTCCGCCTGCACCTGCAGCATCAGCGGGTTGTCGACCGTGGGGTCGATGATCAGCGGGTAGTTCTTCCAGGTGTTGAGCTTGGTGAACTGGCCGGTGCTGATGCTCCGATAGAGGTTCCCCGACGACGGCGCCTTCGCGATCACGTCGCCGACCTGGAACGTCTCGCTGACCGGCGCGGCACCCGCCGGGTTGTAGAGCGCGAGGTTCTGGATCGTCGACGTGGCCTGCCGCTTCTTCAGGCCGTAGAACTTCTTCCCGAGGTAGGTGAGCCAGTAGCCGTTGTCGGGCGAGTCAGTCGCCAGCGGCAAGATGCCGCCCTTCGTGATGTTGGCGACCCGGAGCGCGACCCACTGCGCGAGGCCAGCAGCGACCATCGAGAGGCGCAGGTTCTCCGCGCCGCCGGCGCTCGCGGGCGCCCACGACGCCGTCGGCTGACCGTCGGCCGTCAAGTTGGCGAGCAGGCGCGCGGCGATCACGTCCTGCGTCTCCGGTGTCATCAGGTCAGCGAGCGTGAACAACGAATGCCCCCTTCATCCGGCCGCAGCAGCCGGTGCAATAGGTCCGTCGCCGGCCCTCGGACTCGAACCGAGGCCTGCTGTGGTCATTGCGGTCGCGCGTCCCCGGAGGCCCCCCGCGTCAGAGAACGGGGCCGAGAGGGATGCTCGCCCCCTCGGAAAGAGCGCGCGACACACCACGGCCGTGCGCGCCACCACACCGCGCCGGCGACGAAATCGAATAGGCCCGTCCTGGCGGCGGCGGGACTCGAACCCGCGCTGCCGCCGCTGCGCTCCCCGACCGAGAGGAAAGGAGCAAAGCTCTCGAGAGGAGCGCACCGCCGCGGCCGTGCAGCCACACCTCGCTGGCGGGACGGAAATCATCAGTACGAGGTCTCTGCGACCCCGAACGACTGGGGCATATCGATGCCCGGGATGCGCTCAGGCTCGAACAGCGCCGACGGCTCCCCCGGCTCCGTGGCTTGCAGCGCCGTCGCGAACGCGAAGAACGCCGGCCGCATCGCTCTCGGGCAGATCTCGGCGGCTCTGAAGGCCGCGCGGACCGCCGGCGGGAGCGCTCGCCAGCGCGCGGGCCGCTGCGCGCGCTGCTCGCTCTTCTTGGCCCGCTCAGCGGCATCCAGGCGCAGCCGGTGGACCCAATCGATGCGCCGGCACTCGTTCGCGTTCGTCTCCAGCGCGGCGGCCGCCGCTGCGATCAGAATCTCGTCCGCGTTCACGCCCGGCGGGCGTCTCAGCATCCCCCGCAGTTCCTCAAGCACCCCGCCGCGCTCTTTGGCCGCGGCCTCGTCCAACTCCTTGCCCGTCTCGAGCAAGTCACGCCACCCCTTCAGGAGGTCGGCGAGCTTCGCGACCCGCGCGAGGCTCATTGGCCACCTTCCGGGGCACGCACGCCCATCTTGACGAGATACCTGTGCGCGAGCTCCTTTCGCGCGTCGGCGATCTCGCCGTCCGCCTCCGACGCCTCGTTCAACTCCCTCGGCTTTCCCCAGGCGTAGGCCAGGATGATCTCGCACGCCCTTACGGCTGCTTCCTCGTTTTTGCCCTCTGCGAGGGCGAACAATCGCGCCACCACGGCGTCGGTCGTCTGCTGCAACTTCATCGGCTGGTGCTCCTTCCGGTGAGTCGAATCGGTCCACCGTTGGTGTTCTTGGCCCCCTGCGCCTTTGACGCGCCGTCGTCGGCGTTGCGCCTGAGCAGCGCGTCGCGGCCGCGAAGCTGCGTCGTGTGCCCGGCGCCGCGCCCGCGGCCCGCCAACTGCTCAGCGACGGCGTCGGTGCCGCGCAGGCTGGCGACGGCGGCGGCCTTCATGCCTGGGTCGATGTCAGACGCCTTGTTGATGCGGCTGATCGCGATCTCGGTCTTCGCCGAGTCGAGCACGGCCGCGTGCTTCCCTGCGGCCGCTTCGAGTCGCTCACGCAGGGCGCGCACGCGAATAGGCTCGCCGAGCAGGAACTGCGCGGCGGTGCGCTCGTCGGCCTCCGCATCGACGGCGATCTGGCGAACCAGCGAGAGAGGAACTCCGGGCACGATGGGCACACTGGGCATGTGGCCCATGCTGCGGCCATGACCCTGGCCAACCGAAATATCGTGCGTGTCGTTGACGAACGCGGAGCCTTTGAAGGCGCCGCCGTTCGTGTCCATCGCGGCCGCGTCGCGGGCGGAGTGTCTCCCGATCCACTCGTCACACGCCGCAGCGAAGCGGCGGTAGCGTTCTTCCCCGCTGATGCTCTGCCAGTCGTCGGCGGCCATGAGTTGCCTGAGGATCTTGTTCGTCATGTCGCTCCTATCGCGTGATCTCCTCGCCCGGACCTTCGTTCGTCCGGCCTTCTTCGCCTGCGGACGCCTTGGCGGCGATCTCGGCCTCCTCGGCGGCGATCTCGGCCTCGAGCCGAGCCACCTCGTGCTGCAGCTCCGCACGCGTCATGCTGGTGAAGCGATCCGTGTAGGTCACGGACTGGGTCACCGTGATCTTCTGGGATTCCGGGTCCAACAGCCGCGCGCCCACGTCGAGAACGGCACGAGCTGCAGCAACACGCGGCGCGCTCGCCCGTGACCCGCCCGTAGCCATCGCTACCAGCGCGTCCGCTGCGCGCTGAGCGTTTCGACCCAGCACCCCGCTCGCGGCGGCCAACCCGTCGCGAGCGGCGCCGTCCAGCGCTTTCCGCACGTGGTCCTTGGCCAATAGGCGGCGGACGTGACGAACCGACCACTTCAGCTCCGCGGCGATGTCCTCCCGCTTCGCGTCAGGCGACGCCACGATCGCGGAGACGAGCCGCGATTCGCTTCGGGTTAGCGGCTTTGTGTCGCTCATGGCGATTTCGTCGAAACCGGACGCCGACGGACGTCGTGGGCCAGTTCGTGGACCGCAAGCCGCTCAATCCGATCCAGGAGCTTGCTCGCGCTGGCCCAGTAGCCTCGCGCTGTGCTCCGGAGGCGCGATGCGCGCTCCGGGTCGAGCAGCTCCCCGGCCGGAAAGCTGACCACGGCGTCGTCCCGCCCCAAGTCGTCGAGCTGGAGGACCAGCGCCACGGCGCACTCGGTGTGGTCTAGCTGCAACTCGGTGCAGCGCCCGAGGTCGTCGTACCGCTGCGCCACCACGGCGTCGGCGAGGCGCTTGAAGGGCGCGCCGCAGCGGTCGCAGGTGGGCAGCTTCGCCTTCATGACGACGCAACCAGCTTCGCCATCGGCGTCGGTTCCCCCGTTCGGGTCTGCCGGCCAGCCGCCACGTGTTTACACAGCCAGCATCCCTCGACCGCTCCGGTCGGCGGGAGCTTCGTCAACCGCCCACGCCCGCGGTGGAACTCGCAGCGATCGTCTGGCTCCCCCGCGCCTTTGGGCGCCCCAGAAGGGCAAGGCCCGGTAAGGGAAGGAGAGGAGAGGGGTTCGGGCGAGGTTTGCAGGCTGGAAACCTCAGGTTTCGATGAGGTTGTTTCGGAGGTTTTTCGCGGCCGTCCTCCAAGGCTCCCGCCCTCGCGGCGGGCCTTCACGGCGTCCACACCGGCCTGATCGAACCCCTCGAGCACCAGGTCGTTGCCGTCCCAGGTCGCCAACTTGGCCGCCACCACCTCCACGACATCGGTCTCGGAGAGCTGGCAGGCGACCAACCAGCGCCGCGCGTTCCACGAGCGGGCTCCCTCGAGACGAGGCGTCTCGATTCCGTCGCTGGCGGCGTAGCTTTGCAGGCGCAGCCACGCGCCCAGCGCAGCGTTGCTCGCGTCGATAGCGACCCCGCCAAGCATGAACGTCCGCATCACGGCGGCGAACTTCATCGCTCCTCCGGCTGATCTGGCCGGCTAGACTCCCCCGTCCCCGGGACTGCATAGAGGGCCCGTGTCGCGGTCAGGCCGAAGTGGGCTCGGACGAGCTCGATCGTGCCGCGGCGGACGGGCAGGCCGGCGGCAATTCGTAGGAGCGGTCCTCGAGCAACTCCGACCAGGCGAGAGAGCGTCAGATCGCTCGCATGGGCCAGGGCGGCGAGGACCGCATCTCGCAGCTCATCGGACGGCGGGTGTGACCCGCTTGGATGTTCATGCGCCATGGTTCAATGGCACCACGTGCGCGGAGCGGCGCCACTCTCGCAGGTGCGAAACTGGTGCATCATGTAGTAGTTTTTTCGTCGCGGTGTCCGACGAGTTGGGCTACGGCGTCGGCTCGGGTTCGGCTGGCATCGGAAAGGCGGCCAGTCCTTCACGGGAGAGGCGCTCGACGGTCTCCGACGAGAGGCGCAGTACGCGGGCACCGAGGCGAACCGCGGGCAGGCGCCCACGCGCCACCTGGTTGCGCAGAAAGCGCTCTGACACGTCTAGCTTGCGAGCAGCGTCTGAGACGCGAATCAGGTGCGGCGAAGGGGACTCATGTGGAACGGTTGTGCTCATTCCGTCCACCCTGCGCCGACGACCGTGATTGTCAGCCGACGGCCGGAAGGCGGCGAATTCGCTATCGGTTTTTCCTGTGGCCACAGGGCCGAAGGCACGCTCGCGTCGGCGCTTCGTCGTGAGGGCAGCGTGATCTGTGAGGCTTTTTACAATTTCCAAGATGCCCTAAAATATTCGCTCCTGCGGGTAGGGGAACCGCAGGCAACCCCACAGGTGAGCGACCACGCAGGTAACCCCACAGGTGAGCGACCATGCCGACCTTCAAAGCCGACCCCTTTCGCATCCGCGTCAAACATCCCAACAAGACTTTCAGCGACCTCCTCTCGGAGATCTTCGACCGGCCTGATACCTGGGGCGCTTCGAGATCCCGGTGGGTTATCCACAAGGGCAGCAAGATCATCATCGACAAGCTGAACGTCGCAACGCCCACCGTCGGTGCCGCGCTTCGTGCACGCCTGTCCGACCTCGAGAAGCGGGTTGGCAAAGCAGGAATCGCGGATCTCGACGTTGACGGCGACGGCGGTCTTGGCAAGCACGTGGCGTTTCTGTGGGATGCCAAAAGGAACCAGCTCTGGTTCCAGCGCGATCGGGCACTCACGATCAACGCCTTCATGGACTACATGATGATCCTGACGGACGTCGCGATCGACTTCCGCGCCGTCTTCCATCTCGACAGCGTCGCGAAGGTCATGAAGATGGAAACGATCAAGTCGGTGGAGATCGCCTTACGCGATTCGATCGACGGGTCCTCCGAGCTTGAGGGCTCTGCCCGGGTATTTGAGCTTACTGAACTCCGCCGCCGGTACGGACGCGGCGCAAGGATCACCGTGAAGATCACCCCCCCGCCTCGCGACTACCTTGGCATCGAAGCTAGGCGTTTGGCGCGAGAGACGGCGAAGTTGGTGGAATCGGGCGTAGCGGAGGTGAAGAGCGCGAAAGTGCGAGGCATGCTTCGGAAGGAGGACGGAGAAGAGGAGGACTCCAACGTCATCAACCTCTTGAGGGATCGAGTACAGTTCTCCGAAGAACTGCCTGACGAAAAGATCCGCCAGCCGGAGCCGCTCATGAAGGCGATCCGGAAGGTCTGGGGAATGCACAACAGCGAGGTACCGGATGACGACAAATAGAAGTGTGGAAAACGTCGGCATCGTGACGCACGCGAAGCGTGTGATTCACATGGGCTACCCTTACTGGGCAGGCGTGTTAGCTGGTTGTGCCGCGTGGCGTGTGCATGCAGCCGATCGCGCGTTTCATGACACGACCATCGAGACGGGTTTGTTTGGCGGCCTGATCATGTTCGCGGGACTGATCGTCTCCGTGCTGCTCGGCCTTCTTGGTCTCCTGGTGACGCTGGAGAACAGGCCTATCGTTCGACAGATCAGGAACAAGGGCCTGTACAAAGACCTCGTCGGGCTCGCCTTTGCCCCGATGGTCGTGTTCATGGCGTTAGCTCTGGCAGCGGTTGTCAGCATGCTGACCGCCTGCACCGACGACCTTCTACGCAAGATTCTCGCGATTTCGACTATTGCCCTGACGGCAACTGGCGTGTTCGCCACGTTCCGATTCGCACGTCAGCTTGTCTTCATCATGACCGACGCGGGAGATGACCCGGAGCCGGACAGTGCTGGAGAGTTCACGGTCGAAGCGGCCAAGCGCCGAGCGGGACTGCCGCCATCTGGCGACGTTCGTGAACCGCTTCCGTTCGCGACCTAGAGACCGGATCAATTTAGGTCGCTGAGAAAAATCCTAAGCGTTTGGATCCCTTAGAAGAAAGGGGATCGACGCGGAACACGGATCGTGATCAAACGGTTCCAGGAGGGAATCGATGGACGCGATCTGGACGACCGAG
>CAZEFQ010000040.1:0-6688 GCA_964511505.1 uncultured Rhizobium sp.
CGGGCGCAGACCGTGGCGGTGGCGACGCCGTGCTGGCCCGCCCCGGTCTCGGCGATGATGCGGGTCTTGCCCATCCGCCTGGCGAGCAGGATCTGGCCCAAGCAATTGTTGATCTTATGCGCGCCGGTGTGGTTGAGGTCCTCGCGCTTCAGGTAGATCTTGGCACCCCGGAAATGCGCGGTCAGCCGCTCTGCCAGATAAAGCGGGCTTTCGCGGCCCACATAATGCCTGAGCAGATCGTCCAGCGCCGCCTGGAAGGCGGGATCCTTCTTCGCCTCCTCATAGGCCTTCTCCAGCGACAGCACCAAGGGCATCAGGGTTTCGGCGACATAGCGGCCGCCATAGCCGCCGAAATGGCCATGGATGTCGGGCCCGTTGCGGTAGGAATTGGGTGCAAGGGAATTCATCGGTATACTCATGCCGCTGCCGCGCTCATGCCACAGCTGCCCTGGTCCGCGCCGCTGCGATGAAATCAGAGATCAGTGCGCCGCTCTTGACTCCCGGCGCGCTCTCCACGCCGGAAGATACGTCCACCATCCTGGCGCCGCTTGTTTCGATGGCGCGGCCGACATTTTGGGGATTGAGCCCACCCGCCAGGAACCAGGGCTTGCCGATACTGGCGCCCTTCAACATCTGCCAGTCGAACGCCATGCCATGCCCGCCGGGCCGGCTGGCGTCCTCCGCCACCGGTGCATCGAACAGCAGCATCTCGGCCATCTCATAGTCGCGGGCGCGGCCGAGATCGGAAGGCTCGCCCGCCGGCAAAGCCTTGATCAGCGAAATCTGGAAACGTGTCCGAATCTCGGCAGCGCGCGCGGGCGTCTCCCTGCCGTGCAACTGGAAGAAATCCGGACGCACCTCTTCGGCGATACGGGAAAGACGGTCATTGTCGGCGTCCACCACCAGAGCCACCAGCTTGAGACGGCCACGCATCCGCTCCGCCAATGTCCGGCCTGCTTCCAGGCCGAGATGGCGAGGGCTTTTCTCGAAAAATACCAGGCCGCCGAAATCGGCGCCCATGCGCAGCACCGCTTCGGCGGCTTCCGCCGAATTGATCCCGCAAATTTTCACAGAAACCGGCATGGACGGCGCTTATGGTCCCCTGAAAGCCATAAATCAAGCAACGTGGGAACCCTGGTTTAACCGCTTCAAAAACCTAGACTTTGAGCAATATCCCGCGCCGCCTTGGCAGGGTCGGCGGCCGCCGTGATCGGCCGGCCGATCACCAGGATGCCGGCACCGGCCTTGTGCGCCTCAGCCGGGGTCATCACCCGCTGCTGGTCATGGCTGTCGCTGCCGGCGGGGCGGATTCCGGGCACCACCAGCAGAAAGTCCGGGCCCAGCGCCGCTTTGAGCACCGCAATCTCATGCGCGGAGCAAACCACGCCGTCCAATCCGCTTGCTTTGGTGAGCTGCGCCAGACGCAACACTTGTTCCCTGGCAGAGGCGGCCTGGCCCACCGCCGCAAGATCGGTGTCGTTCAGGCTGGTGAGAACCGTGACCGCGATGACTTTGAGGTTGGGATTGACGCTTTTGGCGGCCTCGCCCGCTGCTTTCATCATCTGAGGCCCGCCACTCGCATGCACATTGATAATGTTGACGCCCAATGATGCGGCGGCGCGGGCCGCCCCGGCCACCGTGTTGGGAATGTCATGGAATTTCAAATCCAGGAAGAGCGGCAATTCCAGATCATGGAACGCCGTGACGCCATTTGGACCATGGGCGCTAAAAAATTCCAGGCCCAGTTTGATCCCGCCCACGGACCCGCGCAGCCGCGCCGCCAGTCCCAGTGCGTAATCGAGATCGGTGGTGTCTAAAGCAACATAAATGGGGTTCATGCGGCCTTCTCCCCTATCAGGATTCGGCGGCACCACCATTCACATTCAACCTTTCGCGCAATTCCTTGCCGGTGCGGAAAAATGGCGCCCGTTTCTCACCCACCGCCACCGGTTCCCCAGTGCGCGGATTGCGTCCCATGCGCGACGGCCGCACCTTTACCGAGAAGGCGCCGAAGCCGCGCAACTCAACGCGGTGACCGTCTGCCAGTGCCTTGGTAATGCTATCCAATATGGTCGTGACAATCCGCTCCACGTCCCGGTGGTACAGATGCGGATACCGCGCGGTCAGCCGCGCAACCAATTCAGACTTGATCATCCCAGCCCCTGAAGGGACAAAACCGGCCGTGTAACGCCGCCCGGCCCGGTTAAATTGTCAGACACCCTGTGCCCCGTCAACCGGAAGCCGCTGATAAACCAGACTTTTTAGCCATTTTGTGATGTTCTAAATATCGCGGATGCTGTTTGGAGGCGCCCGGACCTGCCTCTATGCCTATTTTTTGGGCAATCACAGCAGCTGTTCGACCTTCTTGCCGGGCTCTGGTTAGGCTGCCTCCGCCATAGAATCGAGGCCTTGATGACCCACGATCCCGCTTTGGAGGCCCATGAACATGCCGAGCATGCCGGACATGCCGCCCATGACGGCAATCCATTCATCTCCAAGGTTTCCATCACGGTGGCGGTGCTGGCGGTGATGGCTGCCGCCGCAGGCAGCCTGGAGACGGTGGAGGGCGGGCGCGCCATCACCGAGTCGGGGGAGGCAGTCCTGGCCCAGGACCAGGCCACCGATGCCTGGAATGAATATCAGGCCGACAGTTTGAAGCGGCATATGTATGACATCGCCGCGGACAATGGCGGCGCCCGTCTTCAGGAATATCAGAAAGACAGTGCCGAGCAGCGCACGGCGCAGGACAAATCGCGCAAAAGTGCCGAGGATTTCGAGCAGGAGCGCAATCGGCACCGTGCCGCCAGCACCGTCCATGAAGAGCGTCATCACTGGCTGACCGGTTCGGCCACCTTGATCGAAATCGGCATCGCGCTTTCGACGGTCGCTATCATCACGCGGCGCACGCCCTTCTGGTATGGCGCGATGGGATTGGGAGCCGTGGGGGCGGCGTTGTTCGCGGTCGCCTATCTGGCTTAACAGCACCCATGCAGGGATCGCAGACCGCCGCGCCCGTTCCGCCGCTATAGTGGCGCTTCCGGCTGGAGCATTCATGAGCCCTTCCATTCCTTCCTTGCGCGACATTCTATTGGCGCTTCTGGTGATGCTGGTCTGGGGCACCAATTTCGTGGTGATCCGCATCGGGCTCGATACCATTCCGCCCTTGCTGTTCGCCGCCTTGCGCTTCACCCTGGTGCTCTTGCCGGCAGTGTTCTTCCTGCCGCGGCCCAAAGCGAGCTGGACCAATCTGGCTGTCTATGGCGCGGCGGTGGGCTTCGGCCAGTTCGGGCTTTTGTTCATCGCCATGGACGGGATGATTTCGCCGGGACTTGCGTCGCTGGTCATCCAGATGCAGGTCTTTTTCACCATCGGACTGGCCATGCTGGCCGGCGATGAGAAGCTCGCGCCGCATCAACTGGCGGCCTTCGTGCTGGCGCTTGGCGGCATGGGCGTGATCGCGGCGCATAACGGCGCGGGCACCACGCTCGCAGGATTGGCGCTGACGCTGATGGCGGCGCTCGCCTGGGCGATCAGCAACCGGGCGGCAAGAGCGGCCGTGAGGAGGGAGCCAAATCTCAACATCCTGGCCTATGTGGTGTGGGCCAGCCTGTTCGCCCTGCCCCCGCTTTATCTGGCGGCACTCTGGCGGGAAGGCTGGCCGGCGATGATGGCGGGGCTCACGCGCGCCACCCCGATGACCTGGCTGGTGGTGCTGTGGCAAAGCCTGGGCAACACCATGTTCGGCTATGGCGTATGGGCCTTTCTCTTGTCGCGCTATCCGGCGGCGACCATTGCACCCCTGTCTTTGCTGGTGCCGATCTTCGGCTTTGCCGCATCGGCCTTGTGGCTGGGCGAACCGTTGCAGGACTGGAAGATCGGCGCCGCTTCGCTGGTGATGGCGGGGCTGGCCGTCAATCTTTTCTGGGTGAGGATAAAGGCCGCGCCTCCCTCGCTTCGCTCGAAGAGGGGCCAGCTTTTCTAAGCTCGCTTTCGCTCGCCAAGAAAAGCTAGACCAGCTTGGGCGAGCGGCTGGACTAACGCGCGAAGCGCGTTCGCATGCCCACTCCCAATTAGCGCTTCCTGGCTTTGCGCGCCCGTTTTGTCTTGGTCGCGGCCCGCTTGACTTTCTTCGCCGCCCGTTTGGCCTTTTTCACCAGCCTTTTTGCGGCCGCTTTCGCCTTGCGCTTTGGGGCCTTGCGCTTTGGCTTGGGCTCAGGCTTTGGCGGTTCGCCGGTAAACAGGCGGGTTACGGCGTCCCCCAACTCGCTGGCCTGCTGGGCCAGGATGCTCTTTTTCGCAGGCATGAATTCACTCCCATCAATATCTTCCAGCGCGCCGCTATGAATGGCGGCCCCTGCTACAAAGGATAAGAGGCGGGAAAGTTCCCGCGCCGGGCCGCCGGATGCTCGAATTAATCACGCCTGCGCCACGCCTTCGTGCCGAGGCGGCATGATAGACGGCCGCAGACGCGGTTTAAGATGTTTCAGGCCGGGTGCGGCTGGACCGCGGGTCTGAAAAACGTGATGCGTTTTTTCGAGGGCTGTGAAAGGCTTGATCCGCATTATTGGGGGTTTTGGCGAGAGGCGATTATCTTGAGATCTCCGCTAAAACTTTTCGGTGTTATGGTGTCCCGGTCTCTGGATTAATGGTGGCCCTTATCGCATTACCCCCTAAGCGAATGAATCCGTAAAAACATCTAACAATTCCAGAAAAGCATGTATGCCGAGGACTCTCGAAGGAGGCGGAGCGTTCACGCGAAAAATATTGTACAGCTCAAAACCTGGAACGATGTTTCGACAGTCACCTATCCAAAACACGGTGCTGAAATCACTCTTGTGTGTTACATAACATTGGAGATGTAATTGGGTTGCTCTTGGGAGCCCGCCCGTGTCTACCCCGCAGCCAATCAAAAGCCCACCTTTCGTCTCTTTCCAGAAAGTCTTCCGCGGCTGGCCAACACCCTGTGCAAGGGGAACCTTTCTCTTTTCAAACCCCAACGCCATCGCTTGATCTTCCACAATCGGCACAATACCCGCTTTCAAGCCCGTCCAGTGGGTAGCGTCGATCTCGTGGGCATCCACTTCGGATGACTTTACCTTCTCGACGTTGTCCAAAAGCTGATTCCACAAAAGTTCGTTACGCTCATTCGCTTCAACTCGAGCATGAATGCATGGATGCATACTCATGGACCGAGGCAGGGGTTTAATACCCAAGCCGTGTGCCATAGTGTCTAAATATGCTGACCGACAGCCCCAGTCATCTCGCAAGGACAACAAATTCCTGCCGCCGGAAAAGACAACCTCTCTCGCAAATTCACGCCAATACTGAGTCAAATCGTATTGGTTGTCGCTGAGCCGCGTTCTGCAAAATTCGATCATTTCATGCTGGTATACCTTGTGAACCAGATAACCGCGCTTTGAGATTTCATGATCAACGAAATCTGGACCTTTCCAAGTGCGCAAGTGGTCAAATAGGAGCTTCACCGTCTTTGCGTCTCCCGGGTCGAACAGCAGTACTTCTTCAAAATGCGGGCGCAAATGACGGAGCGGCTTCCGGGGCGATTAGACGAAAGGGCACTCCCAAAGGACGCTCCATGACATTCTCGTTTAAACGAAAATAGTAAAAGATGACACCCTCTCCTGCAAATCCGTAATAGTAAGTTGCGTATTGTCCCGGCAGGGCGAGCACGTCCCCCATAAAGAAGCTTGGCGCAATGTCTGACGGGGCATAATGATCTCCGGAGATTATGCTCATGACTTCGTAATATTTTAGCTGTGCTAAAGCGCTGGCGAAATCGACCGAGAGAGGTTTTAGCTCCCACAACGTTTTCGCCACCGAATCTCCAAGATCGGGGCGCCCCCAGAATCGCGCGCCGTTCGGAGAAACGCCAACATTTCCAAAAAAGCGCCCAGAACCTCGGCCAAGGGCATATGCGAGCAGCGTAGCGTGAGCATCATTACCGCGCTCAGTTGAGGTAATCCACGTTTTGTCGAACAGCTTAAAAGCCGCCGGCATAAGTTGGGGGTCTGTTCCATTTTCACCGTTCGTCGCCGGGCCACGTGTAAAGTCTGCGATATCAGACCATCGTTTGAATGGGTCGCTCGTGTCTTTGCAGGTTTCCAGGCCGGCGCTCGAAGAACATCCCCATCCGCCGCCAGCGGTCAGCCCACTAGGCGACGCGCGTGCAGGACTCTGACCGCCATCGTTGTTGCCTGTCGGATTCTCTATGTGACCAGGTGCAGCCTGCGGTCGGTCGTCAGGAACAGTTCCAAGCGCGTATCCGAAGTCAGGACAGCCGGGAACGCACGAATAGTTCGGGTCGGCGGTAAATCTTAAATCTTGGGCCGCATCGAAATAATGTCCTGTCGGATCGGTGAAGCTCAGCGGGTTGTTCAGCACATAGGCATAACGGTTCAGGCTCTGACCGTTGAAGGGATCGGGGACGATGCTGTCCGCCGCCATGAACTTGCCGATGGAGGGGTCGTAGAGCCGGGCATTGAGGTTGACGATGCACTGGATGGGCATCTCTTCCTGGTTGGTGAAGCCCCGGGTGGTGTGGGTGCTGGTGCTTGGGCTGATGGTGCCGCAAGCCGCGTCTGTGCCGTTGGCATTGCGCTGCTTGCCCCAGGGATCATAGGAGAGTCTCTGCACCACACTGCCGCTGCTGTCGGCCACCACCGCCACCGAG
>CAZEFQ010000041.1:0-34092 GCA_964511505.1 uncultured Rhizobium sp.
GGAATAAAGCGGGTGAACGTGTCGCTCGACAGTCTGGACCGCGCCGTCTTCGCTCGCATCGCCCGCGACGATCTTCTGGACAAGGTACTGGACGGGATCGAGGCGGCGCGGGAAGCGGGCCTCAAGGTCAAGATCAACACGGTTGCGCTCAAGAACGGCAATGAGGCCGAGATTCCCGCGTTGATCCAATGGGCGCACGGGAAGGACATGGACATCACCCTGATCGAAACCATGCCCCTGGGCTTTGTGGATGAGGACCGTACCGACCAGTTCCTCTCCCTGAAAGAGGTGCGGCAGAATCTGGAGTCGTTCTGGACCCTCGCCGATCTGCCCGACCAGACCGGCGGGCCCTCGCGCTATGTGCGGGTGGCGGAAACCGGCGGCCGGCTGGGCTTCATCACCCCGCTGACCCATAATTTTTGCGACACCTGCCGGCGGGTGCGGCTTTCCTGCACCGGCACGCTGCATATGTGCTTGGGCCAGGAGGCTTCCGCCGACCTGCGCGGACCTTTGCGCGCCTCTGAAGGCGACGAACTCCTGAACGAAGCCATTGACCGCGCCATCGCCGCCAAGCCCAAGAGCCACGACTTCCTCCTGCCGGTGCGCGGTGCCGCGCCCGCGGTGCAGCGGCACATGTCGGTGACGGGCGGTTAAGGTGAAACTGGTTTTCCTGGGGCGGTTCCGCGAAATCGCCGCGCCCGGCCTTGCCGACATGGCGCGGCCGCAAGGCGTGGAAACGCTGGGCGAGTTGCAGGCATGGCTTGCGCGGGCCGAGCCGGCGCTGGCCGAGGCCCTGAAAGGCGCGCGCACCCAGATCGCGGTGAACCAGGCGATCGTGCGCGATCCTTCCCACGCCATCCGTGACCAGGACGAGATCGCCTTTTTGCCGCCGATGAGCGGGGGCTGAAGATGCGGGTTGCGGTGACCGAACAGGCATTTGATCCGGCTACGGAGCTTTCAGGCTTCCATGACGAGAGCGCGGGTGCGCTCGCCAATTTCGTGGGCTATTGCCGCGGGCGGACCAAGGGCCGCGCGGTCAGCGAGCTGATGATCGAGCAGTATCCCGGCTTCACCGAGAAGGAGATCGCGCGGCTGGCGGGCGAGGTGGCGCAAAGGCTCAAGCTGCTCGATCTTCTGGTGGTGCACCGGGCGGGCCGGATCAAGCCGGGCGAGGCCATCGTGCTGGTGGCGGCCCTGGCCGAGCATCGCAACGATGCCTTTGAAGCGGTGCGGTTGTTGATGGATTATCTCAAGACCGACGCGCCTTTGTGGAAGAAGGAGACCGGGCCGGACGGAGCGCGCTGGGTCGAGCCCACCGAGCTTGACCAGGCGCGGCGGGCCAAGGCGGACAAGGCGGGAGAGAAGGTTTGAGTGAGGTACTGAATAATCCTTTGGCTCCGCCGGGGGCCGGCAAGATTTCAGAGACCATGCCGTTCCAGCCGCTGAATATCGCGGTGATGACGGTATCGGACACGCGCGACGAGGAAAGCGACACCTCGGGCAAATTGCTGGCCGAGCGGGTGGCGCGCGACGGACACAGACTGGCGGGCCGGGCCCTGGTGCGCGACAATATCGAGGAGATCCAGAACCAGCTGAGGAAATGGATCGCCGATCCGAATGTGGATGCGGTGGTTTCGACCGGCGGCACCGGCCTGACCGGGCGGGACGTGACGCCGGAAGCGATGCGGCCTTTGTTCGACAAGACTATCGAAGGCTTCGAGACGGTCTGGCACATGACGAGCTTCCAGAGCGTGGGGCTTTCCACCATCCAATCGCGCGCTTGTGCCGGTATCGCGGGCAACACCATGATTTTCGCTCTGCCGGGGTCGAACGGCGCCTGCAAGGACGGCTGGGACAAGATCATCCGCTGGCAGCTCGACAGCCGCTTCAGGCCATGCAACCTGGCCGAATTGATTCCGCGCTTCATGGAGAAGTGAGGGCGATGGCGAATCTCACCCATCTCGACAAGAGCGGCGCGGTGCACATGGTGGATGTGGGCGGCAAGGACGTGACCGCCCGGGAAGCGGTGGCGGAAGGGCGTGTGCGGATGAAGCCGGCGACCTTGAAGACGGCGCTGTCGGGCGATGCCAAGAAAGGCAGCGTGCGGGCCGCCGCCGAGATCGCCGGTATCATGGCGGCCAAGCGCACGGCGGAACTGATTCCCCTGTGTCACCAGATTCCATTGTCGAGCGTGACGGTAACGATCGCGACGGATGAGAAAGAATCCGCTCTGACGGTGACGGCGCGGGCCAAGACCACCGGCCAGACCGGCGTCGAGATGGAGGCGCTGGTGGCGGTCTCGGTGGCGTGCCTCACCATTTACGACATGCTGAAGGCGGCAGACCGGGGCATGGTGATCGAGGGCGTGACGCTGGTGGAAAAGCGCGGCGGCAAGTCCGGGGAGTATGTGCGAAAGCCATGACAAGGATCCCGAAGAAGGCCGCGAAGAAGACCGTAGAGAAGACGGTTGCACCGGGCGGCAAATCGCCATCGACGCTGATTGACGGCAGGATCAAGGAACTGGGCGACTGGCGCGGCGCGATGCTGGCCCATATCCGCGCCCTGATTAAACAGGCCGACCCCGCTGTTGTGGAAGAGTGGAAATGGCGTGGCGTTCCCACCTGGTATCACGCCGGCATCCTCTGTACCGGCGAGACGTATAAGAGCGTGGTGAAAGTGACCTTCGCCAAGGGTGCCGCGCTTGCTGATCCTTCCCGCCTGTTCAATTCCAGCCTGGAAGGCAATGTCCGGCGCGCCATCGATATCCGAGAGGGTGGGAAGCTCAACGCGGCGGCATTCAAGGCGCTGGTCAAGGCGGCAGTGGCGTTGAACCAGGGCAAGGCGCGATAGGTGCGGGATACGCTGCCTTGACGGGCATATCGGACGGCGCCCCGGACGCGGCCCTGCTCCAACAGCCGCCGCAGGGACCGCGACGTTATTTGAGATATGTAAAGCCCGCTTTTTCGAAGATCGCCCTGGCGTCGGGACCGTAAAGATCGCCGTGGAAATCCTGGGCGGCGGCCGACGCCGCCGGGGTCCGGGCGACGGGATAGACGTGGGGCGGGTGGGTGTTTCCGGGAAACGTGCCGACGATGCGGATTTGAGGAGCCGCCTTGGCGTCGGTCTCATAGACGATGCCGTAAGGCGCTTCGCCGCGCGCGACATATTCCAGGGCGACGCGCACATTTTCGGCCGGGGCGATCTTGTCCGCGACACTGTCCCATATGCCCAGCGCAGTCAGCGCGGCCTTGCCGTATTTGCCGGCGGGGACGGAGTTGGGATCGGCCAGCGCCAGCTTGCCTGAGCCCAGCGCGGCGGCGAGGTTGAAGCGGGGCGCGATGGTGAGCGGCCTGGATTGCGGTCCCCCCACCAGCACCAGCCGGTTGCCCAGGAGATTGCGGCGTGTGGCGGGAGCCATGCGGTTATGTTGGAAAAGGAAATCCATCCAGTCGGTGTCGGCCGAGAAAAAAAGATCAGCGGGGGCGCCCTGGTCGATCTGCTGCGCCAATGTGTTGGAGCCGCCGAAGGACAGCGTCACATGCACGCCGCTCTTCTTCTCATAGGCAGCGGCGATGGCCTTCATGCTGTCGGTGAGCGAGGAAGCGGCGAAAACGGTGATGCCAGTCTGGGCCTGCGCCCCGGAGGAAAGCGGCAGCAGCGCGGCGATGCCCAGCAGGGAGCGGCGCGTAAGCCCATATATGGACAAGCTTTTGGCCACGGCCTAGCGTTGCAGCCTCTCGTTGATTACAGTCGGGAATAACGTGTCAGAGACCGGTCTTTCTGCCAAGGGGGAAAAGCCCAAAAGGGCCAAGCCAAGCGCGCCGTTGATGGGCGTGGCGGAAGCGCGCGCCGCCATGCTCCGGGATTTGGCCGCGCTGCCGGCGGAGAATGTCGCGCTGGAGCGGGCATTGGGACGGGTGCTGGCCGCGCCCGTCACCGCGCGGCGCGACCAGCCGCCGTTCCGGGTCTCGGCGATGGACGGCTATGCGGTCAAGGTGGCGGATACGCCGGGACGTTTGCGGCTGACAGGCGAAGCGGCGGCGGGGCGCGGCTTCGAGGGTGTGATCGGTGCCGGCGAAACCGTGCGTATCTCCACCGGCGCGGCGGTGCCGGAAGGCACGGACGCGGTGGTGATCCAGGAGAATGTCTTGATTCATAAGGAAGTGGGGCGTGACGGCGATTGGATCGACGTGCCGCGTGCGGCGCCGGACGACAATGTGCGGCCGCGGGCGATGGATTTCACCGCCGGACGGCAATTGCTGGATGCCGGCTTCAAGCTGGATGGTGTGGCGCTGGCGCTGGCGGCGGCCGCAGGCGTTGCGGAATTGCCGGTGGCGCGCTGCCCACGCGTGGCGATCCTGAGTGGCGGCGATGAACTGGCCGCACCGGGCACTGTGCCGGGGCCGTTCCAGATCTTCGATTCCGGCAGTCACGGCATTGCGGGGCTGATCGAAAGCTGGGGTGGGGTGGCGCAGAAGGTGCCGCTGGAAAAGGACAATATCGACAGCATCGCGCGGGCGGCCGAGAAGGGGTTGGAAAGCGATCTGCTGGTGCTGGTGGGCGGCGCTTCGGTGGGGGATCACGACCATGCGCGCCCGGCCCTGAAGAAACTGGGGCTGGAACTGATGGTGGAGAAGGTCGCGTTGCGGCCGGGAAAACCGACATGGTTCGGACGCGCGCGCGGCAAGCCGGTGCTGGGACTGCCGGGCAATCCGGCATCCGCCCTGGTCTGCGCTTATCTTTTCCTGAAGCCGATGATCGCCGCGATGCTGGGGCGGCGTGCGGATGCGGCGGTGAGGTTCGTCCGCGCCCGGCTGGAACAGGGGCTCCCTGCCAATGGCTCGCGGGAGCATTATCTGCGTTCCTTCCTTTCCAGCGGCGCGGACGGCATGCTTGCGGTGCGCGCCTTTGAGCAGCAGGATTCGTCGCTGCTGTCGGTGTTTGCCGCCGCCAATGCGCTGATAAGGCTCGCCCCGGACGCGCCCGCTTTTGCCGCCGGCGCGCTGGTGGATGTGCTGGTGCTGGACCGGTGATGTCGCCTGAATGGACCATCCTGATCACCAGCCTGGCGGTGGCGTCGCGGGCGCTGGCTTTTTCCTTGCCGGTCGCCGTCGCGGTGGCGTTTGTCCTCTCGCGGCCCGGATTGCGCGGTTGGGGGCGCTTGCTGCTGGACGGCCTTACCCATCTGCCGGTGGTGTTGCCCCCGGTGCTGGTGGGCTTTTTGCTGTTGATCCTGTTTGGGCGGCAGGGTCCCCTGGGTAGCCTGTTGGAGCAATGGTTCGGGGTGCGGCTCGCCTTCACCACCAATGGCGCGGCGCTTGCCACCGCGGTGATGACCTTTCCGCTTCTGGTGCGCAGCATCCGCCTGGCGTTTGAAGCCACCGATGCGCGCCTGTTCGAAGCGGCGGCGATGCTGCGCGCGGGCCCTCTCGACCGCTTCTTCAGCGTGGCGCTGCCGCTGGCGGGGCCGGGAATCGTGGCCGGCGCGGTGACCGCTTTCGCCGCGGCGATGGGCGAGTTCGGCGCGGTGATCACGTTTGCGGCGAATATCCCGGGCCAGACCCAGACGCTGCCTTTGGCGATCTATTCCGTGCTGCAGGAACCGGGAGGCGAGAGCGAAGCCTGGCGGCTGGCGGCGATCTCCTTCGGCGCGGCCATGGTGGGATTGGTCGCGGCGGAATTCCTGCAGCGCCGGGCGCGCAAACGGCTGTTGGGATGACGGGCCGCGGCGCATGACAGGACTGGAAGCCGATATACGATTGCTGCAGGGCGACTTCCTGCTCAATGCGCGCTTCACCTCGCCGGCTGATGGCATTACCGCCTTGTTCGGGCCGTCGGGCGCCGGCAAATCCACCCTGCTGGCGCTGCTCGCCGGATTGAAGCGGGGCGAGGGGCGTATCGTGCTCAATGAACGGCCCTGCGCCGACAGCACAATCGGCCTGCATGTGCCGGCGCACCGGCGCGGCTTCGGCATGGTGTTCCAGGAGGCGCGGCTGTTTCCCCATCTGAAGGTGCGGGAAAATCTCGCCTATGCGCTCCATCGCGCCGGGGCGGCGCGCTTCGCCCTGGACGACGTGGTGCAGTTTTTCGATATCGCGGCCCTTTTGCAGCGGCCGGTGGGGAATCTTTCCGGCGGGGAGAAAAGCCGGGTGGCGCTGGCCCGCGCGCTTCTGTCGGCACCGGATTTTCTTCTGCTGGACGAGCCTTTCGCGGCGCTGGACGGGCCGCGGCGGCGCGCCTTCATCGCGGTGTTGCTGCGCGCCCATCGCCGCTACCAGATCCCCATGCTGGTGGTGAGCCATTCGATCGACGATGCCGCAGCCATGGCCTCGCACCTGGTGGCGATGGAGAAGGGCCGGGTGGTGGCGGAGGGTGGTTTTGGCGATGTCGCGCGGCAGGCGTCTTTCCAGGCGCTGCTCGATCCGCGCGATATCGGGGCGGTGCTGCCGATGGAAGCGCTCACCCATGCCCGGGAAGACGGCGCCGGGGCCTTGTGGCTCAGGGCCGATCATGTGCTGGTGGCCAATGCGCCGCCCACCGGGCTCTCGGCGCGCAATGTGATCGAAGGGCGGGTGGGTGCGGTGACGCTGGAAGGCTCGCACAGCATGCTGGTGGAATTGCGCACCTCATTCGGGCCGCTCCTGGCGCGGGTGACGCCCGCGGCGGTGGCGGAATTGGAGCTCAAGCCGGGCAAACCGGCCTGGGCGGTGGTCAAGGCGCATGCGGTTTGACGATTTTCAGCCGCCCCATTCTTCAATCAGCACTTTCGCGATCATGTTCGCGTCGCCATGTCCATCGGGCTGGAACACCAGCGTCTCGCCATCCTGAAGGCCCGCCGCCAGGTCGGGGAAAGCCGCGGCGATGTTGGGCATGTGGGTGACGATGAGCGTGTTGGTGCCCCGCGCCGGATTCTCCGCCACCTTCGCCTTCAGCCAGCGGACCGGACCGGCGGCATCGATGCGCGCCATGCTGCGGCCCTGGTCGCCCAGTTCGGACACTTCGCGGGGCGTGCCGAACCCCGCCAGCCGCACGGTTTCCCGCGCGCGATAGGTGGGGCTGGAAAAAATCGCGCCTACCGGGATGTGGAGCAAACGGAAGGCCCGTCCCATCGCCGCGGCCGTCTGCCGTCCCTTTTCATCGAGCTGCCGTTCCAGGCTGCGATTTTCGGGATCGGCGGCGCTTTTCTCGGGTGGATTGGCCGGGGAACTGGCGTGCCGCATCAGGAGCACAAAGCCGCCACGGCGCAATTGCTCTGTCAGGGCGGGCGGCGGCGCGGCAAGGCTGCGGCCGCCGGGAAAGACAAGTGCGGCTGCGGCCGCGAGCAGAACATGACGGCGGTTGATGTTCATGACGCTGTTCCTCTTTTCTTAAGTATATCACCTGCCGGTCGTGGCTGCCGGATGTTTTGGCCCTGTCACATGCCATCACGTCGTCGGCGACGGGCCGGTGGAAAAACCGCGATAGGCAAATTGCCTTTCGTCCGCCGCCGCCTCGGCCCGCGCCAGCGCGGCGAGAGTCTCATGATAGGAGGATTTGGCGCAGGCGGGATCGGCGTTCGCGGCTTCACCCGTCAAGGCAAAAGCCTGGCAGCGGCAGCCGCCCGCGTCGATTTCCCGGAATTCGCACGTCCGGCAGGGTTCCTTCATCCATTCCTGCCCCCGGAATTTGCGCATGGCGGGAGAATTCTTCCATATCCAGGCGAGCGAGTGTTCGCGGACGGAGTTGAAGTCGAGGCCTGGGATGCTTTGGGCCGCGTGGCAGGGGAGGGCCAGGCCTGAAGGCGTGATGTTGAGCAATTGCCGCGCCCAGCCCCCCATGCATTTCTTCGGCCGGACCGCGTAATAGTCGGGGATCACATGATCGATGACGAGGATGCCTTTAAGGTGTTCGCGTGCGTCATCGACCAGGCGCATCGCCTCTTCAAATTGCGCTTCGCTTGGGATGAGAGCGGCGCGGTTCATGAGCGCCCAGCCCAGATACTGGACATGCGCCACTTCCAGCCGTGACGCGTCCAGCGCCACCGCCATCTCGATCGTTCGGGGCAGATTGCGCAGGTTCTGGCGGTGGACCACCGCGTTTACGGTAAGGGGCAAATCGAATTCCCGGACCAGTTTCGCCGCTTCCAATTTTTTTACATGCCCACCGGGATGATGGGCGATCCGGTCGGCGTCCTCAGGCCGGGCGTCCTGGAAGCTGATCTGCACATGATCGAGGCCGGCATGAACCAGGGCTTCGAGTTTTTGGCGGGTCACAAGCACGCCGGAGGTGATGAGGTTGGTGTAGAGGCCGCGCCCCGCCGCGTGCGCGACCAGCGCGGCGAGGTCTTTGCGGGCCATGGGTTCGCCGCCGGAAAAATGGATCTGGAGCACGCCCAGCGCCGCACACTCGTCCAGCACGCGTTTCCATGCGCCGGTGGAAAGTTCGTCACGCTCCAAGGCGAGGGGATTGGAGCAGTAGGGACATTGCAGCGGGCAGCGGTGCGTGAGTTCGGCCAGGACGGAGAGGGGGAAATCTTCCCTGTCTGCGGTACCGGGCGGTGGCGAAACATGCCGCTGCCGCGTGTTTTTGTTCCCGGCTTGCTCTTGCAGATGGCGTTTGTCGAAAAGGTCCTGCAGCATACCGGTCACATCGGACAGGATCGCTTTGCGATCCGCCGCGTAGAGAGTGCAAAGCTCGCCGGCGATGGTTCCGGTGGATTTCTTCCCGTTGCAGCGGCTGAGGATTTCGAAAGCAATGTTGTCGAGCGCGATGACGCGTTCCGGCGCCAGCAGCACATGACGGTTGCGTGCCCAATCCCAATGGAGCCGCACCCCGGCCGCCAGGACCGGAATACTTGCCTCAGTGACGATGCTGCGCTGAACCATGGTCTTGGCTTGCGGATCGATGGAGCGGAGATTTATTATAGGCAAGCTGCGGCGAAACCGGGAAACAATCGCGCATGAAAGAAATCTCACCCTTGCTTGGTGTGGTGATCGCGGTGGTTCCGCTCTCGCCCGCTTCCGCGGCCCCCGGACAAATACAGGCTTTCATGTGCCCGCCCTGTCCCATTCAGAGCAAGACCCCTTCCCGGCAGAAAGGGAAGTTCGACTACAAGGTGAAATGCACCGATCCCGACAGCGGCAACAGCGCGGTGCTGGACATCACCGCCGTCAGCGACCGCGCCGCGATGGAGACCGCCTGGCACTCGCCCAAGCTGGACGAGATCGTGGTGGGGATGGAATCGAACGGCTATGCCTGCGCCGAACCGCCGGAGAAGTGAAGATAGCGGCCGGCGCTAGAACCGCGCTTTCAGGCCGCCATTGATCAGGCGTCCGTCCAGCGGCGCCCAGACATCCTCGGTGGGGCGGCCGTCGGGCGCCAGGCCGGGACGCAACAAGGGGTCGAACCGGGTCTGGCGCACATCGGTCAGGTCTTCCGAATTGATGTAGAGCGTGACGTTGCCGGTGACGTTCCATTCCGCCAGGGCGCCGAAGATCACATAAGGCGCGCTGGTGCTGCGATAGGGATTGGGGTTGAGCGGATTATCCAGCGCCTGCTCGCCGGTGAAGAAGCTTTCCAGCCCGATCCGCCCCCAGTCTTCTTCCCACATGGCGCTGATTCCCGCCGTCTGTTTGGGCACCAGTTCGGCGTCTTCGCGGCGGAAACTTTGGGAATCGATGTCGGTGGTGTGAAGGGCGACGTAACCGCCGACAATGGTGAGCGGGCCCTGGGTGTAAGTGGCGACCAGCTCGGCACCCATGGTTTCGGTGGGGCCGGGCAGATTCAGGAATTGAAGTTGTCCGGGTGAGGCGGGCGCCAGCTGCAGCGCCACCGGCCGGCGAATGCGGGAGCCGAAGAGCGAAAGGTTGAGTTCCAACGGACCAAAGGAGCGGCCCGCATCCACCGAAACGGCGCGCGCGGTCTCCGCCTTGATGTTGCGGAAGGGAAGGATTTTCGCAAAACCCGTATCCACCGTGTCCTCGGTGAAAGGGGTGGGCGCGTAATTGCCTTCGCCGGCGGTGGCGCGGAAGGTCCAGTCATCGGCCTTGACCAGCGCCGACAAACGCGGGCTGAGGAAGGTGCCGAACACATTGTGGAAATCGGCGCGAAGGCTGCCCGCCAGGGTAAGCCAGGGTACCGGATTGTACTCGTCCTGGGCGAAGAGCGAGGGGACGCTGTAGGTGTAATCGAAGCCGGAGAAATTCCGGGAACGGTAGCCGTCCTGCTGGAAGGCGCCCCCCAGTGTCCATACATGCGAACCATAACTCTGCATCAGGCTGACTTCGCCGAAGCCGGTGGCCTGGTGATCGCTGTCGTTGACCGCGCCCCAGCGATGAAAGGCATCCTCGCCCATCACCGAGGCGCGGACGGACAGGAGAGTGTCCGGCCCGAGGCGGAATTGCGAAACCGTGCCGATGTCCCAGCGCTTGGTGTCCAGTTTTTCCGGAAAGAGACCGCCGCCGGGAAGCGTTGCGCCCGGCAAGGTGCCGCCTTCACGCCCTTCCTGGGAAAAGCCCGCGGTCAAAAGGATGGAGTCGCCGCCATCGCCCTGCCAGAAAAGACGGGGCCGCAGCACCACGCGATTGAAGGCGGGGATGTCGGACCAGCCGTCATGATTGACGTCGCCGCGGCTTTGCCGGTGCAGGCCGGCGATCATGGTGTAGCCCCAATCCTCCGTGGCCGGGCCGGAGAGATAGCCCACCGCATCCTGGCCATCGACCGAGGTGGCGTTGAGAATCAGCTCAGGCGAAAATTCCTTCTCCGGCCGGCGTGAAACCAGGTTGATCACTCCGCCCAGCGCCGATGAGCCGTAAAGCGCCGAGGCGACGCCCTTGATGATCTCCACCTGCCCCAGATCGGCGGGAGAAATCTGCAGCAGGCCCAGGGACTCCAGCTGGCCGCCGTAAAGCGGCAGGCCGTCGGAGAGAATCTGGGTGTAATGGCCGCGCAGGCCTTCCATGGTGAGGTTGGCCGCGCCCAGTGCCGCGGAATTGACCTGGAAATGGACGCCGCTGGTCTCGCTCAGCATCCGCGCGATGCCGCCGGGCGACATGGTGGTGCCTTCCTGGATTTCCTCCGGGTCGATCATTTCGACATGGATGGGTTCGTCCTGGACGCGCTTGCCGCTGCGGGTGGCGGTGACGGTCACGCTTTCGATGCCGGCCCCATCATTGTCATCGCTGTCCTGGGCCGCCAATGGCCCGGCACAAAGAAGGAGAATGGCGCCGGCGATCAAGCCATGCCTGAGATCATGCATGGGAGGCGTATCAGAAAAACCAGCGCTTCTCATAGATGAATACGGCAAGGAAGGCAGCAATGAATATCATCCAGGTCAGGTCGAACGGCACGCGCAGGGACCAACGTCGAGGGACAAGGAAAGAAAACAGGACGCCGATCAGCAGGGCGGAGGCCAGCCAGCCGAACCACATGATGGCGGGGCCGGCGCCCGCCGCGGCCCTAACGCTGATGTGTCCGATTTCGGGGTAATAGAAGAATAACGGCCGGTCGAAATAATAGCCCGCGATGTAAACCGGAATCCCCGTCAGGGAAAATATGGTCACGCGTGCGTTCATGAAAGCCCCTTGATGGAATTCATCACATGGCCGGTGGCGAAATTCCACCAGACCGCACCGCAAAGCAGGCTGGTTATCACCCGGCGCGCGATGAGGGTGTCGGCGAAGAAGCGGCGGTCCCATGCGGCGCGGTAGGCCGGCAACATCAGGATCGACAAGGCGGCCAATTGCTCCTTGATTTCGAAAGCGCCGTTCGGGGCCTGAAGGCCGTTGATTTCGAGGAAGGGACGCACATGGAAACGGTAGGCCGGATAAAGCGTGGCGCCCAGGGAAATGGTGCCGACGAAAAGCAGGCACAGCACGTCACGCAGCTCGAGCGGGAGGCGGGATTCGGGACGGGAAATACGCGCCGCGATCTGCGGAAAATACGCGATGAAAGCCTGCAAGCTGATCAGCAGCAGCAAGGCCGTGGCCAGGATATCGTGAAAAACCAGAAGGACCGGAATCAGCGATTTGTCCAATCAAGTGCCGTCCAGAAGTGACTGTTGCCGGCCACGGAGATGGCGGTGACGGCAAGCGAAGAGACGAAGATGGCCGAGACCAGGGCGCGGCGGAGATGGCGGGGCAGGGCGGCGGGCTTCGGCGTGCCTTCCAGCGATGCCCACAGGGCCTTCATGCCTTCCATCGCCCTCTTATTCTCCGGCAGCGCCACCCATGCTTCATAGGCGGCACGCTCTTCCAGGGACATGACGCCCCGGCGCAAGGCCGCGAACCAGCGCGCAGCTTCCTCGGTTGCGGTCATGGCATGCTACCGTCTGCGCGGCGGACCTTTTCCAGCCGGATGAGCGCCTCGGCGATATGCTTCTCCACCGCGCTGACGCTGATCCCCATCGCCCGCGCGATGGCCGGATAGCTCATATTCTCGAAGCGGTGCGCCAGAAAGGCCTGGCGGCAGCGCGGCGGGAGACGGTCTATTTCCGCCAGGACAGAGGCCAGCATCTGCCTGTCGGCCAGGAATTGCTCAGGACCGGGCCGCTCGTCGGCGATCAGCGCCATGTCTTCCGCCTTCTCGAATGTCTGCGCGTCGCGGGAGCGGCGCCGGCGCTTGTCTATGAACAGGTTGCGCATGATGCGGGCCAGATAGCCGGCCGGATTGCGAACCGCCGCCGGCGCGTCCAGCTGTAACACCCGTACACAGGCATCCTGGACCGTATCTTCGGCGTCGCCATGCGCGTACTTGCTGCGCACCAGCGCGTCGCAGGCCTCTGCCACTTTGGTCCGTTCCTTGAAGCCTGTTGGCCCGAAGCTCATCCGCCCCTCCAGCCGCGATTGCATCCCAATTCCGGTTCTCTGCCAACAGGAAAATCATCGAGCCCCAGGTTTCCCGCTGCCGGGATCCCATTTTTTTGCCGATTTCATACTGGGGGCCGAGAGCGCAAAAACGTCTATTGAGGTTGTAGCTGGGCAAAAGACCGGATTATGAAGCTTTCACGGCGGTCCATCCTGTGCGCATTTCCCGCCCTGCTTTCCTGCGGACCCGCGCGGCCTCACGTCACCCTGCATGTCGCCAGCGACGGGGATGAACTGGCGTTCAAGCCGAACCGTTTGGCCTGCCCGCGGGATAGCGACGTAACCCTGTTTTTTCGCCACAATGGCAGCATTCTCCATGACCCGCACGATTGGGTTCTCCTGAAGCCGGATACGGAGAAGGATTTTCTTGCGGCGGCCGATGCCAGCAGCGGTGACGACGGCATCGTGGCGGCCAACAAGGCTGACATCATCGCGCGCACCCCGCTTTGCCCCATGGGGCAGGAAGTGCGGGTGGATTTCGCGGCGCCCGCGCCGGGGACTTATCCCTTTGTCTGTTCGGTGCCCGGGCATGGCGAATCCATGCGGGGCCTGTTCGAGGTTCTTCCGTGAAAACACAGCAGAGGAGAAACATCGCCATGAATCGCGTCAAGACTTTTTTCATTGCGGCTTTCGGCGTTGCCGCGCTTGCCGGGGCCTGCCAGGCGGCTATGCAGCAGGAAGACCAGGTCAGGAAGGCGCTCGCCACCCTGAACCGCGTGGTCGGCCATACCCAGAGGCTGATCGAGGCCAAAAATTATGAGCGGCTTCCGCATGAAAATGGCGAATTCAAGGAAGGCGCGGAAGCGCTGGAAAAGGGACTCGCGTCCGAGCCCGCCACGTTCCGGGCCAAGGTTGAGCCGCTCTTGAAGAAGGCCGAGGCGGATTCGCAGCGCGTGGCCGATGCCGCCGGCAAGCATGACGACGCGGCACTGGCGGGGAGCCATGCCGCTTTCGCGGCTTCGGTGGTGCAGGTGATTGCCCTGTTCCCGCCGGAGGTGCGGCCCGCCGGCCAGCCGTAAAGAAAGCGAGGGGCAGCTTTTTTGTCGCGTCCACCTGGGGGAATAGGCGCTTCCGGCGTCAAGCAAATGGGATCCTACGCCATCCATTTGGGGGAGCGACAGCACAGATATGGCCGTAATCAACCGCTGCAAATTGCACTCGGCGGCCAAGTTGCTGGCCGGCGCCAGTTTGGCCGCGCTCAGCGCCGGCCCGGCAGCCGGCCAGACCGGCCGCAACGAGCAGGTGATCGTCACCGGCACAAGGGCGAATAGCGACATCACATCCCTTACCAAGCTGCCGGAGCCGATTATCGATACCCCGCAGACCGTGGGCGTTGTCGGCAGCGAAGAACTCGCCCAGCGCGGCACCGCCAATCTCAACGATGCCTTGCGCAACCTGCCGGGCATCAGCCTGGGAGCGGGTGAATTCTCCTGGCAGGGCAACAATCCCACCATCCGCGGCTTCCTGGCGCGCAACGACATGTACATAGACGGGGTGCGCGACTTCGGCAGCTATTACCGCGACACGTTCGATTATGAGGCGATCGAGGTCTTGTCCGGCCCCTCTTCGGTCTATTTCGGGCGCGGCTCGACCGGCGGGGTGATCAACCAGGTCAGCAAGATGCCTTTCCTGGAAGAACGGGGCGCGGCGCAACTGAGTGCCGGTACGGACGACACCGAGCGCGCCACTCTCGATTACAATATGCCGCTGGCGGAAGAAGGGGATGCGGTGCGCCTGAATGCCATGGCGCATTTTTCCCGTCAGGCAGGGCGTGATGTGGGCACTCAGCGCCGCTGGGGCCTGGCGCCCTCGCTGGCGCTGGGCCTGGGCACGCCGACGCGGCTTGCCGCCTCCTATCTGCATGAAAGCGCCAACGACACGCCCGACTACGGGATTCCCTGGTATTTCGGCCGTCCGGCGCCGGTCAAATATTCCAACTTCTACGGCTATGACAGCGATTATCTCAAGACCGAGGTCAATGTCCTGACCCTGAAAGCCGAACATGATTTTTCGGATGACGTCACGCTGCGCAATACGCTGAGGCTGGGACAATATGGGCGCGATTTCCGCGTTTCCGAAGGCGTGCTGGCGCCGGGCACCACGCTTTCCACGCCGCTTTCCGCCGTGCAGGTGGCGCGCAATATCTGGCAGGGCAAGAGCACCGAGACGCTTGCTTACGACCAGGTGGAATTGTCGGCCCAATTCGATGCGCTCGGCTTTCCCAACAAGCTGGTCGCGGGCACGGAACTGGCCTGGGAAAATTCCAAGCCGCTGTTCCAGAACACGACCGGGGTGCCCAGCGAAAGCCTGGTCGCGCCGACGCCGCATGTGCCTTTTCCCGGCAGTGTGTTTCAGCGGCTCTATTCCACCACGCCGGGAGAGACAATGGCGCTTTACGGTGTCGATACGGTCACGCTGGACCCGCGATGGGAAATCACGCTGGGCGTGCGCTGGGACCAGTTCGCTTCCGACTTCAATTCCATCACCTACGCCACCGTGCCCAATGTTCCACAGGCCGCGCCCAGCTTTCTTTCCCCACCGGTCAGCGCCCAGGTCAAGAATGTCGATCCCTTCGTTACCTACCGGGCCGGCCTGGTTTACAAGGTGACCGAGAATGGCCGCGTCTATTTTGCCCATGGCACGTCCTTCGATCCGTCGGCGGAATCCCTGTCGCAACTGACATCGGGCCGCGCGCTGCTGACCCAGAACGCCTTCCTGCCGCCGGAGCGCAACCAGTCTTTCGAGCTGGGCAGCAAGTGGCAATTCATGAGCGGCAATATCGAAGCCAGCGCGGCGCTGTTCCGTCTTCAGAAGGACAATGCCCGCATTCCCTCCAGCGTGCCGGGGGTGAATATCCTGGGCGGCTCGCAGCAGGTGGACGGTTTTGAATTGTCGCTCGCCGGCGAGCTCATGCAGGACTGGCATGTGCAAGCGGGCTATTCCTATCTCGACAGCCACACCACCGCCACGGCGGCGGGCGCCTCGCTGCCGGGTTCGCCCCTGGTCAACACGCCCAAGGACGCCGTCAGTTTCTGGACCGAGTACCGCATCCTGCCGGAATGGTCGGTGAATTTGGGCGGCCAATATGTCAGCCAGCGCCTGGGGCAGAACACCGCCGCCTCCTATCTGACTTCGCCGCCCTATTTCACCATGGATGCGGGGTCGGAATACCGGCTGGGGCCGCGTTATGCCATCCGGCTCAATCTCTATAACCTGACCGACCGCAACTATATCGACGAGATTCATCCCTTCCGGGCGGTGCCCGGCGCGGGAAGGAGCGCGCTGCTGACTCTCGAAATCGATACGCCGTGACGCAGAGGGTTTGAGCGGGCAGGCTCTTTGCGTTATCGTTCCTCCTATATAACGTGGGAGGCCTGATGCGCAGGCTTGTGCCGATCGCTGCGAGTGTGGCCGCGGCGGGATTGTCGCTGGGCTCCTTTGCCGTTGTCGCGGCAGAGCCGGGGATTGCGTTGACCGGGTTGGTCGACCATCCCCTGACGCTGACGCTGACGGATTTGCGCGGCTTTCCTTCGGTGCATGTGGCCGCGACGCAAGTGAGCGGCAAGGGGCCGGTCAGGCTCGATTGCAGCGGCGCGGCGGTGAATGCCCTGTTGGACAAGGCCGGGCTCAATCTGGGCAAAGCCAATAATGCCAGGCTGGCGCATGGCCTGCTTGTCACCGCCGATGACGGCTATGCCGTGATGGTGTCGCTGGGCGAGATCGATCCGGATTATGGCAATGAGCAGGCCATCATCGCCACCGATTGCGGCGGCCAGGCCTTGGATGCGCCCAGGTTGGTGATGCCCGCCGACAAGCATGGCGGCCGCGCCGTCAGGGGCGTCGCCAAAATCGAAGTAAAATAGAGCATGGGGCGTCGGACGACTCCGCAGGTGAATGCCGGACAAGGGAGGTGGACGTGACTCGGCCAGGCACTTTTCTTTGGCTGGCTTTCATATGGGTGCCCCTGATGATCCCGCCCGCGGCAAGGGCGCAGACCGCGCAGGATATGGAAGCCTGCCGCGACCAGGCCAGCTCCGCCGACCAGGCGATCATTGGCTGCGATGCCGTGATCGCGGCGAACAATTTCGGCGGGGAGAATCTCAGCCTGGCCTTCACCCGGCGCTGCGCGGCCCATAGGGCCAGAGGCGAGCACGACCTCGCCCTGGCCGATTGCAGCAAGGCCATAGAGCTCGATCCGTCCCGGATGGCGGCCCTTTATATCCGGGGCGCCGAGTATGAGGCGAAGGGCGAATTGGATAAGGCGCGGGACGATTACGGGCGGGTGATCGCAATCAATTCCGGCGACTTCAATGCCTTGAATCGCCGCGCCTGGATCTACGCCAAGCAAAAACAATATGACCGGGCGATTGCGGATTTCACCCAGGCCGTCGAGTCCGATGATGACGGGACCATGAGTTCTGAAAACAGCCTGACCCGCGCCACGATTTTCGGCAACCGCTGCTGGGTGCGCGCCCTGGCGAAACAATTCGACGAGGCGCAGCTGGATTGCAATGCGGGGCTTTCACTGGAGCTTTCGGTCGGGTTGCTCGACGACCGCGGCTTCCTGTATTTTCAGATGGGTCAGTATGACAAGGCCATCGGGCAGTATAACGCCGCGCTGAGAGTCGATCCGGGCAGCGCCGCCTCGCTTTACGAGCGGGGCCTTGCGGAATTGCGGAGCAAGCAGCCCGCCAAGGGCAATGACGACATCGCCGCGGCCAAGAAGGTCCAACCGGAGATTGCCGGACAGTTGGCGGCGTTGGGATTGGAATAGACGGCAATGCCGGGATTGCAATAGAGTCTCAACAAGGCGGCGCGGTTTTCCGCCGGCACCGCTGGACCCGACTCGCGGCTTGAGCCATGCTTTGAGGCATGGCGCATCTTTCCATCCGCATCGATTTCGAGCCTTCGGGCAGCGCGCTGGGCCCCGGGATGGCCCAGCTTCTGGAGCGCATCGACAGGATGGGTTCGATCCGCAAGGCCGCGGCCTCCATGGGGATGAGCTATCGCAAGGCCTGGCTCCTGGTGCAGGGCATGCAGGGCACCTTCGGCGGGCCGGTGTTGCATACCGAGACCGGCGGCGCCGCCGGCGGCGGGGCGCAACTGACGGATTTGGGAAAGAAACTGCTCAAGAGCTTCCGCGACATCGAGAAGATCGCCGAGCGGGCGGCAGAAGCGGAGATGAGCGCGCTCAATGCCATGGTGCGCAAGGATGCGCTCCCGCGCAGCAAGACCGGCACCCGGGGACGGAAGAGCTGACCGGCGCGAAGATATATCCTTCACTACGCCACGCGACCGTCGAACAGTCGTAACGGAAACCGCGCCGAACTACCGAGACTGGAGCCTGGGCCTGAGCGGGACGACCAACAGCAAGGATTTGACGCTGGGTTTCGATTACACATCTGGCGCCAAGCTTAGCACCCGCACCATCTCGAATTCCGCCTATGCCTGTTCCCCGTCGGGATCGGCCAGCAATGCCTATAACGGCCTCAACCAATTCACCACTTCCGGTTTTGCCTATGGCGATGGGCGCGGCAATCTCACCTCGGATGGGTCGCGCAATTTCGCCTATGACCTGGAGAACCGCCTGACCGCCGTCTCGGGCTCGGCCAGCATGACCCTGGCCTATGACGCGGCGGGGCGGATGCATCAGACGGCGTCATCCAGCACCGAGCAGTATTTGTACGACGGTGATCAGTTGATCGCCGAATATGACAGTTCGGGCAACCTGCTGCGCCGCTATGTGCCGGGCCAGGGCGTGGACGAAACCCTGGCGCCGCGCGCGCAAGCTCGCGGCGTTCATCGCTCAAAACCGTCCGCCGGACGGTTTTGTTGGCCTTCGGCCATTCACGGTATTCAGGCTCCGACCTTTCCAACCGCAACTTCCTGCACACCGACCAGCAAGGCTCGGTGATCGCCACCACCGACGGTTCGGGAGCGGCCACTGTCCATACCTATAGTGTCGCTGGTGAGCCGGGCGGCGGCTTCGGCGCAAGCGGGCCGATCTTCCGCTATACCGGCCAGGCACAATTGGCGGCGGCCGGGCTCTATTATTACAAGGCGCGTGTCTATGCCCCCAGTCTCAACCGCTTCCTCCAGACCGATCCGGTGGGATATTCGGCCGGACCAAATCTTTATGCCTATGCCGGAAATGATCCGGCCAACGCGGCTGATCCGTCAGGAGAACTCACTTGCGATCCAGACACGGAAGGGGGGTGCAACTTTGGTCATGATTATTTTCCAGACGACTCGTGTGGGTTCAGGGAGTGTGTAATTTCTTCAGCGCCTCCGTACACCGGCTGCACGGGTTCTGTAGGGTCCTGTGGCTCTCCCGTCACCAGCTATGCTCCTCCCGACTGCAATGCCGTAAACTGCATGGTGCCAACTCCGAGCGGTACACTGGGCGGGCAACAACCAAACGGCACAAATAATCCGGTTAGAGGCAAGTGCTCAACTAAGCTGGTTCAGCTAGCGAAATCTGTCTACCAAGCTGGCGGTGTCGTGTCTTCGGCGGGAGGTTGGATGGTAGCAACTGGTGCTACAGCTGACGCTGCTGCAGCAGGCATGGCTGCGACTGGTATAGGGGCGCCAGGGGGAGCCGTTGTGGGCGCGGCGGGTGCGGCTGTTGCTGGTTTTGGGGCGACGGGCGTTACTCTCGGCACCTTAATGCAAGGCGGTGCGGGACTTGTAATTTGGCAACAGACCGGCAATTGGCGCCCATTCGCTAGCACTCTTGCTCCCTCGATTTTGGGTTGGGGTCTTCCTGTTGGAAGAGGATTGGAAGGCCCTGGCGGCGATCTGGTGTCCAGCATTTTGGACAACGGTGCGCCGGAAGTTGCCTGCCATTAGTGAGAGATGACTAAATGAAAATCCGCCATCTTTTTGCTGTCTTGGGCGTGTTGGGCTTAGCGGCTGCGTGGGTAACGAGCCATTTTTTCGATGCGAATGTTACCTGGTTGAGGGTTATTTCGTTTGGCACCGTTCTCATGTTTGCCCTCTACCTTGGGGCCTTGGGCTTTGAGTCGCGTCGAAAATACACGGACCTCATTCAAAAAAATGATGCTGCCCTAGGACCAACTAAGCGAGCGTCGAAAGCAATTTTTTGGATTGGAATAGGACTAATTGTATTTGCGTTCTGCTGGATTTTTATCGCTCCCAGCATGGTGGACGTGGACACAGATATCGGTGCCTATCTCGATATAGGAGGCATGGTTCTGTTCCTCGTGATTGGGGTGGGGCTTATCGCCAGCCAAGGCTTCACGATATGGACTTTGGTGAGGCCTGGAGGGCGGGAAAGAAGAGAAGATAGTTAGCCCTTTTGCGCGCGAGTGGCGTCCATATCCTGTGCAGTTCGCGCGCGTTTTGGCATCCCAATTTTTGCTCTTCGCCGCGCGTTTTGGTGTGCTGAATATCACCGTTCCTGGCCTGATGATTGCGGGCGGTGAAGCGGCGGATCGGAGTGATGGCGGCAGGGCAAGATAAAAGGGATGGTGCCACTTGGTGGCCATCCTGTTGTCTGCACATCGTTTTGGGTGGCACCACCGGATGCGCGGTGGCGCCAAAGTGGCACCAGCTTGGTGCCACGACGGATTGAAGCTGCTGAATCTTTTGCGATGAATTCGGGGACGCGATGCTTAATTGACAATGGGGTTGGAAATTTTAGCGGACAGTCTCGAGGCAATTTCCTCCGCCCAAGCCCCCAATAATGCGGATTAAGCCCTTCGCATGGTTCGAAAAAAGGCATCACATTTTTCGATCATACGCATCGCCAGCTCGATGTGTGAAACAGATCGCCGCGTGGGACCGTCCCGAGGTAAGAGGCCGCATTGCGCCCTTTGAAAATGTAAATCGGATGCTCGCGGCTGGTCGCTCGTTACCTCGCTCCCGCCGCTGCGCGCCCTGGGCTTCGCCGCGCGCTACGCTGCCGCTAGCGCGGCTCGCCCGTTCGTCGCTCGAAATGGTCCGCCGGACCATTTCGAGTTCCTCACCCCGGCTGAGGCTGAACGGCGTCGCGCGGCCAGCGGATGAAAGCGAGCAGCCAGAGGGCCAATATCGCCGCCACCGGGACAAGGCAGAGCAGGGCCCACCACGCGCTGAAGCCTATTCGCTTCAAGACGATTCCCGCCGCAACGGCAGCCAATATTTCGCCCACCGACAGGACACGGATCAGCTGATACAAATCGACGGTGACAAATTGCGGCATGTCACTTTCCTTCTGTTTTGTGCGGGAGGCGCACGCTCATTCTCCCTATACCAAAAAAGACACCGGCAAAAGCGCGAGACGCCTTTCCGGTCGCGCCGCGCGGCCGGGCCCGCAAGCCGCTTGATCAAGCAATTCGGGGACTTAGCCGGCGCCCTTGTAAGTAGGGCGGCGCGGGATATCTTGACGGGGCTGTCGCTTCGAAAGGCATCCCTTGAACTCCGCCCGGAAAGCCTTGCATGGCGCGAACGTCCAGTCCTTGGACGAATGGTCGCCCTCGCTGCTCAAGTCGCGGCTTTATCACCAGCTTCTGGTCGACATCATCATCGGCCGGCTCACCCCCGGCGAAAGGCTGGATGAGCAGGAATTGACGCGCCGCTATGGCGGCGGACTGGCCGGCATAAGGGAGGCGCTGGCGCGGCTGGCGCTGGAAGGGCTGGTGCAGCGCCGCGCCCGGGTGGGCACCATCGTGGCGCCGCTCGACCTGATGGCGGCGCGTGAGGCTTTTGAAGCGCGCGCCCTGATCGAGGTGGAGTGCGCCCGTCTGGCCGCGCTCAAAGCCGCTGACATGGAGATCGCCGCCATCCGGGCCACCCTGGCCGGCGGCGAGGAGGCGGTCCGGAAAAACGACGCCGGCGCGCTGGCGGCCATGGACGAGGCCTTCCATGTCGCGGTGGCCAGTGCCAGCGGCAACCGCACGCTTGCCAAGATGGTCACTCTTTTGCATCACCAGACCGCGCGCTTCTGGCTTTATGCCATGCGTGCGCCGCAGCCGGACGATGCCATGCACGCCCTCGCCGAGCATGCAGAATTGGGAGAAGCCATCGCGGCGCATGATCCCGACCGCGCCCAGCATCTGATGCGCGACGTGCTCGGCGCCTTTCCCACCGACGTCAAGCGCACGGTGGAAGCGGGATGAAGGATACGGCGGCGAGCGCCTGGCTGACGCTTTCCGGCGTCAGCCTCCTGTTCTTCCTTGTCACCGCGCTCACTTTTTCCTCCTTGGGCGTGGTCTTGCCGGCGATGATCGGCGAGCTCCATTGGAGCAACAGCGGCGCGGGCCTGGGCTTTACCCTGTTGGGCGTGTTCTGCGGCATCACCGCTACGATCCCCGCGACGACCATCCGCCGCTTTGGCGCGCGGGCGACATTGTTGATGGGCGGCCTTGTGATGGCGCTGGCCTTTGCCGCGCTGGCCTCGACCCGAAGCCTGGCGATTTACCTGGTGGGATGTTCGCTCTCGGGCCTGGGCTTTACCTTGCTCGCCACCGTGCCGGGGACCTATCTCTTGACTCGCACCTTCCGCCGCCCGGACTTCGCCTTCGGGCTTTATTTCACCATCGGCGGGTTGGGCGGCGTGGCGGGCGCGCCGCTTTATCTTTTCATCCAGGCCCTGACCGGCGGCTGGCGCGATTTCTGGATTGTCTCGGCGCTTGCGACCTTCGCCGCCGCCGCGCTGGCCGCCTTCACGGTGGACACCAAGACCGATCTGGGTGCCATCGGCGTGGAAAGCGAAGAGATCACCAGAGAGGCCTGGAGCGCCGCCGCCGCCTTGAAGACGCGGCAATTCGCGGTGCTGGCCGCGGCCTATAGCGCCTTCCTGATCGTGGACATCACGGTGAACGCCTGGTCGGTGACCCATCTGATGGGCCATGGCGTCAGCGCCGCCTTTGCCGGCAGCATGATCAGCGTCGGCGCCCTGATCAATGCGGGTGCCCGCCTGGCCGGCGGCCTGCTTTCGCGCCTGGCCGGCGCGAAAAACCTTCTCACCCTGGCGCTGGCCATCCTGATTCTGGGACTGGTCGCGCTTTGCCTGGCGCGGGACGCGCCCATGATGTTGGTCTATGCCGCGGGCATCGGCATCGGTTCCGGACTCACTTTTTTTGCATCGACCATCCTGCTTCTGGATTATTACGGGCGCGCACCCAATCTGGAGCTGTTCGCCATCGTCAACCTGATCTCCACCATCGGTTCGATCGGCCCCACTTTCGCGGGCCTGATCGCGGATCAAAGCGGCAGCTTTGTTCCGGCTTTCCTGCTCTTGGCGGTCCTGGTGCTGCTGGTTCTGATCGCCGTCGTCTGGATGAAGCCGCCGCACCGGAGCGCGCCATGAGCGCGGAATTCGGCGTCTTTCTGCCGGTCGCGGCGCGAAGCGCGAGAAAGCGCGTTCGCAAAGAAATAAAGTTCGCGACATGAAAGGTCCAAAAGAATTTGGCGTATTCCTTCCCGTCGCGAACGGCGGCTGGATCGTCTCCCGCAGCACCCCGGTCCTTGACGGCGGCTGGCCGCAAAACCGCGACGCCGCCCTGATCGCCGAGGAAGAGGGGCTGGACTTTGTGATGTCCATGAGCAAGTGGCGCGGCTTCGGCGGCGACACGGATCATTGGGGAACATCGCTGGAATCCGTCACCATGATGGCGGGCATTGCCGCCTTGACCAGGCGCGTCAAGGTTTGGGCGACGCTGCATGCCATCCTGCACAATCCGGTGGTGGCGGCCAAGATGATCGCCACCCTCGACCATATCAGCGGCGGCCGCGCCGGCCTCAATGTCGTGGCGGGCGCCTATCGCGGCGAGTTCGAGCAGATGAATGCGTGGGACCCGCTTCTCGATCACGATGCGCGCTATGACCTGGCGGAAGAGTGGCTCGCCATCATCAAGAGATTATGGTCGGAGCCGCGCGTGGACTTCCAAGGCAGATATTTCACCATCAAGGACTGCGTCTCAGATCCCAAGCCGCTGAGGCGGCCGGACCTGATCTGCGCCGGCATGTCGGCGCGCGGCTTTGATTTCTCGGTCCGCCAGGCGGACGCCTGCTTTATCGGCGGGCGCGACGAGGCCGAAACCCGCGCCGCATCATCCCGCGCCAAAAGCCTGGCGGCAGATTTTGGCAAGCCGATCAAGACCTACGCCATGTGCACGGTGATCTATGGCGAAAGCGACGCCCGCGCCGAACAGACCGCCCGGCATTACCGCGAAGGATTGGATGAAGGCGCGGTCCTGGGCATGCTGGAAAGCTATGGCGCCACCGTGCCGGGCGCCGACAATGCCATGACGGCGCGCGCGCGCGGCGCTTTCATGACCCATACCGTGACCGGCAGCCCCGCGACCTGCGCGGAAAAAATGGAAAGCTTCATGCGGTATTGCGCGCTCGACGGATTGATGCTGATTTTTGCGGATTACCGGGAAGGCCTTCGGGTTTTTGGACGGGAAATGCTGCCGCTTCTGCGGAAAAGATTTGCATGACGGCTACGCTGAAAGACTGGATCGCGCCCGGCCGCACCGCGCTTCTCCTGATCGACATGCAGCGCGATTTCGCTTTCCCCGAAGGCGCCGTGGGCAAGAGCGGCAAGGACATGGCCGCCCCGCAAGCGGCGGTGGAGCAGGCCGCGCGCCTGGCGGAAGCGGCCCGCAAGGCCGGCGTGACCTGCATTTTTGTGCGCCTGATCACCCGGCCGGAGGAGGAGACGGATTTTCTGAGGGAATGGAAAAAGCGCCGGCATGCGGACGATGCACCGCTTTGCCAGGAAGGCACCGCGGGCGCCGAATTCGTGGGACCGAGGCCCCAGGGCGGCGAATTGGTGTTCACCAAAAAACGCTATAATGCCTTCATCGGCACGGGGCTCGATACCGCGCTTCGCAGCGAGGGTGTCGATACGCTGGTGGTGGCGGGCCTCACCACCGAATGCTGCATCGATTCCTCGGTCAGGGAAGCATTCGAGCGGGACTATCATGTCTTTGTGGTGGAGGATGCCACCGCCTGTTATGAGCCGGGACTGCACCGCGCGGCGCTGAAGGCGCTGGGGTTGAATTGCGCCCTGATCGTCCGCAGCGCGGATGTTTTATCGGCCTGGAATTCCTAGATAAAACAAGGAATTAACCTCCATTTGTGGAGGTGTTTTGGCATGCGCGATGTAAAATGTTACAAGACATTTCGCTGTTGATGATCCCCGTTCCATGTTCCTTCGCCCCTTGCCGGTTTTGTCCGCCTTTTTCCTCACCGTCTCGCCCGCCCTGGCGCAGGATGGCGCGTCTTCGGGCGTGCCGGAAACCATCATCGTCACCGGCGACCAGGCACATCTGATCGAACTCAAGCCGGACGAGACGGCGTTTGGCATCGCCAAGCCGCTGACCGAGACGCCGCGGGCGGTCACGGCGGTGAGCGACACCACCTTGAGCCGCTATGGCGTGACCGGCGTGGACACGCTTTCCGCCATCACGCCGTCGGCCTACACCGCCAGTTATTATGGCGTGGAAGGCGCGGTCAATCTGCGCGGCACCCTGGCGGAAAGCTATTTCCGCGGCTTCAAGCGGGCGGAAAACCGCGGCACCTACCAGACGCCTTTGGGCGACGCCGCCGAGATCGAAATTCTGCGCGGGCCGCCTTCACCGATCTATGGCGCGGGCAAGGTGGGCGGGCTGATCAATTTCATTCCCAAGAGCGAAAGCGGTGATGACGTGGCGGTGGCCGGCGCTGCGGCGGTCACCTATGGCAGCTATTCCAAGCGCAACCTGACCGGCCAGTTGGGATTGCCGCTGGATCTGGGTTTCGCCAGGGGCGGCGTGCATGCCTATGGCGAGGTGGATGACGGCTTCAGCTATTACCGCGGGCTCCATCCCAGCCACCAATTGCTGGAGCTTAGCGGTGATTTCGTCACCGGCGATTGGATGCTTTCCGCCGATTACATGTACTACCATTCCAACGGCGATGTGCAGACGCCGGGCTGGAACCGCCTCACCCAGGCCTTGATCGGCAACGGTACCTACATCACCGGCCGCAACACCTCGCTCAAGGACGCGGACGGCAATGGCCGGCTGACGCTCAACGAGTTTGGCGGCAATCCCTATTTCTTCGATCCCAAATTCATGGCGCTCTATCTTGCGGTTCCCTTTTGCGGGACTTGCACGGACGCCGCGCACAAGCTCGACAGCGGTTTCGGCACCACGTGGATCGGCCGGCGCACGGTCTATATCGCGCCGGGGGTGGATTTCTCCAACACCGTCACCCACACCGCCTTTGCCGAACTGGCGCATGATTTCGATGACGGCGGCAAATTCCGGCTGCAGGGCTTTCTCGACACGCTGTCCAATGACCGCTTCGTGTCTTACGGCTTTCCCGGCTCATACCGCACCCAGATCGCGGAGGTGAGGGCGCGCTATGATTTCAAATTCGATGCCTTGGACGGCGATCTCACGTTTAACAATGTGGCCGGCGCTGCCTATCGCTATGTCCATGCCATCGGAAAGGAAAGCTTCAACAGCGGGGTGATCGCGCTCGACCGCCGCGACATTTCGCTAGGGCCCGCGCCCAATGACATCATCGACTCGCCGTTCAACAGCGATCCCCCGGGCGCGGTCGGATTGGGTTGGGAAAATGACGTGCGCAGTAATACCGGCGACGCGGGACTCTTCGTCTTGAGCGACATCGCCTGGCAGCAGGGTTTAGACCTGACCCTGGGCGGGCGCTACGATGCCTACAATGTGCGCTCCGTGGATGCCGGCGTCTTGCCTTATGAGGCGCCAAGCGGCAAAGGCGGCAAGGGCTCGTTCACCTATTCCGCCAGCCTCAGCTACAAGAGCGATATTGGGCTGGTGCCTTATCTGACCAATGCCAAGTCTGCGGCGATCGAAGTGGGCCAGGCTGCCCAAGTGATGCCGTCGCTGTTGGCGGCGGAGGATTGGCTGTCCAATTCCTTCCTCAACGAAGCCGGGGTGAAATTCGACCTGCTCGACCATCACCTGGTGGGGTCGCTGGCCTGGTACCGGCAGGAACGCACCCAGCTGCAGCAGAGCCTGGGCGCGGTCAGCGTGATGGGCACGCGAGGGCAGGGTGAGGAGGCAGAACTGCGCGCCGTGCTGGACCAGAATTGGAGCGCCACGCTGGCGGCCTCGATGCAGCACACGCTGATCAAGGGGCCGGATCATTCCTTCCAATATATTCCCGCCCGCAGTGCCGGAGTTTCGCCGCAATTGGGTTTTGGCGGCGCCTATGTGGTGTTCGATTTTTCGGCGCTGAGGCCCGGCAATTACGAAGACACGCTGGTGCCGCATGCGGTGATCAGTCCCTACGTCACCTATACCGGCGACGAAGGAAACTGGGGGGCGAGCCTGGGCGGGAGCTATGTGACCAGGACGGCGCAGACCGTGCCGAACCCGCTGGTCTTCCCGTCTTACATCGTGGTGAACGTCTCGGGCTTTGTGCGTTATGGGCCGTGGGAAGCCGATTTGAATGCCGGCAATCTCGCCAATGAGCGCTATTTCACGCCCGATGCGGACACCTATGCCAATCTGGGGGCGCTGCCGGGGCAGGGCCGCACCTGGCGGATCACCTTGAAGCGGGAATTTTAATCGGACAACTGTTCTGCACGGACAGCCGGCGCTTTTTCAACGCGGAAGAACATCCCCAACTCAAGGCTGCGGGCGATATTTTCCGCCCGCGCGATGAAGAGGGCGGCGATGTCCGCGGGAAATAGCCGTTCCGCGGTGGCGCGGAAAAGAGACAACCAGCGGGCAAAATGCTCCGGCCGCACCATTTTGAGCCGCATATGGGCGACCATGGGCGTGCCCTTGTAGCGCCCGCTCATCAGCATCACCGAGGACCAGAAATCGCACATCTTTGCCAGATGCGCGTCCCAGTCATCGCCGATCACGCGCCGGAAGATCGGTCCCAGCTCGGCGTCATTGCGCACCTCGGCATAGAAGGCATGGACCAATTCACGGATCGCGGCTTCGTCAATTTCGGGGTGGACGGGGTGGCGCAAGGGATTTTTCCGCATGCTTTTTTGTCTATTGCATTGCCGGTCTAAAAGCAATATTTAAGATACGTCTTTAGGACGGGATCATGCGGCTGAGTTTCTATTCCGACTATTCCCTGCGGCTGTTGATGTATCTCGCCGTCCGGCAAGGCGCCTTGATCACCATCCAGGAGGTGGCCGATGTCTATCGCATCTCGAAAAACCACCTGACCAAGGTTGCCTATGACCTGGGGCGCGCCGGGTTCCTGGAAACGGTGCGCGGCCGCAAGGGCGGCATCCGCCTGGCGAAAAAGCCGGCGGAGATCGGCCTGGGCGAGCTTTTGCGGGTGACCGAAACCGATCTGGGGCCGGTCGAATGTTTCAATGCGAAAACCAACAGCTGCATCCTTGCGGGGCCGTGCCGGTTGAAGGGAATTCTGGCGGGCGCTTTCAGCGCCTATTTCGAGGTCCTGGATCGCTACACCTTGGCGGATCTGACCGACAAGCATCCCACCCTGTCGCGCGTGCTCGCACTTTCCGCGGCATGATCTTTTCGGTCATGACAAAGAAGACTGACGGCCTTGCGCGATGAGCGCGCCTCGCAAATATGCGCGCAATGCCTTTACTTCGTCGTCCCCGGCGAATGCATGATCGTGGAGGTCAGTCCCTTTGGCCGGTGCACTTATTATTATGATTGAGTTTGAAGGCCATGCTCCGACAGGCCATTGCTTCGACAGGTTCAGCATGAGGAGTCGGGTTCAGCTTAGACGGTGCGGTAGGCGCCGGTTAGGACGCGCATGATCTCCGCCCGGGTGAATTCGAATTCATCGCCGCTCAGCACGCCGGAAAGATGCAGGGTGGCCACGCCATGCAGCGCCGACCACAGGACCGGAGCGATCAGTTCGGGATCGCCGTGGAAAAAACCCTCTTGCACCATGGCGCGCGCATGGCCGGTCAGCACGGCGCGGGCGCGGCGCTCGGCGGCGAAAAGCTCCGGCGCCGGCTCCAGATGCGGGCAGGAGAGATCGAACATCAGCCGATAGCAGCAGGACTGTTCCAGCGCGAAACGGACATAGGCCTTCGCCACCGCGTCGTTCTTTTCCGCGGGCGCGACGGGCGCGGCCATGGTCTCTTCCAGCCGGTCGGCGAAGCGGTTGAAGGCGCGGCTGCGGATGGCGGAAAGAATCGAGTCCTTGTCCTTGAAATAGCGGTAAGGTGTCATCGCGCTGATGCCGAGCCGCCCCGCCAACTCGCGCATATTCAGGCCTTCCAGCCCTTTCTCGACATAAATCTCCGTTGCGGCTTCGCAGAGCCTTTCGCGGAAATCGGCCACATCGCTTTCGGTGAGGATGCGCGGCACCAAGGCCCCCTTGCGGCTCGCGACGCGTGACAAAAGCGTCGCGATTCTGCCACAGGCGGGGCTATATATATATGCCTCGACACATTGGCAGCGTTGCCAAATGAAAAAGACGTCTCTGCATTTCAACGGGAAGCGGGCCTTTTTCCGGTATGCCTTTCTTGTTGCGGCCGACCTTGTCGCAATCGGTCTTGTCCTGGCCGGTTGCGCCGGCGCGCCGCAACTTGCCGAGCCGCCCAATTCCGCAAGCGGGCAAACTGACGTTTCGTCATACCAATGGATCCAACTGGGAGCGGATGGCGCAGCGGAGATTCGCACCGTGTCGGAGGGCGCCGCGTGTCCCACCTTTCATTCCGCGGATGGCGCAGCGCTGATCCTCAGGCCGCGCGCGCCCGCGGACGGCAAATTCCCGCTTGTCTGTTTTGCTCCCTTGCCCAAGGGCGCACGGGCGGCCAATTCCTTTTCCGTCAGGCTTCCCGCCGTCAATCCGGTGCCGGAGCGCATTGTGGTCCTGGGCGATACCGGCTGCCGGCTTAAAGGGGCGGCGATCCAGAACTGCAACAATCCCAAGGACTGGCCTTTCGCCAATGTGGCGGCGGCGGCGGCGCGGCTGAAACCCGATCTGGTGATCCATCTGGGCGATTATCAATACCGGGAATCGCCGTGCCCGCCCGCCAATCCGGGCTGCGCCGGCACGCCCTATGGAGATAATTGGCCGGCCTGGAAAGCGGATTTCTTCGCGCCGGCGGCGCCGCTCCTGGCCGCCGCGCCCTGGGTTTTTGTGCGCGGCAATCATGAGACATGCGACCGTTCCGGCGCCGGCTATCTGAAGATGCTGGGGCCGCTGGCCTATGCGCCCGATTGCGTGGATCACCAGGCGCCCTATCGCGTGCCGTTGGGGGATTTCAGCCTGATGGTGATGGATGACGCCGATGCCGATGATTTCGCGGTCAACCCGGCGCATGTTCCGGTGTACCAGGCGGAGCTTGAAGACGCGGTAAAGCCCAGCCAAATGCCGGTATGGCTGGTGCTGCACCGGCCGATCTGGGCGGCATCGACCGGGCCCTTGGGCATTCCCGCCGGCGGCAACGCCCAGATCATCGCCGCGGCGGAAAAAACCATGCTGACCAGACCGGTGAGCCTGATGCTGGCGGGACATCTGCATACTTTCGAGGCGATCAATTATGCGCGTGGGCAGGTGGAGGGAACGCCACCGCCCCAGATCGTGGCGGGCAATGGCGGCGATGCCTTGCTGGTCACGCCCGCCAATCTCAAAGGCGCGGCTTTCCAGGGTCATTCCGGGGTGGCGGTGAAGGACGGTTTGTCGGTGGGCGGCTTCGGTTTTCTGCTGATGACCAAATCAGCAACGGGCTGGACCATCGATCTCTATGACGCCGCGGGGACGGCGGAGGGCCAGTGCCTCTTCACCTCAGCGAGCGACCGGCTGGATTGCCCCAAATTGCCTGCCAGCCGGGCTGCCAATTAAGCGTCATTTGCGGGATCGGGAATTTTGGTGCCTCGTACAAGCATCGGTTGCCTGTTACTCTTTCGGCAAAAGCGAGGTGGTCCATGGGAGTTTTTCCATCACGCCGTGACCTGGCCGCTGGCGGCATCGGCTTTGGACTTGCTCTATCGGGATTGATGCGCGCGGCTTTAGCGCAGGCGCCGTTGCTGGCCCGCGCGATCCCCCACGGCAATGGCGAGACTTTGCCCGCGGTCGGCACCGGCAGCGCCATCATCTTCGATGTCGGCAGCGACCAGGCGGCGCGGGCGCGGTTGACGCAGGTGGTGCAGACCTTGGTTGCCGGCGGCGGCAAGCTGATCGATACCGCGCCTTCCTACGGCACGGCGGAAAGCGTGATCGGCGACATTGTGGCGGCGGCCGGTTTGCGGCCCAAACTCTTCCTCTCCACCAAGCTGGAACGCTATCCCAAGGGCGGGATGGCGGCGGAGGCCAAGGAGTGCCTGGCCCGGCTCAAGACCGGCAAGCTGGATTTGCTTCATCTCCATAATGTGCGCGATCCCAACCAGGATCTGGGCGAACTCAATGCGCTGAAGGAAGAGGGCGTGATCCGGTACACCGGCATCACCACCACCTTCGAGGCCAGTTACGACGCCGCCGAAGCGATCTTGAAGCGCACAAAGCCCGATTTCCTGGAGATCGACTACGCCATCGACAATCGCGAGGCGGAGAACCGGCTGCTGCCCGCCGCCCGCGATGCCGGCAGCGCGGTTCTGACCGCGCTGCCGTTCGGGCGCGGAAGGCTGTTCCGCACCGCGCTGGGCAAGCCCCTGCCGGATTTCGCGGCGGACATCGACTGCAAGAGCTGGGCCCAGTTCTTCCTCAAATTCAATCTTTCCCATCCGGCGGTGACGGCGGTGATCCCCGGCACCGACAAGCCGGAATACATGACCGACAATCTGGGCGCGGCGCGCGGGCGGCTGCCGGACGCGGCCATGCGGGAGCGGATGGCGAAGTATGTGGAGACGATGCGGTAGTTGAATCCAATCCTCATCCTTCGACAGGCTCAGGATGAGGATTGGTGCATGAAGGACTGCACGCGCTCAGGTCGCGCGCAGCGCCTCGACAATCGGCAGGCGCGCGGCGTGGATGGCGGGGTGAACGGCGGCCGGCCGCAGGCTGGACAAATCGATCCGTCGCTAGCGGCAGCGTAGTGCGACGATCGATTTGAGCCGTGAACGCCGCGAGCTTAGGCGAGCGGCGGGGCCAATGGCGGCGTAAGCCGCCTTCATTGCGATTCACGTCGCGCGGAGCGCCTCGACAATCGGCAGGCGCGCGGCGTGGATGGCGGGTAAAAGCCCACCCAAGAAGGCGACAGCCACGGCCCACAGGATGCCAAGACCGATCAGGCCGGGTGAAACCTTGAGATCAAAAAATTCGCCCCAATAGGCCGTCTTCGCCCCATTGAACAAAAGCCAAGCGATAGCGGATCCTATGAGCGCTCCGATCAAGGCCAGCAGCAGACATTCGCTTACCACCGAGATCGCGACGGGCAGTGCGCCGAAGCCGAGCGCGCGCAAGGTGCCTATCTGCCGCGTCCGAGCACTGACCCCGCCATACATGATCTTCAGTGCGCCAAACATCGCACCGACGGCCATGATACCTGCCGCCGTGTAGGCAATAGTGCTGAAAACTAGGGCGTTGGCGCCGGACAAGTGCTCGTAATAGGTTGAATGCCGTTCCACAATCACAGACAACGCCGGATTGCCTGTGAGCGCGGCTTTGAGCGCATCCAAGGAATTCGGCGCGCTCTCCAGCCGGACTAGCACGCTGTTGAACGCATTGCGTCCCACTGCCGCCATCAACGTGTCGCGATCCGCGAGAAGTTGACCTTCCTGGATATCGCCACCCGTCGAGAAGATGCCCACAATCGGCCATTCACCGCCCGGCAAAATGATCTTGTCGCCCACCGCCATGCCCACAAATCGATCCTGGGCGGCCTTACCGACAATTAATTCCCGAGAACCTGGGCGTAACATGCGGCCGGAGACGATCTTGAGTTCGGGCCGGAGCTTCAGCCCTTTACTTCCCAAGCCCCGGATAAGCAGAAAGTCGGTCACACTTGTCCCCCTGCGAATGGCCGGCGTGTCAAACAAAATTTCCCCTTCTGCCAATGGCGCCCCGTCCGCATCTTTGCGGATTCCCGGCCCGTCCATGATGGCTGCCGCCTGATCGCGAGTGAGGGAGCTAGATGGTTCGCGCTCTCGGCCATCCGAGATCACTATGCCCCGTCCAGGATCGCCCGCTCCCATTTCCGACTGCACATAACCGGTATTGAACGACAGCATTGAAATCAAAACCCCGATGACGCAGGCCATGCCAATGACAATTACCAGCGACGGCCAAAACCGATTTGACAGGCTTTTGAAATTCAGGAAGGTGACCGCGGCGATCTGGCGCAACATGGTCATGTCCGTGTCAGTGCGGCAGCGATATCTAGCCGCCTCAGACGAATGACCGGAAAGGCCGCGCTGACGAGCGCAACCAGCACAGCAGAGACCATGGCCATGCCCAGCACCCAGACTGACATCCTCGGTACGGGCAAAAAGACATTGGGCGGCATGAGTTCCGGTATTTTTTGGGCGAACGCGGTCGCAAGCCCAAGCCCAACGGCCGCACCCAACACGCAAGGAATTGCAGTTTCCACGAACACAAGCGCCATCACTAGGAAATCGGAAAAACCCAGCGTCTTCAGCATGGCGAATTCGGGGATGCGTTCACGAACCGACTCGGCAATGCCGTTGGCGGTGAGGAACAAGATCATGAACAAGCCGGCACCTGCCACCACCAGAGTGACAAAAGGAATGTCTATCCCGGCCTGCGACCCGCTTTCGGCCTCTGCTCTGTCGGTATCACTGTAGGTGGGCACGGCAGAATTGGCGAACAGAGCATCCACCATTTTGGCTGTTTCCGCGGCGTGGTTAGGGTCTTTGGCTAACACGTCAAAAAAGGTCACCGTGCCGCGTTGGGCCTGTGGCCGGGATTCGTCCAGGTAGGTGTAATTGCCTATCACATAGCCATCGGGTTGCTGGGGGCTCTCGTCCAATACGGCGATAACCGTGAAAGGCCAGAATTTACCGCCATCCTCTCTCATTATTGTGTTCGTCATAATGGGAAAGGCGTCGCCTGGCTTCAGGTGATAGCGCGCCGCCAGACCGCGGCTGACGAAAACGCCAGTGCGCGCTGCCTCAAGCTCTTTCCACCGCGCTGGCGTCATCGGAAACCACGCCGTCATAATCTTGGTCCAGTCCTCATCCACCATGCGGACAAAAACGGCATTTTTCTTTTCTTGGTAATACCCCCCAATACCACCGAGATTGGCGATCTCCGCAACGCCTGGGAGCTGCAGAATCTGGCCCCTGTAAGCCACCGGCAGAGTGTTGCCGAAACGAGAATAGACATAGACCAAATCCGGCCGTGACACTTGGACCAGATGCTG
>CAZEFQ010000042.1:0-23186 GCA_964511505.1 uncultured Rhizobium sp.
AATGGCGGCAGGACGTCGATATCGTCTCCGGCCGGGACGTCGCGCTCGAGTTCACGACGGCCAACGCGCAGATTGGCTCGGCGCCGGCACCGGCGTCGTCGACATTGTCCCCAGGGGCCGCGTCGAGCGTGTCGTCGCTGCTGATGCGCTGGCAGGACAGCGTCGTCGCGCTCTGGACGCCGACCGCGCACGCGTCGGGATTCGTCATCGACGCGCGCGGCCTCGTCGCCACGAACCAGCGCGCGGTGGGCGGCGCCGCGTCCGTCGAGGTGCAGCTCACGCCCGCCGTGAAGGTGGCGGGACGCGTGCTCGCCGCGGATGCCGGCCGCGACGTCGCCGTGGTGTGGGTCGACCCGGCGGTGACGGCGATGCTGCCGCCCGTGCCGCTCGGCTGCGCGGCTCAATCGACGGCGACCGTCTCCCTGAAGGAAAAGGAGGAGATCACAACGATCGGCGTGCCGCTGCGGCTGCAGAAAGGGCCCGCCTTCGGCACCGTGACCCGCGCCGACGCGCAGGCGATCGCCGCCGAGCTCCGGCTGCCGCCGGGCAGCGCGGGCGGTCCGGTGTTCACGGACGACGGCGCGGTCGTCGGATTGACGTCGATCGCAGCGGAGAAGGAGGCGCGGGGCAGCGCGGACCAGGCCGACACGCCGATCGTGGCCGTCGCGAGCGTCTGCCCCGTCGTCGCGTCGGCGGAGCGCGCGATGATGGGCGCCGCGCCGCCGAGCGCCGTGCATCTGCCGGTGGAGCCGGCGGAGACGTTCGCCGAAGACGCGCTCGAGGCGGCCGCCAAACGCCGCGTCGGCAGCCTGAATCCGTACGTCCTGTCGTCGTCGGACTTCGATATTGCTTTCATCACGCCCGTCCAGATCGCCGGCGCGCAGGATCGGCTGGTCACGAGCGCCTTCATCGATTTCGGCGGCTGGTCCGAGTACGTGGACGACACCATGCCCGTGCTGCTGCTGCGCGTGATGCCGAAGCAGGTCGAGAGCTTCATGACGAAGGTGGCGCGCGGCGCGGCGTCCACGCAGGGCGCGGCGCTGCCGCGCATGCCGCACGCGAAGGCCGGCTTCGGCCGCCTGCGCCTCTTCTGCGGCGACACCGAGGTGACGCCGATCCACGCGTTCACGATCCAGCAGCGGACGTCCGACACCTCTGCGATCGACGGCGCGCTCTACGTCGTCGATCCCGCCGCCCTCGGGCCGCAGTGCGCGGCCGTGAAGCTCGCGCTCTATTCGGAGAAGGCGCCGGAGAAAGCCGACACCCGCGTCGTCGATCCCGCCGCGCTGTCGCGCATCCGGCAGGACTTCGCGTTCCCGCGAGTGCGGCAATAGCACGTCGTCGCGTCAGGCGCTGCAAGGCGCAGGCTGACGTCATGCTCGCCAGTCGCACGCGCGGGTCAACCGGTGGATTCGCGCAGCGGCCGCACAGACGACTCGCGCCGACGGAATTTTTCAACGATTTTCGTGAACATCTCGCGACTCCAATGTTCTTTAGCTTCCTCCGAGCGGTCCCGACCGTGCGGCGCAGCAATAACGTCCGGGCCAGCCGTGACCTCGTCCGTCACGGTATCCTGCGATACTACGTTCGCCATGCAAATGAATTGGAAGAAGCTGCTGAACCCGGATCGGCGCAGGAAGTCGACGATCTCCGGAGACCATCGAGCCGAGTTCGAACGCGATTTCGACCGCGCCGTTTTCTCAACACCGGTCAAGCGACTGCAGGACAAGGCCCAGGTCTTTCCACTCGAGCCCCACGACGCTGTACGCACGCGCCTGACCCACTCGCTCGAGGTGTCGAGCGTGGCGCGGGGCTTTGGCAGGAAGGCGGCCAGTTGGTTGCTTGATCAAAAGGCGATCGAGCCCGGAATGGACAGGTCGATCGAGGCCATCGCAGCGACCTGTGGTCTGATCCACGACCTCGGTAATCCACCATTCGGTCACGCCGGGGAAGACGCCATCCGCGATTGGTTCCGCCGAGGCAACCGCGAGAAGGTTCTTCGAGAGACCCTCAAGTCGGAGCAACAGATTCAGGACTTTCTCAAGTTCGAAGGCAACGCGCAGTCCCTACGCCTCGTCGCCACGTTGCAGATTCTCGCGGACTACACCGGCCTCAACCTCACGTTCGGAACGCTGTCGGCGTTGGGGAAGTACGTGGCCCAATCAGATCAGGCCAACCACAAGGCCGCGAATCGGGCGCACCGCAAGCCTGGGTACTTCACCTCTGAAGCCGCGATTGTCAAGGAAGTACGCGAGCAGACCGGAACCGGCGACGCGAGGCACCCAGTCTGCTACCTCGTCGAAGCAGCAGACGACATCGTTTACCTGGCGGCCGACGTGGAAGACGCGATCAAGAAGAACGTGCTTTCGTGGAACGAGGTGGAGAATACCCTTCAGGACGCGAACGCGGGCCCAGTTCACGCCGCCTTGGATTTGCAGAAACACATCCTGAAGGCCGGTGGTTCGTCAGTGCCGAGCGACCTTGAGGGCGACATCAAGGCTGCAGCGTTTCGTACGGCCGCGATCAGCGTGATGGTTGGAGCCGCCTTCAAAGTCTTTCAAGCGCAATATGATTCAATCATGCAAGGAAAATACGAAGGGGCACTGCTGTCCGACAGCGGGGCCGCTGAATTATCCAAATGCCTTCGTGTCTTGGGAGAAACGCGCGTTTACCCCACCCGCTCCACCCTCACGCTCGAGCTGATGGGCCGAAAGGTCATCGGCGACCTCATGGACGTATTCTGGGAAGGAGCCGAGGCGATGCCAAAGGACAAGGATCCAGATTCGTTCTCCTTTCCGGGCAAGGCAGCGGCGCTGTTCTCCCCAAACTACCGCAAGGTGTTCCGGCATTTCGCCAATGAGCCGACCGACCTGCCGGAGCAGTATCATCGGTTCCAGTTGGTTACAGACTACATCTGCGGCATGACGGATTCGTTTGCCAAGCGGCTGCACGCCGAGCTGTTCAATGGGCGCTGAAGTAGCGGATCTCAAGCAGACATTGCTCCGAGAAGTGGCTGCCCTTTCGCGCCACGATGGAGTTGCTTGGAAGGAGCCAATTCTTGGTGTGCTTAGCGAACTACGCCACTCCAACGTTCAGGCCGTCCTGTTTGGGGGAACCCTTCGATCGCTGCTGGCGGCACGCGTGTTTGAGGGAAAACGAGGGCGACCACGAGACGTTGACGTTGTCGTGTCTGGCGCACCGCTGGCCGATCTCGAAGATCGATTTGGAACGATTCTGAGTCGGCGTACGAGGTTTGGTGGGTTGCAGCTAAAGAGGGGGCGTTGGCAGTTCGACGTATGGCCAGTCGGCGACACGTGGGCCTTCAAGCACGACAAGACGATCGAGGCGAGCTTCGCGAAGCTGCCGTCGACCACCACATTCAACCTTGAAGCAATCGCTGTTGAAGCGTGGCCGACAGACGGTCGCTCAAGGACGCTTTTCTCTGGCGAAGACCAGTTCTTCGAAGGGATCCTGTCGAGAACGTTGGAGCTGAATCGCGATGACAGCCCCTTCCCCGAACTCACCGTCGTTCGCGGCTTGGTAATGGCCAGCGAGCTTCGGTTCAAGATCGGACCACGGTTCGTCAGGTACGTCCGCGAGGCTGGTCGCTCCCTGACAGAGGAGCGCCTCGATCACATCCAAGGTTCGCACTACGGTCATGCACGTCTCGACAGCCGAACGCTAAGGTCGCTCATCGTCAGCGTCTTGAGAGAACCAGGCGAGCGAGCCATGGCGCTTCCAGCTGTGGGCCAACTGGACCTGTGGCCCGACGACGCCGAGGCTCCTTTTCCGCGGTTAAATGTTCACTTCCTTGGAGTCGCTCGCAGCCGCGAGGCGATCGCTGGCGGCACTCCAGGTCGCTGATCCCATTCAAATCTCCGCGCGCGCCAGCTTGTCTCTCCACTTCTTCCAGTCGGGCATGACGCGCTCCAGCATCCGCCAGTAGGCAGGGCTGTGATTCGGGATCCGCACGTGCACGAGTTCGTGTGCGATAACGTAGTCGAGACACCCCGACGATAGCTTCACTACGTAGGGGTTGAACGTAATTCTCTTGGCTGTCGTTGATGCCCAGCGGTGGGTCAGCGACCGAAACACGATCGGCGGCAGTTCAGCGATCTCGAGCCATGTCGTCGTGCGGAGGAGCCGATTCGCTCGGTCGAGGACGAGCGCATGAGCACGTTGGCGGTACCACGCTTCAACAAGTTTCTGAATGGCGCGGCGGTCTGAGAGGGTAGGCAGCGTCACCTGGATGTACGCGCCCAACAGCCTAACCTTCGACTCCCGGCCAGGAAGCAGCCTTAGCCGGTACTGACGCCCGAGATATCGGTGGGTCTCGCCGTTCACCCACTGACGCGGTGCTGGTGGTGGCGGGAGCGCCTCGATTGCCCGACGTTGGCGCCGGATCCAGGGGAGACGCTTGCGCAGGATTCGCTCTACGTTGTCAACGTGCGCCCCTTGCGGCGACAGAACAGTGACCCGCATGTCCGGTTCCACGAAGATGCCGACCGTCAGCCGGCGCCCGGTTCGCCGGAGAGTGTACGAAAGCACTTCGTCGCCTGAATGGACGGAGCGATGCTCGATGAGGAAGGCCATCACGGGACTCGCCGGCGCGCCACATCGATGACGCGGTCTAGTACTTTGTCGATCGTGTCGAACCCCATTTCGATGCCGTGCGCCTTATTGAAGGCAAATAGCTCGTCCTCGATGGCGATCTTCATCTGGTTCTGCACATCGACATCATCCGTCCAGTCCACTTTTCGCCTGGCCCGGATGGTGTCGTCAATCAGAGCCGCGAACTGAGCAGCCTCGCCGTCAGGTATTGAGAGGCCGGCAGCCGCTGCCTCGTCTCGAAGCACGTCGTAGTAGGACTTGGCCACGTCTCGGTTCTTGAGAACGGCCGGCACATCTTCGTAGGCCCGGCGGTCGCGCACTCGATCCCGGATGTCCTCCATGAGCGTCAACAGCTCGAGTTGCGAGATCCGATCGGCTCTCGCGTCGGCCAACGCCTTGTCGATGAGTTCCGAGAACCGCTTGTAGAACACTGGGTCTTCGTCGACGTGTTCATGAATCGCCCGGCGCACGCGGTTGGCGATGATCTCAGCCTTGGCGCGAGGGTCAGACACTGTCGCCAGCTCGTTGGCGAAAGCGTCCTTGTCGAGAATCGAGACTGGCTGTACCAGGGTTTCCACTTCGTCGGCTCCAACGTACGTGTCGAGCAGCTTCTGAATCGGGCCTTGGTACTGCTTGAAGTCGACCGTCTCCGCGTAGCGCCTGGCGACGGATGCTCTCAACTGCATGAAGTACTTCAAATCACGGCGGTAGCGGTCGACGAGGTCAGGGTCGGTGTTCTCATAAAAGGACAGACTCGCCAGGGCCAGCCGGAGCGTCTTGGCGAAAGCGGCGAGGCGTTCGTAGAACTGGAGCCGCTGGGGTTCATCGGCGAGGTGCCTCTCCATCGCCTCCTGGTCCCCCTTGTGCGCAACGGTCTTGAAGACGTCCCACAAATCGCTGTGTCGCTGCGGCAGTTCACCTGCGGCGCGTTCCAATGGTCTCAGGACGTCATAGAGGTGGGCCATCAGCTCACCGGTGGCCTCGCCCGTGTACTGATCGATAGCTTCGTCGAGGTGGTCGAGGACGCCGTAGTAGTCCACGATCAGGCCGAAGTCCTTACCCTCGCTCACACGGTTCACCCGGGCGATGGCCTGAAGCAGTTTGTGGTCCTTCAAAGACCGGGTGAGGTAGAGCACCGCGTTGCGCGGCGCGTCGAATCCCGTGAGCAGTTTGTCGACGACGATGATGATCTCAGGAGCTTCGGCAGACTTGAACCGCGCCGTAAGGTCCTTCTGGTAGCGTGCCTCGTTGCCATAGCGCTGCATCATGTCCTGCCAGAACCTGGCGACGGCTGCCTTCGCACCCGTTTCGTCTTCCTGGCCTTCACTCGTGTCAGGAGGTGAGATCAGCACTTCGGTGCTCACCATGCCGAATTCATCCATGAAGCGCTTGTACTGGAGAGCCGTCGCCTTCGACGGCGTCACGAGCTGGCCCTTGAATCCGGTGCCCTTGAAGTTTGTCTGGAAGTGTTCGCTGACGTCCCACGCGATCGCGCGAACCTTCTGTTCGGTGCGATTGAGCTGATCGGCCGAAGAGTACTTACGCTTGAGGTCAGCGCGTTGTTCTTCCGTAAGACCACCTGTGTACTTCTTGAACCACTGATCGATCGGCACCTGGTCGACACGTTGGTGTACATGTCGACCCTCGTAGAGCAGGGGCACGACGGCCTTGTCTTTGACGGCCTGATCAATGGTGTAGGGCGTGCCTATGAGTCCGCCGAAGCGTTCGATGGTCGGCACCTGCGATGTGAACACTGGCGTCCCGGTGAAGCCGATGAAGCATGCCCGCGGAAGCACCCGGCGCATCGCCGCATGGAACTGGCCTGTCTGGCTGCGGTGCCCCTCGTCTACGAGAACGAAAATCTCGGAACTGTCGATCACCGTGTCTCGGGCATTGACTGCGGACTCGAACTTCTGCAGCAAGGTCGTCACGACCTGCGTTCTATTTCCGCTCAACAAATCCAGCAGGTGGCGCCCCGTCTTTGCCTGAGACGTCGCGACGCCACTCGCGATGAACGTCCCGTAAATCTGGTCGTCGAGATCGACGCGATCCGTCACGAGGACGACCCGCGGACGTCCACTCGCGAACTCGGCAAGGAGCGCCTCAGCCAGCATCACCATCGTGAGGGACTTGCCGCTGCCCTGCGTGTGCCACACGAGGCCGCCACGTCTGGCCCCCGTCTCATCGCGTTCACGGACGCGGGTCATGATGTCTTCGACCGTGAAGTACTGCTGGTAGCGCGCAACCTTGCGCGCTCCGCCCTCAAAAACCGTGTACCGGCTCGCAAGCGCCAGCAGGCGCTCGGGCCGTGCGACCGCCCAGAGCAGCCGGTCTTGCTCATTGGGCAACCGGCCGGATGCCACCACGCCGTCGAGCCACGCTCGGGCGACCGCAGCAGTCGTCCCCCGGAACCTGTGTGGGTCGCTGGCAAACGTTCGGCCCGCCTCCTCTTGCGCCAGGGGAGTCTTAAGCAATTTCACGAGCTCGGGCTCTTGGAGTTGCTGCTCCTGCCACCCTTGCCAGAAGGGCGAGGGCGTACCGGTCGCGCCATACTTCGCTTGATTCACGGCGAGCGCAAAGAGCACCTGCGCGTGGTGGAACAGTCTTGGTATCTCCTGTTCACGTTGGTTTCGGAGTTGTTGCGCAATCGCCTGTTCGAGAGGGTCCTCGCCGCCGACGTCTCCCGGCCGCTTGCACTCGATGGCCGCGAAGGGGATCCCGTTCACGAACAGGACGATGTCGACGCGTCGCGTGGCGGTCGCACCGGACGATTCAACCGCGAACTCGTCGGACACGTGAAAGACGTTTCGTTCGGGATGCTCCCAGTCGACAAACTTGAGTTGAAAGCTCTTGGTGTCGCCATCCACCGTTTGCGGAACGCCCTTGCCGAAGCGGAGCAGCTCCCATACCTTCTCATTCGTGCGGACTAGGCCGTCGTCACTCAGGTTTGTAAGTGCCCGAATCGCTTCCTCGATCGCGGACCGGTCGAACGGGTACGTCCGGCCGCGGTATTCGAATTGGTTGATAGCCCCCAGCTGTTGCTCGAGCACAGGTCGGAGAATGACATCGCCCTGCTTTCCTCCTCTGAGCTTCAACGCCTCGGCTGGCGTCACCAGCTCCCAGCCCAGTTCCTGAAGTAGGTGCAAAGCTGGGAGCTGCGAGACGGTGTCCTCCGTGAACGGCGGCGTCTGGTCAGGGATAGGGGTCACGATGTAGCGACGGCCTCGTCGGAAAGAAGTTTTGAGAGTAGAGCGCGCTTTTGAAGCTCGACCAATTCTTGCAACTGCTCGAGTTGCTGGATTTCCACATCGAGGAGGCGGAGAGTCTCCGCGATCCGCTTCTGCTCTTCCATCGTCGGCAGGCCGATCTTGATACGAGAAAATTCTTTCCATCGTAGGCTGCCGCGACGATCTATTGACGCACTCATGCGGATCTCAAAGACCCGCCTGTATGACTCCGTTTTGAGCAAGGCGAACAGGAATTCCGGATTCACCCTCTCGGTGGGCCGAAAGACCGTGTACATCGGGCTGACGAGTCCTGGCGGCTGGCCGTTACGCAGGAGACCGAGAGACCCCTCTTCGATGTGATTCGTGGCGTACGCAAAGTCGCCCTCCTGCAGCCGCTTGTATCCATCCAGGTTACGGCTGAAGACCTGTCTCCCGAAGTACTCAAGGGACGGCACAAGCCCTTCGTGCTTCGTGCACGAGTAGACAACAGACCCTTCGATCTCGCCGCGGATCTTGATCTCTCGTGCGATTTCCGAGATGTGAACAACACACCAGTCCTTCGGGACAGTTCCGAATTGTCCAAACTGAGACTCGTTGGATCGAGCAAACTCCGGGAAGCGCTTTCTGCCCGTGAGCAGCTGCTGCATCAGGCCGCGCCTAAATTCGCGCTTGGCATCAAGCAGCTGGGTCCAGGTTGCTGTCGCAGCATCAAAGCTCGCAGCCAGACGATCTACAGCGCATTCGACACGCTCGTTGGCAGCCGGAAGTCTCAAACCAAGAAAAGAACGCTGGGAAATCTTCCAAATACCGCTACTGCCGCGTGTGATCTCATGAATGGCCTTGCGGCCGCGTGGTGATCGGAGGAACTCCACCAAGTATCGTGCTGAGTGACCATTCGCGGTTTCGAGAATCCAGGCCGTGTCAGGCGGAATCAGTCGCGGCTCATCCTTCTCGACAAGTACACAAGCACCGACCAAGTCACGACTGCCACTGGCCCGAGTCATCAGAATTGTGCCACTCCGGACGGTGGGCCACTTTGGGTTGACTTTCGCTGCATCCAATCTCTTGGCAAGGTGCCTCTCAATCTTGCGAGAGGTGACAGCCGCCAGAGTCAGCACTCCATATTCATCTGGAGCGGGTGCAGCTGTGTCGCAGAGGGGACTTACGCCGGCCTTGACAGCGGCAACGACATCGCCGACACGAGCGCCTGTCACCCCGCTGATCACAACCCCAAACCTTCTAACGCCTTTGTAAGGGCAGCTCTCGTTACAGCGAGCTCGCGCTCGATGTCGATAATGCGGCTCTTCACGGCGTCGAGGTCGATAGGAGGCTCTTCTTCAAACGTATCGACATACAGAGGAATATTGAGGTTGTACTCGTTTTCCTTGATTTCTTCGTGGGTCGCGACGTGCGCGTACTTGGGCACCTCCTGACGAGCGTGCCAAGTGGCGACGATCTTGGCAATATCCTCCTCGCGAAGCTTGTTCTGATTCTTGCTTTCAGCGTATTCGTGGCTTGCATCGATGAAGAACACGTTCGCGTCTGCCTTGTTGCGCCGGAAGAACATCAGCGCCGCCGGAATGCCGACGCCGAAGAACAGGTTCGATGGGAGGCCGACCACGCCATCGAGCAGGTTCTCCTCGATAAAGCGCTGGCGGATAAGTCCTTCCGAGCCGCCACGAAACAACACACCGTGAGGCACCACGACGCCTACGCGACCGTCGGTTTCGGTCATTGTCTCCACCATGTGCGAGATGAACGCGTAATCGCCGCGACTCTTCGGCGGAATGCCGCGCCAGAAGCGGTTGTACTTGTCCTGTGCGGCGGTGTCCGCACCCCACTTGTCGAGCGAGAACGGCGGGTTGGCGACAACAACGTTGAACTTCGTGAGGCGATCGTCCTCGATCAGCTTGGGGTTCCTGATCGTGTCGCCGCGCTCGATCCGGGCGTTGTCGAGCCCGTGGAGGAACATGTTCATGCGCGCGAGCGCCCAAGTCGCTCCGTTCAGTTCCTGGCCGTAGAGAGAGAAGTCGTCCGAACCGACCGCCCGTCCGGCACGGATTAGTAGTGAGCCGGATCCGCAGCAGGGATCGCAGATTCGATCGCCTGCCTTCGGCGCCACGATCTCCGCTAGCAGGCGCGAGACCTCCGCAGGCGTGTAGAACTCGCCGCCCTTCTTACCGGCGTCAGACGCGAAGTTGCCAATGAGGTACTCATAAACGTCGCCGATGACATCCCGGTGTCCCACATTGGAGGGGCGCAAGTCGAGCCGCGGATCGTTGAAGTCTTCCAGGAGGTGCACCAGGCGTGCGTTCCGCTCTTTGGTTTCACCGAGGTTCGATTCGCTGTTGAAGTCGATGTTGCGAAACACGCCTTCGAGCTTGCCCTTGTTGGCATCTTCAATCGAGGCAAGCGCCTTGTTGATCCGCTCGCCGATGTCGGCTTGTCCTCGCTGAGCGTACAGATGGTCGAAGTCGGCCTCCGCCGGGAGCACGAAGCGCTCGCGAGACATCGCGCGTGCGATTCGCTCCATGTCTCCACCGTAGCGAGCCCGATACTCCTCGAGCTTCTCCTTGTGGAGGTCCGACAGGTATTTCAGGAACAACATCACGAGGATGTAGTCCTTGTATTGCGAAGGGTCGATCGTCCCGCGAAACGTATCGCAGGCGCGCCACACGGCGTCGTTGATGCTCTTCTGGTCTGCCATGACTTACTGCTCCCGTGATCTTTTGTGAACGGCGGCGCTGAGCGTCACGCTGTCCACGAGTTGTTGTTGCAGCGATTCGAGTCGCTTGCCGAGCGCGCGCTCGCGAGTACGGAGACGATCCACCTCGACGATCTGCCGCTGCACCGCGATCGGTGGCACCGGCACCTCAAAGCGTTCGAGATCAGCCTTCGATACGAACGGGACGTTGCTGCCCCGCGCGATGTCCGTCGCCAACTTCTTCTGCGTGCTGGGATGGTTGATCCACCAGCACAGGTACTGCGGGATGACGAAGGCCGGATCGACCCTGATGACGTGCACGCCGCTGCCGGCAATCGCTCGGACTTCGTCCGCAGCCACCATCGCAGGATGCCGTGAGCCTCTGGATTGAAAGAGCAGGTCGCCCTTTCGGATCAGGTGGCGGTCGAACCTGGCGCCTTCATTGCGCACCCAGACAGTCCTCCGGTTTGGGGGCCCCTCGGCGAAGTCGGGATCCACATCCCGCATCTGGATGACGGCCACGTCGCCGCCCGCCTCCGAATCGACTTTGCCGCGAAACGGGTATGCGGTTGAGATGGACGCGACTTCGCCGAGGGGCTTCATCATGATCAGTGCACCTGCGCGTCGTCCTGAGCACCGGCGTCAGGAGACGTGGCCGAGTCTGCTTCGGCGACTACGGCGGGTTCGGGCAGGGCGAGGCCGGTGACACTCGGGAGGCTCGGCCCCACCGTTCCCTGCAGGTCGCCATACATGCCCGACAGACCGGTGACCACACGATCGATCTGCTTGTCCCGTGCAGCGAACTGGCGTGCGGCCGCGCGCTTCTCGGCGTCCAGCGAACTCCGCATCTCGATCACCGGTTCCACGATTCCCTGCACGCGAGCCTTGAATTCCTGCCCGGTGAGGTAGGCGTACACGCGGTCCTTGGTGGAGTCAGCGCCGGCCGCTGCGCGCCGCGCCACTGACGTCTCCATCAGTCCTCGGCGAAGCGCCGTTGCCATGGGGACGACCGTGGCGATACCGGACACCCAGACGCCATCGATCAGATCGAAGTGGGAGACGCCGGCTGGAAGAGTCTCGGTCATGAGCGCGGCGACGTCGCACTTGTGCTCGCGCTGGTCCTCGCGAAGCTTGGGCAGCCAGGTGGCGCTCCAGTTCTGGGTGTGCTTGCTCTCCCACTTGATGCGCCCGCAGGCCACGCCCGATGAATTGCGAACGGTCTGAATGAGGTCGCCGCCTTTCTGGCCCTTCTTGACGCGTTCGATGTCATCGGTCGGGAATGCCTGGCTGAGAGTCTCGAAGAGATCTACCTCGAGCACTTCGCCCATGCGCTGCACAGAACCCAGTTCCGCCTTGCGCTGCGCTTCATCGAGCTTCTGCTTGAGCTCCTGGAGCTGCAGTTCCTTCTCCTGGACCTTCAGCCGATACTCGTCGTCGCGCTCCTTGAGCGCCTGTTCCCGCACCTTGCCGCGCTCTTCGTCCAGGCGGCGCTCGACGAGCAGCTCGGTTTCACGCTTTGCTTCCTCCGCTTCGCGGATTGCGCGCCGCGCAGCGATTTCGGCCTCGCGCGCTTCGGAGAGCTTCGCTTCCTGTTCCGCGAGCGCACCGCGGACACTCTCCAGCTCGGTGGCGTACCGAGCGGCGGCCTCATCGCGCGCCCTGTCGGTCGCCGCCGTCACGCCCTCGGCAACACGCCTGGCGACCTCGACCTCGATGGCGCGCTTTGCGTTCTCGGCGTCCTGCTTCGCGTTGAGAGCAGCCAGCTCTGCGTCACGGGCCTTGGCAACCTCCGCCTCGCGGGCATCCAGTTGACGCTTCATCTCCGCCACGGTGGCGTCGCTCGTCTCCTGCGCCTTGGCCAGTGCGGCGGTGAGAGCAGCCCGCGCATCGGCCGCATGCCGGCGCTCCGACTCCAGCTCCAGAGCGTGCTGCTTCGCCGCCTCGTCGCGCAGCCGATTCGCCATGGCATTGGTCTGCTCCGCGACGCGACGCGCAACTTCCACTTCGACGCTACGCTTAGCGTCCTCCGCCTCCTGTTTCGCTTTGAGTGCGGCGAGTTCAGCGTCGCGGGCCCTTTGGACCTCTGCCTCCGCGGTCCGCTTCTGCTGCTCCATGCTCGCGACCGTGGCGGCAGTTTCCGCGCGAGCCTTCTCCAGGGCGTGGGCGACCGCTATGTCAGTCCGGGACGCGACGGTTTGCTCGGCTTCCTCCCGTGCCTTCCGGCGCTCGGCTTCGAGCATTGGTCCGGCCAGGGCCTCGGTCAGTTCGAAGGGATGATTGCACTTGGGGCACTCGATCTTCAGATCACTCATGGCGGTGGGCCTCCTTGGCCCGGTTGAGTGAGCTGGCGTTGCCCCGAATTCCGGAATCTGCCATATTGGCAGTTGCGAAGTCGGCTCGGGCGCCAGCTCGGGTCTACTACCGTGGGGCCCGGTGTTCCACCACCGGGCCCTTCGTTGTCTGGACACGAATTCGATTCATATCTCAGAAACAGCGGCAGTATCGCAAGCCAACGTCGAGATTGTCAAGCGTTTTGTATGCGTGAATCTGATTCTTGTCGAATTTGGCGCAGTTACTCGACGACTGAGCGGCCGAGGCTTGGCGAGAACCCGCGTTTCTTCGGCATTGAATGACGCGGGTTCGGCCATTTTCGCTAAGATTACCGGCCCAGGCCGTCACGTTTTGCTGCGCACTTGACCGAAGTCGCTCTTCAGCCGGCTGAGCAGTCAGTACGGATGGGCAACCGACAAGCCACAGGTCCGTCAGTTCGGGCCCGAACGACGTAGTCGCCCGTTGTGATGGGTGGCGACCCTGCCCTCGAATCAACCTCTCGCGGCGCAGTTAGCTGATGCGGCCCTCGCGTGATCGTGCTGACCTGGAACGTTGCCCACGGCACAGGAACAACAGCGGCGTTAGCGCTCGCCAATACTCTGGACGCGGACATCGTCCTGCTGCAGGAAGCCTCGTTGAAGGAACTGGGACAGGACAATGTCTGCTGCCGCGCGGTCCCTTCCTATGACTGGGGCAGCGCGGTGCTCGCTCGTCACGGTACGCTGGTGCCGGTTCCCATCGACGGGTTCGACGGCTGGGTCGTAGGCGCGCGGTGAACGTGCGAGAAGACGTCCGAGGTTTGGTATGTCTTCTCGGTTCACGCGCCGACATCCAAGCCCCGAGTAGCCTACGTGGAACAGTGTCGAGCGATTGTCGCGTCGATTTGTGACGCCGTGCCGTCGGGCGTGCCGCTCGTCATTGGCGGCGATTTCAACTTCACATCCTTCGGTGAACGGCTATCGACTGAACCGCTCGCGAATGAGCAGGCGGAGTTAGTCGCGCTCCAGGAATTCCGACGCCGTGGACTCTGTGTCGCCTGGCGCGACACCCATCGAGAGGAGCCGCTGCCTCAGACGCTCCGATGGAGGCGTAATGCCTCGACCCCGTACCACTCCGACGGCTTTCTGCTGCGCGGCATCGACCTCGCCGCCATCCAGTGCGAGGTGTTGTCGTCGCCGACTGTCGCCAAAGCGAGCGATCACAATCCGCTCGTCTGCAGGATGTAGTCGAAGAATCATGACGATTCAATCTTCAACCGGCTTTCACGCGGGCGGGGCGCCGTTAGGCTTCGGTGTTGACGATTTCCGGCGGTGGGCGGCCTCGGATTTCTTGAGTAATACGTGGCGAGGTCTTGTCGCCGAATTCCTTGTGGCGAGGGCGGTGAACGCCACGGCTTCAACCCGACTCGAGTGGGACGCGTGTGCTGAACATCGTCGACGACTTCACGCGCGAATGCGTGGCGATCGAAGTCGACCGCTCGCTGCCTGGTCTCATCGAAAGCTTCAATGGGAAGTGTCGCGATGATGTTTGGACGAACACTATTTGTCCGTGTAGCGGATTGTGGGGCAGGTCATATACTCCTGATCAACAAGAGAGTCGCTGATGAAAGTCATGAGAGCGCTGTTGCTGGGAAGTGTCTGTGCCGGTGTGCTCGGACTCGCCATGGCGACTCCCCGCCCCATCGTTGCGGCGGGCGGAACGTCGTGCGACAGCCTGTCGACGCTGGCGCTGCCGAACACGACGATCACGTCGGCCCAGAGCGTGGCGGCTGGCGGATTCACGCCACCGGCGGCGCCGGGACGCGCGGGCGGGCGGGGCCGCGGCCAGGCCTTTGCCGATCTGCCGGCCTTCTGCCGGGTGAGCGCGACGCTCATGCCCTCGTCGGACTCCGACATCAAGGTCGAAGTGTGGCTGCCCGCGGCGGGATGGAACGGGAAGTACGAAGCCGTGGGCAACGGCGGCTTCGCGGGCACCATCAGTTATCCCGCGATGGCGCAGGCGCTGCGCCGCGGGTACGCGACGAGCTCGACCGACACGGGGCATAGCACCCCTGGCGCCCGCTTCGCGATGGGCCATCCGGAGAAGCTGATCGACTTCGGCTATCGCTCGGTCCACGAGATGACCGTCGTATCCAAGGCCCTCGTCGGCGCGTTCTACGGCAGCGGGCCCCAGCAGTCGTACTTCAATGGCTGCTCGACTGGGGGACGGCAGGCGTTGCAGGAGGCGCAGCGGTTCCCGGCCGATTTCAACGGCATCATTGCCGGCGCGGCGCCGCACATCCAGCCGCAGCTGCTGTCCGGCGTCGTCTGGGTGGGGCAGGCCGCGCTCGAGGACCCGCAGAGCTCGATCCCGCGCGCCAAGTACCCGGCGATTCACAAGGCCGTACTGGACGCGTGCGATGCCCTGGACGGGCTGAAGGACGGCCTCATCGACGACCCGACTCGCTGTCACTTCGATCCCAAGGTGCTGCAGTGCACGGGCGCCGATGGGCCGGAATGCCTGACGCCCGCGCAGGTGGAGACGGCGAAGAAGATCATGGCGCCCGATCCGCGGACGGGATCGGAAGTGTTCCTGGGCCTGGAGCGCGGCGGCGAGCTGGGGTGGGGCGGGCTGACCGGCGGCCCGGATCCGAACAGCGACGGCGTCGGTCAGTTCAAGTACATCGTGTTCGAAGACCCGAATTGGGACTGGCGCAACTTCGACGCGAAGACCGATGTCACCCGCGCGGTGAACGCGTACGGCGGGATCATCAACGCGAACGACCCGAACCTCAAGCCGTTCAGGTTCCACGGCGGCAAGCTCCTCACGTACCAGGGATGGGCCGACACGACGATCCCCTCGCGCGCCAGCATCGCGTATTACGAGGCGGTGCAGGAGACGATGGGCGGCGTCGCGAAGACCCAGGACTGGTATCGCCTGTTCATGGTGCCGGGGATGGGGCACTGCGGCGGCGGCGACGGGCCGAATACCTTCGACATGCTGACGGCGCTCGAGCAGTGGGTGGAGAAGGGCAAGGCGCCCGAACAGGTCATCGCGGCCCACCTGACGGCGGGAAAGGTCGATCGGACACGGCCGCTCTGTCCGTACCCGCAGGTGGCGCGTTACAAGGGCACCGGAAGCATCGACGAGGCGGAGAACTTCGCCTGCCGAATGCCCTGATCCCGAACGACGCGTAGCTCGCGAGCAGGCTCTACGGCTTCATCGGTCCCGTGACGGTGACATCCTTCGCCTCGCCGTTGACCACCCCGCCGTTGCCGATGTCTCTGACGGTGAAATGCGCCGTCCCGCCTGGTTTGCCGTCGCACTTGAACTGAATGGTGTCCTTGCCGACACCTGGCGAATAGCGCACGTAGTACTGATTGTGATTGCCTGAGCTCGGCGAGATCATCGCGCCGGTGATCGTGGACGTCGGCGCGGGGCAATCGACCTCGAGCTTGTACATCACTTCGGTGAACGTGATGCCGTTGGCGGCAATCGTGTAGCTGTAGGTCGGCGGCCTGACGTCGGGCTGAATGGACATCGCCATGTAGCCTGGTATCGAGCTCGACGCGCCGGCCGGGGTCATCGGCACGAGCTTGCTGCTCGCCGGCACGACGGTCACGCTGGCCGTCGCGGTGTTGCCGGGAATCGTCGCCGTGACGGTGCCGTCACAGTCCTGGACGACACTGGCGGCGGTGAACATCGTCGTGACCGGCGACACCCCGGTGCCGCCCGCCAGTGGATCCAGCCCGCCGCACTGGTCGATCTTCAGGCCGATCTGGCCGGGGAACTTCGTGCTCCCGTTCTGATCCGTCGCCGTCGCGGTGAACGTCGCGGTCCCGCCGCTCTGGACGGTCGCCGACGGCGGCGCGACGGACACCGACCAGGTCGGGGGCGTCTGCTGGCACGCCGCCAGAAACGTGACGCTCGTGGGCAGCGGCTGGTTTCCACACTGAACGAGCGATTCACGGCCCCCGCATCACGCGCGCAGAACCTGCCGAGAACGGCTCACGTGAGCCCGCCGATTCTACTGAGTACCGGGCCGCGCCTGGCCCAGATGCCGCCGTTTCTGGCGGCACGGGGCGACCTCAGGTGGACGCGAGCCGTCCTGAACGGACTGGAGACTGGGGACTAGAAAGGTTTAGGATCCCCCTCGGGCCCATGCGCAGGCGCTTGTCCGTCCTGATCGCGTCCGGCATTGCGGCGTCGCTCGTCGCCGCCTCGAGCCCCGCGCGCGTCCGGGCCGCCGACGCCGCGAGCACCCAGCAGGACCTGCTCCGCCGCTACTGCATCACCTGCCATAACCAGAATCTGAAACGCCGCGGGACGGTGCCGGTGGCGTTCGACGATCTCCCGCTGTCGGACCTCGGCGCGCACGCCGACGTCTGGGAGCGCGTCGTCCGCCAGGTGCGCGGCGGCCTGATGCCGCCCGCTGGCCGCGCACGCCCGGATCGCGAGACGATGAACGGCTTCGCCGCGTGGCTCGAGGACGGCCTCGATCGCTACAGCGCGGCGTACCCCGACCCGGGACGCACGCAGCCGCTGCATCGCCTCAACCGCGCGGAGTACGCCAACGCGGTCCGCGATCTGCTCGGCCTCTCGGTGGACGTCTCCTCGCTCCTGCCGTCCGACGATGCGAGCTATGGGTTCGACAACATCGCCGGCGTATTGAAAATGTCGCCGACGCTGATGGAGCGCTACCTCGCGGCGGCGCAGAAGGTCAGCCGCCTCGCGGTCGGGACGCCTCCGCCGTTTCCCAACGTCGATGCCGTGCGCCTGCGCGACGACCTGCAGCAGGACGAGCGCGTCGATGGCCTGCCGGTCGGCACGCGCGGCGGCGTCTCGCTCGACTACCACTTCCCGATGGACGCCGAGTACGTCGTCAAAGTGCGGCTGGCGCGCGACATCCTCGAAAACGTCCCGGTGTTCCGCGAAGACCAGCAGCTCGAGGTGACGCTCGACGGCACGCAGATCCGCGTCTTCACCGTGCCGGGCTACGCGCCGAAGCCGGTTGCGCCGGCGCCGGCGAAGGCCGCCGCGGGCGACGCGAAGGCGAGTGCGGGACGCGGCGCGCGTCCGCAGCCGCAGATCTCGCAGGTCGATACCGGGCCGCGCCTGTCGCGCGAAGAGCGCGCCGCGCGGAATCGCATCGACGACCACTGGGACGTCCGCATGCGCGTCGCCGCCGGCGATCACCGGCTGAACGTCGCGTTCCTGAAGCTCGACGCCGCGCTCGCCGAGACGGCGCGGCTGCCGTTCGTCAAGCCGTATGCGGCCAACGTCAACGTCCCCGACAACCGGATGGGCGACGCGCTGCGGAGCGTCGAGATCGCCGGTCCGTACAACCCGAGCGGCGCCGGCGACTCCGCGAGCCGGCGGAAGATCTTCGTCTGCCGTCCCGCCACCGCCGCGAACGAGACCGCGTGCGCGCGGACGATTCTGACGACGCTCGCGCGCCGCGCCTATCGCCGTCCGGTCGCCGACGCCGACGTCCAGCCGCTGCTCGCGATGTATGAGGAAGGACGACAGGCCGGCGACTTCGACGCGGGCATCGAGCGCGCGGTGAAGCGGCTGCTCGTCAGCCCGGAGTTCCTGTTCCGCGTCGAGCGCGATCCGGCGCACGCCGTGGCCGGCACGCCGTATCGCATCACGGACGTCGAGCTCGCCTCGCGCCTGTCCTTCTTCCTCTGGAGCAGCATCCCGGACGACGAGCTGCTGACGGTGGCGGCGCGCAATCGGCTGCACGAGCCTGCGGTGCTCGAACAGCAGGTGCGGCGCATGGTCGCTGACCCGCGCGCCGAGGCGTTCGTCACGAACTTCGCGGGCCAGTGGCTCTACCTGCGCAACCTCGACGCCATCAACCCGGTGTCGTTCGACTTCCCCGACTTCGACGCCGCGCTGCGGAACTCGATGCAGCGCGAAACGGAGCTGTTCTTTCAGAGCATCGTCCGCGAAGATCGCGGCGCGCTCGAGCTGCTGACGGCCGACTACACGTTCCTCGACGAGCGGCTCGCGCGCCACTACGGCATCGCCGGCGTCAAGGGCACCGAGTTCCGGCGCGTCGAGCTGCCGGCGGGGAGCATGCGGCGCGGGCTGCTCGGGCAGGCGAGCATCCTCACGGTGACGTCGCATCCGGATCGCACGTCGCCGATCGTGCGCGGCAAGTGGATTCTCGAGAACCTGCTCGGCACGCCGCCGCCGCCGCCGCCGCCGAACGTGCCGGAGCTGAAATCGACGGGCACGGCGGGCGCCGTGCTGTCGATGCGCGCGCGCATGACGGCGCATCGCGCCAACCCGGCGTGCGCCGGCTGCCACGCGATGATGGATCCGATCGGCTTCTCGCTCGAGCGGTTCGATGCGGTCGGCAAGGCGCGCACGCTCGGCGAAGACGCGGGGCCGATCGACGCGTCGGGCGCGCTGCCCGACGGCGCGACCTTCACGGGCGCCGACGGCCTCCGCGCCGCGCTCCTCGCACATCCGGATCGCATCGTCACGACGATCGCCGAGAAGCTGCTGACGTACGCGATCGGCCGCGGCGTCGAGTACTACGACGAGCCCGCCGTCCGCGGCATCGTCCGCGCGGCGGCGCAGCGCGATTATCGCTTCACGACCGGGCTGATCCTCGGCGTCGTCCAGAGCGCGCCGTTCCAGATGCGGATGCCGGCGCCTCGCGCCGCGCACGAACAGAGCAAGGTGGCGTCCAATGTTCCTCACGAATAAATCGCTGCCGCGGCGGACGTTCCTCAAGAGCGTCGGCACCACGCTGGCGCTGCCGCTCCTCGACGCGATGGTGCCGGCCGCGTCCGCGTTCGGCGCCGCGCCCGCCGCGCCGCGGCGCCTGGGGTTCGTCTACCTGCCGAACGGCGTGTCGATGAATTTCAAGGGCATCAACTACTGGACGCCGTCGAGCGTGGGGCAGGGGCTGCAGCTCTCGCAGATTCTCACGCCGTTCGCGCCGTTCCGCAGCCAGATGGTCGTCGTCTCCGGCACGCTGCAGCATCAGGCCGACGTGCTCAAGGACGGCGCCAACGGCGATCACACGCGGAGCACGAGCACGTGGCTCACCGGCGTGCACCCGAAGCACACGGAGGGCGCCGACGTGCAGAACGGCGTGTCGGCGGATCAGATCGCCGCCGCGCATCTCGGCGCCGACACCGCGCTGCCGTCGCTCGAGCTCGCGCTCGACATCAACTACCTCGCGGGCAACTGCGAGAACGGCTACGCGTGCGTCTACATGAACACGCTGTCGTGGAGCTCGCCGACGACGCCGCTGCCGACCGAGAGCAATCCGCGGGTCGTGTTCGAGCGGCTGTTCGGCGACGGCGGCACGCCGGCACAGCGTCTCGCGCAGGTGCGCGAGGACGGCAGCATCCTCGACTCGGTGAACCAGGATCTGGCGCGGCTGCTCGGCACGCTGGGGACCGACGACCGCGCGACCGTCACCGACTACGTGGACGCGGTGCGCGAGGTCGAACGCCGCATCCAGGCGGCCGAGAAGGCCGGCGCCGCCGACGTCCTGCCGGCGCTCGAGCGGCCGATGGGCACGCCCGAGCGGTTCGACGAGCACGTCGGCCTGCTCTTCGACATGCAGTGGCTCGCCTTCCGCGCCGACATCACGCGCGTCGTCACCTTCATGCTGGGCCGCGAGCTGAACTTCCGGACGTATCCCGAGATCGGCGTGACGGAAGGGCACCACACGCTGTCGCATCACGGCGATCGGCCCGAGCAGCTCGCGAAGTACGCGAAGGTCGGCGTCTACCAGGCGGAGCTGTTCGCGAAGTTCCTCGAGAAACTGCGATCGACGCCCGACGGCGGCGGCACGCTGTTCGACCACGCGATGTTCCTCTACGGCGCCGGGCTGAGCAATCCGAATCTGCACGCGCACACGGATCTGCCGCTCGTCGTGTTCGGCGGCGGGCTCAAGGGCGATCGTCACATTGCCGCGCCGAAGGACACGCCGATGACGAACGTGCTGGTCGCGATGCTGCGGCGATCGGGCATTCCGTCCAGCGCGCTCGGCGACAGCAACGGCGCGCTCGATCTCGAGGCGTGATGCGCCGCGCCTTTGCGTTTGCGCTCGCGGTCGCTCTACTCGCGGTCGGCGCACGCGCGTTTGCCGCAACCGACGCCGCGCCGCTGATCCACGCGGCGGCGAATGCGGATGCCGCCGCCGTCCGGTCGCTGCTGCGGCAGCACGTCGATGTCAACGCGTCCGAGCCGGATGGGACGACGGCGCTGCATGCGGCGCTCGAGCATCATTCACCCGAGATCGCGGCGATGCTGCTGTCGGCCGGTGCGAGGGCGACGGCCGCGACGCGCTACGGCATCACGCCGCTCTATCTCGCCTGCCGCAACGGCGACGCCGCGATCGTCCAGGCGCTGCTCGCGGCCGGCGCCTCCGCGAACGCGGCGCTGCCCGAAGGCGAGACGGCGCTGATGACGGCGGCCCGCACCGGGTCGGTGCCGACCGTGCGCGTGTTGCTGGCGCACGGCGCGGACGTCAACGCGCGCGAGCGCTGGAAGGGCCAGACGGCGCTGATGTGGGCGGCGGCCGAGAACAACGTCGGCGCCATCGGCGCGCTCGTCGCGGCGGGCGCGGACGTGAAGGCGCGCACGGCGAGCGGCGCGTTTTCCGCGTACCTGTTCGCGGTCCGCGCGGGGCACGTCGAGGCGGCGCGCGCGCTGCTCGACGCGGGCGCGGACGTGAACGACGCGCTGCCCGACGGCACCAGCGCGCTCACGCTCGCGATCATGAACGCGCACTACGAGACGGCGGCGTTCCTGCTCGATCGCGGCGCGGATCCGAACGCCGACGCGCAGGGCTGGGCGCCGCTCCACCAGCTCGTGTGGAGCCGGCGTCCCAACACCGGCAGCAACATTCCCGGCGCCGTGCCGACCGGCAGCCTCGACAGCCTCGACCTCGCGCGCACGCTGCTCGACTACGGCGCGGACGTGGACGCGCGCGAGCGGAAGGAGCCGAAGGACGGCTTCCGCAACATGCTCGACCGCGTCGGCGCGACGCCGTTCTTGCTGGCGGCGAAATCCGTCGATGTGCCGCTGATGCGCGTCCTGCTCGAGTACGGCGCGAACCCCGCGCTCACCACCGAGGACAAGACGACGGCGCTGATGGCGGCGGCGGGCGTGGGCATCTGGGCGCCGGGCGAGAATCCCGGGACCGACGAGGAAGCGCTCGCGGCCGTGACGCTCGCGTACGAGGCCGGCGGCGGATCGCCGTCAGACGTCGATGCGAACGGCGAGACGGCGCTGCACGGCGCCATGTATCGCGCCGGGTCGATCGCGGTCGCGAAGTTCCTGCTCGACCACGGCGCGAGGCCGGACGTCGTGAACAAGAAAGGGTGGACGCCGCTGACGGTCGCCGACGGCGTCGAGTACACGCCGAACGTGCTGAAGCGCTATCCCGAAGCGGCGGCGTTTCTGCGTCAGGTCCTCGCCGCGCGCGGCCTGCCCGTCCCGCCGCCCGCCGTCAGTCCGCCGAGCGCGCAGGGCCAGCATCCGGCCGCGCCGTAGACGATGTAGTGCGGACCTTCAGGTCCGCCGAACGGCAGGCCTGAAGGCCTGCACTACGCGTCAGCACCGGGCCGCTTCAGCACCGACCCGATGTGCGCGATGGACATCGACGGCAGGAACTGCCGGTCGGCGACGATGCGCATCGCGGCCTTTGGCGTCAGCGCCGCCGTGCTCCCGGCGGTCGATTCGCCGGTCCCTGTCGTCCACGCGCTCTCCCACAGCCTGGCGACGAGGTGCGTGCCGTCCTGCATGCACTTGAGCGTGCCGGTGCCGAACTGTTTCCAGAATGCGTCGGCGCGATCCTTCTTCGCGCCCGTGTAGGCGACGAACGCCGCGACGATGGCCGCCGGCGGAATGCGCGTGAACGTGGCGCGCATGAGGGCGACGGTCGCGGCGGCCGCGTCGAAGCCGGTGGCGATCACCTCCGACTTCAACACCTTCTTCGTCTTCGCCAGGCCGTCGAGGATGTCCTGGCGGTGCGCGTTCACCATCTCGTCCTCGTACGCGCTGTGGACGCCCACGCCGAGCGCCGTCTTGACGGTCTCGACAGTCCCGTTCTTGTGGTGCACGGTCTTCGACTGCGCGCGCGCGGGATCGCCGTCGTGCAGATAGGAAATGTGCAGCGGCTGGCACGCGTCGCCGACGTAGTGCGCGAGCACGCCGGCCGCGCACACGAACTGCGCGGTCTTGCCGGCCGCCGCGAAGCCGACCATCTGGTCGAAGATCTGCCAGACGCGGAACGGCAGCAGCCCGCGATGCACCTGCGAGACGGCGTCGCCGGTGAGGAGATCGCGCACCGCGTCGTA
>CAZEFQ010000043.1:0-52828 GCA_964511505.1 uncultured Rhizobium sp.
GCGGCTTCGTCGAAGCGGGCCTTGAGTTCGACCAGGGCGGTGACCGACTTGCCGGCTTCCGCCGCCTCGATCAGCGCCTGGACAATCGGGCTGTCGGAACTGGTCCGGTATAATGTCTGCTTGATCGCCACCACATCGGGAGCGGCCGCGGCCTGGCGCAGGAACTGCACCACCGTATCGAAGCTCTCGAAGGGATGATGGACGATCATATCCTTTTCCCGGATGGCGGCGAAACAATCGCCGCCATGGTCGCGTATGCGCTCGGGAAAGCGGGGGATGTAAGGCTTGAACAGAAGATCGGGGCGCTCCGGCAGGATCAGCTTGGTTAGGTCCGAAAGCCCCATCAGGTTTTCGATGATCACGATTTCGCTGTCGTCCAGGTCGAGATGGCTGGCGATGAAATGGCGCAGCCCCCCCGGCATGGATTTGGAGCATTTCATGTGGATGACGCTGCCGCGGCGCCGGCGCTTGAGCAGGGTCTCGAACAACAGCACCAGGTCTTCCGCCTCCTCCTCCACTTCCACGTCGCTGTCGCGCAGGATGCGGAACATGCCCCAGCCGCTGACATCATGGCCGGGAAAGAGATTGTCGAAATGCAGCGCGATCACTTCTTCCAGCGGGATGAAGCGTACCCGCCTTCCCGTATCGGGCAGCCGGATGAAGCGCTTGAGCTGGGGCGGCACCGGGATCAGGGCGGAGAAATGCTTGCCGTCCCGCCGGTTGGTGAGCGAAAGGGCGATGGTGAAGCCCAGATTGGGGATGAAGGGGAAGGGGTGCGCCGGATCGATGGCGAGGGGGGTGAGCACCGGGAAAATCTGTTCGGCGAACTGGGCATTGAGCCAGGCGCGGTCGCCCGCATGGAGCTCCCCGCCGGTGACGATGCTGACGCCTTCGCCGCGGAGCTCCTGGTCCAGCACCGCCCAGACACGCTGCTGATCGGTGATCAGCTGGCGGGCAGTCTCATCCACGCGCGCCAGCTGTTCGGCCGGGCTGAGGCCGTCGGCGCTGGGGGTCGCGACACCCGCGCGCACCATGCCTTTGAGGCCCGCGACGCGGACCATGTAGAACTCGTCCAGGTTGGAGGCGGAGATGGAAAGAAAGCGCACCCGCTCGAACAAAGGGTGGCGGCGATTCTGGGCTTCCTCGATCACCCGCCGGTTGAAGGCCAGCCAGGATAATTCCCGATTGACGAAACGGTTGGGACTGACCGGGTCGAAACTGGTATTGCCGCCATGGTGATCCAGCATCACCACTTCGCCGGTAGAAAGCGGGTTTTCGGCGGATGCGCGTTCCGGCGCATCATTGGCGGCTTGGGGCTGGACGGACATGGGGTCAAGCTTAGGCCATGGCGGTAAACTTGTCGTGACAAAATGCGTTAATCGGTCATAAGTGCCCGAATCAGTTGAAGATTTATCGGTTTTTGCGCTTCCAAAGCGGCCTTGTCGGCCCGCGCGATGAAATCGCGCAGGGCGGCCGGCGACCGTTCCAGGGTCCGGACCAGATGCAGGACCACGCTTTCGGGAACCGTCAACTGGCGGTCGGCAAACAGCTTGACCGCCAGCGCCATCAGCAGCGCCTCATCGGATTTCCCCAATTCAAACGCCAAAAGGGCGCGGAATCGGGAGCCCAGGTCCGGCAACGAGACCGGCCAAAAAGGTGGCGCCGTCCGCCCGGTGAGAAGGAGCGGCGCACCCGCTTCCAACATGGCGAAAACCGCGGGTTCATGGGCGAAGCTGAAGGTGGAATCCACATTTTCGATGACAGCCGGTCCGGTGGCGGCGTCGCGCAGGGTCCGTGCGTCCAAAAGAACCGCGCCCGACTGCTCGGCCCAGATGCGGGCAAGATGGGTCTTGCCTGAAGCGGAGGGACCATAAAGGGCGGCGGCCGGCACCGGCCAGGCGGGATAGGAATCGAGGAATGCCAGTACCGGGGCGTTGCCGGGCGCGACAATGAAATCGGCGCGGGTCATCGCATTGTTGGGTTCGAGAGGAAGGACGAGCTGGGACGCCATTCCCCGCGTCACGGAGGACCTGCGTTAGGGCCGCCGGAGCCATCCGGGCCGCCATCATTCATCGCCAGCGTCCAGCTGGACTGGCCCCTCACCGGCGCAAGCGTGAGGCCCGCATCGGCCAATGTTTCGCGCAACTGTTCGGTACTGCCGGTATAGGACAGGGTGACCTGTGCATCGCCGATATCCATGGCATTCACGGTAACGCCGGTGACGTTGTCGATGCCGGCGAGCATGTTCTGGATCGCGCCCCATTGCTGGAGCGAAGCGATCCGCACGTCGGCATTGATCTTGCCGCCTCTGCTGTAATCGATGGCGGCGCGCGATTTCCACATATCTTCCAGCGCGGCCATGGTTGCCGCGGCGGCGGAGGGATAGGTGGCGCCGAGGGTCTGGACGAGCGGCACGTCGATGCTGGTCTTGACCGGCGCTTCGCCGCTGCCCAAACGGCGGATATTCACCGTGAGCTTGCCGTTGGCATAGACGGTCTGAACAAGGGCCGCCTCACTGGCGCCCGCCCGCCGGGCGGCGGCGGCGAGGTCATTCCAGCCGGCAGTGTCGAAATTGAGGTCCTTGAGATTGTCGGCGTCCACCGGCAGCAAAAACGGCACCGTCGAATCCTTGAGGGCGGGGGCGTTGAAGGCCTGCATCCAGGGGCCCGGCTGGAAACCGGGCGACATGGGCACCACAAGCATGCGCCGCGGCGTAGCCTGGGTGTAGGCGATTCCCGAATCCCTCAGCAGCCTGGCCACCCCGGCCGGATTGAAGGTGTATGTCACATCCGCAACATAGCGGGTGGTCGAACGGCGCTCGTTGGCGATGGTGTAGCCGCGTGAAATCCTGAGGAGTGCCGCCCCGTCCAGATCGGGCTGGCGCGGCCAATCCTGCTGGCGGGTGAGCCGGCGGTAGAGAATCTGCCAGGCCCTGGGGCGGCCTTCTTCCAGGGCCGTGTTGAAGGCCTCGGTGCTGGAAGCCCCGCTGGCATCGACATGCACATTGGAAACCGTGAAGGGCGGATCGGCGGCACTGGCAGACGGGATTGGAATCGCAAAGACGGCAAGCGCCAGCAGGGGAAAAAGGGTCTTGAACGGCCAAAACATGGGGACGCCTGGGAAGAGCGGCGCGATTATCAGATTTTTCGCCCTCTACAACAAGCCTTTGGGCAACCGGCGACGATGGCTTGCTTCAATGGATCGGGCTCAGTAAACGAGGCGGAAATAAGTCGGGAAATATGTCCGAAAATATATCTGGCAAAAACGGCCTTACTTATAAAGACGCCGGCGTCGACATCGATGCCGGTGAGGCTCTGGTCACCCGCATCGCGCCCGCCGCCCGTATGACCAGGCGGCCGGGGGCGGACGCCGACCTGGGCGGCTTTGGCGGCCTGTTCGACTTGGCGGCGGCAGGCTTCCGGGATCCTGTGCTGGTCGCGTCCACCGACGGGGTCGGCACCAAGCTCAAGATCGCCATCGAGACCGGCTTGTTCGATGGGCTGGGCCAGGACCTGGTGGCGATGTGCGTGAACGACATTGTGGTGCAGGGCGCTGAGCCGCTTTTTTTCCTGGATTACTACGCCACCGGCAAATTGGAGGTGGAAGCGGCGGCGCAAGTGGTCGAAGGAATTGCGCGGGCCTGCAAGGAATCAGGCTGCGCCCTGATCGGCGGCGAGACCGCCGAAATGCCGGGACTTTACAACAAAGGCGATTTCGACCTGGCCGGCTTTGCGGTCGGCGCGGTGGAACGCAGCCATATCCTGCCCAAGACCCAAGAGATGCATAGCGGCGACGTGCTGATCGGGGTCATGTCGAGCGGGATTCACTCCAACGGCTATTCGCTGGTGCGCAAGGTGGCGCAAGCCAATGGGCTCGATTGGCAGGCGGAGGCGCCGTTCAAGCCGGGCCGCCCGTTGGGTGAGGCTTTGCTGACGCCGACCCGTCTTTATGTCAAAGGCGCATTGGCAGCGGTCCGCTCCGGCGGAATCAAGGGCTTGGCGCATATCACCGGCGGCGGCATCACCGAGAATTTGCCCCGCGCGCTCCCAGACGATCTGGATGCGGAGGTCGACCTGGAATGCTGGACGCCGCAGCCGGTATTCGGCTGGCTTGCGGCGGCGGGCGGCATCGCGCCTACGGAAATGCTGCGCACCTTCAATTGCGGCATCGGCCTGGTCGCAGTGGTGGCGGAAAACGCAGCCGGCCATGTCATCGACGCCTTCCAGACCCATGGCGACAAGGCGGTGAGGTTGGGAAAACTGGTTCCGGGCGCGGGCCTGGCCAAGGTGGTCTATCACGGAGCAGCCAAGTTTTGAAAAAAGTCGGCGTTCTCATTTCGGGCCGCGGCAGCAATCTGGGCGCGTTGATCGCCGCACAGTCTGCCGCGGGCCCATACAAGATCGTACTGGTGATCTCGAATGTAGAAAGCGCCGCCGGATTGGAGCGGGCGCGGGCGGCGGGCATTGCCGCCCAGTTCATCCCGCACAAGGGCAAGCCGCGGGAGATATTCGACGACGAACTCGACCGGGCGCTGCGCGCGGCGGGCGTGGAGATTGTCTGCTTGGCCGGCTTCATGCGCATTCTTTCGGAAAAATTCGCCCGTGCCTGGGAGGGGCGGCTGCTCAACATCCATCCCTCGCTCCTGCCCGATTACAAAGGCACCGATGTGCATGAGCGGGTGATAGCGGCGCGCGAGACAAAATCCGGCGCCTCGGTGCATTTTGTGGTGCCGGAGCTGGACGATGGGCCGGTTGTCGCCCAGGCGACCGTGCCGGTGCATCCCGGCGACACGCCTGAAGTGCTGGCGGCGCGGGTGCTGGAAGCGGAGCATAAGATTTATCCGCAAGCGCTCAAGCTCCTGGCGGAAGGCAAGGTGCGGCTGGAACGGGGATTGGCCGTTTTTAGCTGAAACCGGCGATTTTCTCGGACGCAAGCCAAAGCCGCTCGGCATCCAGCTCGTTGCGCGCCTCCGGCGCCGGCGTGTCGATCCGGCATTGATAGAAATAGTCGCCGCTCACATCTGCCACCTCGCCCGATGCGGCGAGATAGAGGATGGTCCTAGCCCCCTCTTCCGGCGAGAGTCCTCCAAAGGATTTTCCGATCCCGACCAGGTGTTGCACGACCCCGCCCGATTGGTCGGCGAAGCGGGTGGCGACAAAGCCAGGATGCAGGCAATTGGCGGTGACGCCGGTTCCCTCAAGCCGGCGGGCCAGCGCCCGGGTGAACAGAATGTTGCAAAGCTTGGATTTGGAATAGGCGTCGAAGCCGTAATATGCGCGGCTGGACTGAAGGTCGTCGAAATCAAGCCGGGCACGGCGATGGGCCCCCGACGAGACCGAAACGATGCGCGCCCCAGGCGTGGATTTGATCCGGTCCAGCAGCAGACGGGTGAGCGTAAAATAGGCCATGTGATTGAGGGCGAAAGTCTTCTCCAGCCCCTCTTTGGTCTCGATCCGGCGGTTGAACATGGCGCCGGCATTATTGATCAGGACGTCAATACGGGATTCAACGGCGATCTCCTGCGCCACCCGCTGCTGCTCGGCAATCAAGGACAGGTCGGCCATATGGACCGCATGCGCGACAGCATTGGCCTTGTTCAGGCCGGCGAGAGTCGCCTTGGCGCGTTTCTCGTCGCGGGCGGTGAAAACGATGCGGGCGCCCTGTTCCGCCAAGCGGATCGCCGCGACTTCGCCAATGCCGGAGGTCGCGCCGGTTATGACAACGGTTTTGTCACGCATTAACATGAAAAACTCTCGCGCGCAGATACCGTAGCGGAGTTTCGCGTCAACGTCCTTCCCGGCCTCGCGCCCTGCTGCGCAGGCCGCTGCGGCGTTCGGCGGGCAAAAGGTCGTCGCACTACGCTGACGCTAGCGACGGACCTTTTGCTGATCCGCCTCACCCCACGATATCGAGATCGCGGAAGAAGAACTTGATTTCATTGGCCGCGGTCTCGGGCGCATCGGAACCATGCACGGAATTGGCCTCGATGGATTCGGCGAATTCCTTGCGGATGGTACCCGGCGCGGCATTGGCGGGATTGGTGGCGCCCATCACTTCGCGATTCCTGGCAATGGCGTTCTCGCCTTCCAGCACCTGCACCACCACCGGCCCGGAGGTCATGAACGCGACCAGGCTCTTGAAGAAAGGACGCTCACGATGGACGGCGTAAAACGCCTCGGCATCGGCGGTCGAGAGCTTGATGCGGCGGGAGGCGATCACCTTGAGCCCCGCCTCCTCGAATTTGGCGATGATCCTGCCGGTCAGATTGCGGCGCGTCGCATCCGGTTTGATGATGGAAAGAGTGCGTTCGACGGCCATGAGAACTCCCGCAAAGAAAATAACCAGGACGAAAAAGCGCCGCCTTATGCCTCAAGGCCAGCCGCATGGCAATGCTCAAGGCCGATGCAGGCTCAGCGGCCCGGCTTGAGTTCATAACCGGTGATGAAACAGCTTCTTGGGTCCAGCGTGAGCCGATAATCCGGCATGCCTCCGCCGGCCGCGAACGCCATGCCGGTCGCGATGCGGATACCTTCGACCTTGCTCGCACCATTCACTGCGAGCGGCACCGGCCAATAATTGTGAAAGTCGCGTCCAGGGTTGGAAGCGGCGAATTTGCCGAAATGGCCGATCACATCGTCCAGCTTCATTCCCAACGTCAATCCGTGAAATCCGTAAGGGAAGTCGGCAGGCTGGTGCACAAAGGCATGCCCCGGCGCGCTCGGGATGCAGGCCGGCCGGTCAAGCCGCATGGCGTTGTCGACGCTGATCGCCACCAGCGCATTCTTGAAGAAATCAAGCCTGATGGTGATGGGGTGGAAATCCTTGATCTGGGTCGGCGCCAACCTGAGCCAGTTTTTGAGATTGCGCGGAAATCCGTAATAAAGCCGTGTCAGCGGATATTTGCGGCGGCGATAGGCGACGGTGAGGATTTCACTGGCCCCCGGCGTCCCCAAAATCATCTTTGCCTGGGCCGGCGTCATGGAAAGATGCAGAGGTCCCATCCGCCAGCAATCGGCGGGAACCATGTCCGCCTTGTGGCGTCCATTGGCAGCCTTGACCGCGGCAAGACAGGCGGGCGATGGCGTCTCGGCCCAGGCCTTGCCGGTCAGACCGGCCGTGGCGACTGCGATCAGGCACGTCAAAGCCGGCAAGAGAACGGCACGCTTTTCCATGGTTCAATTATCACCTTTCCGGACGTTATCATCTTCCCAGTTGGGCCGGCCATGCTATACGCGGATGCCTATGCTGGCGCTGGACAATATCGTGGTGAGAATCGCCGGACGGGAAATCCTCTCCGGCGCCAGCGCCAACCTGCCCCCCGGCCGGCGCATCGGCCTGGTCGGCCGCAATGGCGCGGGCAAGACCACCCTGTTCAAGGTCATCCTTGGCGAAATTCATCCGGACGATGGTTCGGTGAGCCTGCCCAATGCCTGGCGCATCGGCGCGGTGGCGCAGGAGGCGCCGGGCAGCGATGTCAACCTTCTCGACACCGTGCTGGCCGCCGATGGGGAACGCGCGCGCCTGATCGCCGAGGCCGAACACGAAACCGACGGCCACCGGCTGGGAGAGATTTATCACCGGCTGGACGCCATCGGCGCCTATGCCGCACCGGCGCGGGCGGCGGAGATTCTGGCCGGTCTGGGTTTTTCCGCCGAGGAGCAACTGAGACCCTGCCGGGAATTTTCGGGCGGCTGGCGCATGCGGGTTGCGCTGGCGGCGATTCTGTTTTCGGCACCCGACCTTCTCTTGCTGGATGAGCCCACCAACTATCTCGACCTGGAAGGCGTGCTGTGGCTGGAGAATTTTCTCAAAAACTATCGCGGCACGGTGGTGATCGTCAGCCACGACCGCGACCTGCTCAATACGGCCTGTGAATTCATTCTGCATCTCGAACAAGGGCGGCTGAAACTTTACACCGGCAATTACGACACTTTCAGCGAGACGCGCGCTGCGCAGCGCGCCTTGGACACGGCCGTGGCAAAAAAACAGGAAGCGGCCAGGGCGCATATGCAGGCCTTCGTGGACCGGTTCCGTGCCAAGGCCACCAAGGCCCGCCAGGCGCAAAGCCGCATGAAGATGCTGGCCAGAATGGCGGTGATCGAAGCGCCGGTGGATGAGCATGTCGCCCCCATCCGCATTCCTCCCGCCATCGAAGCCAGCCCGCCCTTGATCACCATGGACCGCGCCAGCGTCGGCTATGAGCCGGGTAAACCCATCCTGACCGGCCTTTCCTTCCGCTTCGATCCGGAGGACCGGGTGGCACTGTTGGGCAAGAACGGCAACGGCAAATCCACTTTCGCCAAATTGCTGGCCGGCAAGCTTGCCGCCATGGGCGGAGAATTGACCCGCGCGCGCAAACTGGTGGTGGGCTATTTCGCCCAGCACCAGCAGGAGGAACTCGACCTTTCCATCACACCGGTCGAGACCTTGTCGCGGCTGCGCCCCAAGCTCACCCTGGAACAGGTACGGGGCCAACTCGGCGGCTTCGGCTTCTCCGCCGACAAGCAGCTCACCAAAGTCGGCCAATTGTCGGGCGGCGAGCGGGCCAGGCTGATGCTGGCGCTGGCTACGCTGGACAGGCCCAATCTCCTTATCCTGGACGAGCCCACCAATCATCTGGACATTGACGCGCGCGGGGAACTTTTGACTGCGCTCAATGATTTCGACGGCGCGGTGATCCTGGTCAGCCATGACCGGCGACTGATCGAGGCGACCGCCGAGCGGCTCTTGCTGGTGGCGGACGGTAAAGTGAAGCCTTTCGACGGCGATCTCGATGATTATCGCCGTTATCTGCTGTCGGGCGACAATATTCCTGGTCCAAAGGCTGAAACCAAAAAGCCGCGCGAGGACGCCAGGCGCAATGCAGCGGAGAAGCGCCAGGCGCTTAAGCCTCTCAGGGACCGGATTGAGGCTGCCGAATCGCAATTGGCCGCGCTTCAGGCCGAACTTGCCAAACTGGACAAAAGCCTGGCCGATCCGCTGCTTTTTGCTCAAAATCCACAGAAGGGGAGCGCCGTTTCCAAAAAGCGGGCCGAGGCCGCCCGCAAGATCGCGGCCCTGGAAAGGCAATGGCTCGCGGCCCAGGAGGAATATGAGTCTGCTCTTGCGATGGCCGATTAAGGGTTTTTTCCGAGTTTCCTTGGAAGAATTTTCAGAGGAGACTGACGAAAGAATGCCAGAAGAGTCGCCGGAAGAATCCTCAGTGTGCGTTGCAACACAAAAAGTGCCCGAAAGCCTCGAAACATCAAATGTTTGTGCGGAATTGCATCCGTGTTAGCGTCGTCAACGACACGTGGGGGCACGGATGTCTGATAAGAGGTTTTTCAGTCCGGATGGGCCTTTCACCATCGCGGACCTGGCGGAAAAAATCGGCGCGGAACTGATCGAGACGGACCGCGCCAACCAATTGGTCCATGACATCGCCGAATTGGAGCAGGCGGGCGAGGACGATATCAGCGTCTTCTGCAATCCTCGGCTGGCCCCGCAATTCGCCCAGAGCCATGCCGGCGTGATCGTCACCAGCAAGAAGCTCAGCGGTTTGCCGCATAACGGCAGCGCCCTGCTTCTGGCGGCGGACCCCAGGCTTGCTTTCGCCGAGCTGGGACGGATCTTCTATCCTGCCGGCACGCCAACCGCCTTTATCCATCCCAAGGCCGTGATCGCCAAAAGCGCGCGGATCGGCGACGGCTCGTCCATCGCGGCGGGCGTGGTGATCGGCGAAAATGTCTCCATCGGACCGGCAAGCCGCATCGGCGCCAACACCGTGATCGAGGATGGCGTGATGATCGGCGCGCGTGCCGCGATCGGTCCCAATTGCACGATCCGCAACGCCTTGATCGGCGACCGGGTGAGCATCTGCTCCAATGTCGCCATCGGCGGAGAAGGTTTCGGCTTTGTCGCGGGACCCAAAGGGCCGGTGCGGCTCTCGCATGTGGGACGGGTGGTGATCGGCGACAAGGTCGAGATCGGCAGCAATTGCTCCATCGACCGCGGCGCCCTGGGTGACACGGTGATCGGCGACATGACCGCGCTCGATAACCTGGTGCAGATCGGACACAATGTGAGGATCGGCCGGGCTTGCGTTTTCGCCGGCCAGGCGGGCGTCGCCGGCTCGGTCACCATCGGTGATGGCGTGATGGTGGGCGGGGGAGTTTCGATCAGCGATCACCTCACCATCGGCAGTGGCGCCAAGATCGCCGGCAAGTCGGGGGTGATGCGGGATGTGGCGCCGGGGGAGACGGTGGCCGGCTATCCCGCCGTGCCGATCCGGCAGTGGCACCGCCAGACCGCGATGCTGGCCAAGCTCGCGAAGAAAGAATGTAAAGAGTGAACTGCGGGCGCGTGACCCTGGCGCCAATTGGCGGTCAGGACTTGAGATGCTGCTGCGCCACCCGCAGCCACTCCCCCTGCCGCGACCGGTAGTGGGAAGGCGCACCCTTCACCGACGCCACCACCTCGCGGAACAATGCCTGGGCTTCCGCCTCGCGGCCGGTCTTTTCCAGAAGCAGGGCATAACGCGTGCGCGCCTCTTCCCCCGGATAGCGGTTCGCCACCGCCTGATATTGGCGTAGCGCCTCATCCTTCTTGTCCTGGATTTCCAGGGCGCGGGCATGGTCGAGTTCGACATCGGCGTCGAAGGCCGCGGGATCGATCTCGCGCAGTTTCACGAACAGGCGCTCAGCTTCGGCGCCATCGCCGGAGAGCAGCTTGGCGCGGCCCAGGCCCTTCAAGAGGACCGGATCACCCTCGCCCAAAGGTCCTTGCATCGCGCTCAAATAAAGTTCCACCGCTTCGGCATAAAGCCCGCGTTTGAGCGACTCCTCCGCCAATTCGCGCTTGGCATCGACCGAGCCCACCAGTTCGAGCTGGCGCTTCTTTTCCCGGTAGCCGCGCCCCGGATCGGCCGCCTGGGCGACACTGCCCTTGAAAGCACGCATGCGATGGCTGTTCCAGAAATCCGGGATCACCGCGACCACGAGATAGGCGATCCAAAGTCCGAACGTCGCCAGAAGGCTCAAGCCCGGCATCACGAAGCTGGTCACCCCGATCAGTCCCATCGCCGCCAGCCACATCGGCGAACGGCCGGTGCGAAAAAGGTGGTAGGCCAAAGCCAGATCGACCAACAGGATGCCGATATTGATGGGATTGAATAAGTCCAAGGGACGCCTAATTCTGCTTCTCGAATTTGCCGGACGGCTGTTCTTTCCAATACGTCACATCATGGCCCGAAGCCCTGGCCGATTTCCAGGCTTCGCGCGCGCCCTGCAGTGCGGTTTCATCGCGGCCGTCGAACAAAAGCACGATGCGGGCGAGAGCGGATAATTTAGCGTCAGCCCAATCGGACGGGGCGGCGCCACCGACGCAGAAAAGGATGCTCGCGCCGTTGGGATTTTCCTCTTCCATGGTGATCAGCACGGGCTGGCGCGCGGCCTCGCCGTCGCCGGATTGGGCGTGCGCCAGGAAGCTCTGCTCCTCATAGGTCCAGAGCAGATTGTCGAGCGTGTCGGAGCGCTCGGCGGAATCGGTCCTGATCAGGGCGCGCCAGCCGCGCTCGAGGGATTTCTCGACCAGGCCGGGCAGGATCTCTTCCAGCGAGCGGCGCTCGAGATGATAGAAAAGAGTTTCAGTCATCAAAATGCTCATCTTGGCCATGGCCGCTCGCCCAAGCTCGCGGCGTTCGTCGCTCAAGATGGTCCACTGGACCATTTTGTTGCCGTTGGCAACCGCTCCTCACTCGTAATGTTCTTGGACCAGCCGATTGAGCAGCCTCACACCCCAGCCGGTACCCCAACTTGGCACCTGGACCTTTTGCTCGCCATCCTGCCAGGCGACACCGGCGATATCGAGATGCGCCCAATGGGTGCCTTCCTCGATGAACCGCTTCAGGAACTGCGCCGCGGTGATCGAGCCGGAATTGGCGCCGCCGATATTCTTCACATCCGCGATCTTGGAGCGGATCATCTTGTCATAGAAGGGATCGAGTGGCAGGCGCCAGACCCGTTCGCCGGTCTTCTGTCCCGCCTCGATCAGCCGCTCGGCAAGCTTGTCGTCATTGGAAAAGACTCCGGCATGCTCGAATCCCAAGGTCTGGACGATGGCGCCGGTCAAGGTCGCCAGGTCGATGATGAATTTCGGCTTGAAGCGGCGCTGGGTATAGGTGAGCGCGTCCGCCAGCACCAGCCGTCCCTCCGCATCGGTGTTGAGCACCTCGATGGTCTGGCCGGAGAGCGAGGTGAGGATATCGTCGGGCCGGATGGCATCCCCACCCGGCATATTCTCCACCAAGCCGATCACGCCCACCGCATTCACCTTGGCCTTGCGCCCGGCCAGCGCCAGCATCGCCCCGGTCACCGCCGCCGCCCCGCCCATGTCGCCTTTCATTCCCGCCATGGCGTTGCCGGGCTTGAGCGAGAGGCCGCCAGAATCGAAGCACACGCCCTTGCCGACAAAGGCGAGGGGGGGATTTTTCTTCTTGCCGCCGTTCCATTGCATGATCACCAGCTGGCTTTCGCGCGCCGAACCCTGGCCCACGCCCAGGAGCGCGCCGAAACCGAGCTTTTTCATCTCGGCCTCGCCCAGCACCTCGACCTTGAGGCCGGTTCTGGCCAGCGCCTTGACCCGGCGGGCGAATTCTTCCGGATGAAGGACGTTGGGCGGCTCGTTGACCAGGTCGCGCGCCAGGAAAATTCCGTCCGCCACCGCGTCCAATGCCGCACAGGCCCGCCGGACGGCGGGCGGGTCCGGCGTCAGGAGACGGATTTCGCCCAGCCGCTTCTTGTGTTCCTCCAATTCCTTGGTGCGGTATTTGTTGAAGGCATAGCTGCGCAGGCGCGCCCCGAAGGCGAGATGCGCAGCGGCAGTTTTCAGCTTGGCCGCTTTGGGGGCGTCGATCTCGAGCGTGGCGGCGCTTTCGCCCAGCGCCTCCAGTTTTTGAACGATCTCGGCGCCCAGTTTTTCCAAAGCCTTCTCGTCCAAGGCCTCCGGCTTGCCCAGCCCCACCAGCAGGATTCGGGAAACAGAAAGCCCGGCCGGGGCCAGGACTTCCAGGAACTCGCCCGCTTTTCCGGCAAATCGGGAAACTTTCAAGCCGCGCGTCAGGGCCCCGCCGCTGGCCTTGTCGGCGTGGAGGGCGGCGGGCGCGAGCACCTTGCCCACGCCAGCCGCCACAACCCAGCTTCCCGACATGACTTCGGCGCCGGGCCCGGCAAAGGAAACCTGCATGAAACCGCTCCAATCCCTAAAAGTGGCGGAAAGCCGAATTGCGATGCTAGTTTAGGTCGAATCGCGACAGGGGCGAAAGGCCATGGACGAGGCGCCCCATAAAGGGCCCCAAAGAGAAGTGCAAGCGCGGCGGAAATTCCCGCGCCTGTCCCGCTATGTGTTGGGTCAATTGCTGGGGCCTGTGGCGCTGCTGACCCTGTTGATGACCTGCGTGATCTGGCTCACCCAATTCCCCAGGCTGTTGGACCTGGTGATCAACCGCGGCCAGTCGGCCCCTACTTTCCTCTACCTCACCTCGCTTTTGCTGCCCACCCTGGCGGTGATCATCCTGCCCATCGCATTTTTCTTCGGCACCCTCTTCACCCTCTCCCGGCTCAACAGCGACAGCGAGCTGGTGGTAATGGCCTCTGCCGGCTTCAGCCAGAGCCAGCTTGCCGGACCTGTCTTCATCGCCGCCGGCATCGTGATGCTGATCACTTGGGCGTGCGCACTCTGGCTGGCGCCCTTGGGCCAAAGGGCTCTCGCCGCCAAGGAACTGGACATCAATACGGATATCGGCGCCGCGCTGCTCAACGCGGGTGAATTCGCCTTTCCCGCGAAAGGTCTTACGGTCTTCATCCGCCAGATCGGCAGCAACGGCCAGATCGGCGGCATCCTGGTGCACGACAACCGCGACATCAAAAGGCCCGTCACCTATATCGCCCAGAAAGGCGTCCTGGCGCAGACGCCTGGCGGCAACCGCCTGATCATGTATGAGGGCACGGTCGAGGAAACTGCCAATGGCGGCGGGCAGCTTTCCGTCCTGAGCTTTACCAGTTATTCGCTGAATCTGGACCAGTTCGCCGGCCCTGCCCGCCTGACCATGCGCCGGGCGCAAGAGCGCTATCTGGGCGAATTGCTAGATCCGCCGGAAAAGGGACTTTCGCCGCAGACGCGCAATGCCTGGGCGGCGGAAGCCCATAGCCGCCTCTCCCAGCCGCTTTATTGCCTGGCTTTCGCCATGATCGCGCTGGCCGCGATCCTGCGTGGACGGCGCCAGCGCGGCGCGCTGGCGATGCGGTTGAGCATGGCGGCGCTGGCCGCGGCCCTGATCAGGATTGCCGGCTACGGCGTCGCCGGACCGGCTTCCAGCCATCCCGCCCTGTTTCCGCTCTTCTACCTGATCCCGCTGATCGGCATGGGCCTGGCGCTGGCCGAATTGAGCGGAATGCGGCCGGCCTTCCTGGCGCGCCGCAACACCGCGGACGCCCCCGCATGAGCTGGTCCTGGACGCTCTACCGCTACCTGGCGATGCAATTCCTGCTGGGCATCGCGGTGGTGTATGCCGGCTTCCTGGCGCTGGCCTTTTCCATCGACATCGTGGACCTGCTCAACCGCACCGCCGGACATAACGTGGCGATGCCGGTGGTGATCGGCATGGCGGTGCTGCAACTGCCCGACCTGGGCCAGAAGATGATGCCGTTCGCCATCCTTTTGGGAGGTGTCTTCACCTTCGTCCGCCTGTCGCGCAGCCAGGAACTGGTGGCGGCGCGGGCGGCCGGCATCTCCGCCTGGGACTTCATGCTGCCGCCGCTGGCGGTGGCGGTGACGATCGGGGTGGTGACGGTGACCATGTTCACCTGGCTTTCGGCACAAATGTTCTCGGAGTTCGCCGGGCTGGAAGCGCGCTACATCAAAGGCGAAGCCTCGCAACTGTCCATTTCGCAGAACGGCTTGTGGCTGCGCCAGGGTGATGAACAGCAGCAGTCGGTGATCCACGCCCTGCGCGTCGCCGACCAGGGACGGCATCTGCAGGACGTGGTGGTGTTTCTGTATGGCGCCGGCGACAAATTCCTCGGCCGCATTGACGCACGCTCAGCCGATCTGGGCAACCAAGCCTGGCAGATGACGAATGCGTTCGTCTCCGGGCCGGCTGGATCGCCGGTCTATCATCCGCATTATTCGCTTGCCACCACCTTGACCCCCGACCAGATATTGGAGAGTTCGGCGTCGCCGGACACTCTGTCATTCTGGAAACTTCCCGAGTTCATCCGTGCCGCCCAGGCCGCCGGTTTTTCTGCGACGCGTTACCAGCTTTATCTCTACACGCTTTACGCCCTGCCTGTGCTGTTCGCGGCCATGGTGTTCATGGCGGCGAGCTTTTCCCTCAAGTCCTCCCGCGAAGGCGGCGTGGCCAAGGTGATTTTGTCCAGCGCGCTTTGCGGCTTCGGCGTCTATTTTTTCAGCGAAATGACACGGAAGATGGGCGAAGCCGGAACCCTGCCCATCCTGCTGGCCGCCGGCGCGCCCGCCATTGCCTCCATCTTTATCGGCATGACTCTGGTGTTCAACCAGGAGGATGGATGAGGTGCGGTCTTTTGCTTTCCGCCTTTGCGCTGATCTGCTGGACCACCGCTTCGCGGGCGCAGGCGCCCGACGCCGGGGATGGCGGGAGCGGGCGAAGCTCCATTCTCCTCCAGGCGGACGAAATCGTTTATGACGGCGACGCCCAGACCGTCTCGGCGAACGGGCATGTCGAGATCGTGGATGAGGGGCGCATCCTTCTCGCCGACAATGTCACTTACGACCAGAAGAGCGACAAGGTCACGGCCTCGGGTCATGTCAGCCTCACCGACGCGCGGGGCAATGTCGCCTTCGCCGACCATGTGATCCTGACCGACCACATGCGGGACGGCGCGCTCGATGGTTTCGGCGCCTTGATCGGGAAGAATGGCAGGCTGGCGGCGGCGAGCGCCCAGCGTGTCGCCGAACGCCTGGTGATCGCCAACAAGACCGTCTACAGCCCCTGCAAAATCTGCAACCAGCCCGGGCAACGCACGCCGCTCTGGCAGGTCAAGTCCGAACGGGTGGTCTATGACCAGGAGAAGCACCGCATCCATTTCGAGGATGCGACGGTGGATTTCATGGGTGTGCCGGTGCTCTACAGCCCCTTCCTCAATGAACCGGACCCTACCGTGAAATATGCCAGCGGGCTGCTGGCGCCCGATCTGGGAAATTCGACCAAGATCGGCTATTTCGCGCGGCTGCCGGTTTATGTCGCGCTCTCGCCGTCCAACGATATGACGATCGCGCCGCAATTCTCCACCCTGGGGGGCGAATTGATGGAGGTGGAATACCGCCAGCGCTGGAACGAGGGCGGGCTCTGGTTGCAAGGCTCGGGCGCCTACAATCCCAATGGCGGGCTCGGCGTGCTGCCCGGCACGGTCCAGGAGTATGACCATCTCTTCGGTTCCGGGCGGATCGCGCTCAACGACAGTTGGAACACCGGCTTCAATATCCAGCTCACCAACAACAGCGGCTATATGCGCTTCTACGACATTTCCTATCTCGACCGGCTGACCAACAACATCTTCCTCGAGGACGATTTCGGCCGCAGCCGCTTCTTCGTCACCGGTTATTATTTCCAGGGCCTGCGCTCCACCGACTTCCAGCGCCGCATCCCCTATGTGCTGCCGAAGGTCGAATTCACCTATATCCCGGCAGAAGATTTGCTGGGCGGCCAGTTCCGCTTCGACCTCAACAGCGCTTCGCTGACGCGCAGCGCCGGACCCGACAGCAGCCGGGTCACCGGCGAGATGAATTGGCGGATGCCCTTTATCTTCGGACTGGGCCAGCTTTGGACCCTGGTCGCCGACGCGCGGGGCGATTTCTATCACATCCAGAATAACGGGCTCGATGTCGCCGACTTTCCCGACATTCCGGCCGTCACCAAGGATTACACAAGAGGCACAAGCTATCTCGCGCTCGATTGGCGCTGGCCCTTTGTCGCGGATGGGGGCCGGGGCCGTTCCTATCTGCTGGAGCCTCTGGCCCAGCTGATCGCCCAGCCTTATGGCGGGAACCTGACGGGGCTTCCGGTCGAGGATGCCGCAAGTTTCGAATTCGACGATAATGACATCTTCAGCTTCAACCAATTGCCCGGCTATGACCTGATGGAAAGCGGGCCTCGCGCCAATATCGGCTTCATCGCCGAAGCGCTTTTCGCCGGCGGAGAAGTGCAGGGACTTGTCGGCCAGACCTACCGGCTGAAGCCGGATCCCGTCTTCAGCGCATTGACCGGCCAGACCGGCACGGCATCGGATATTGTCGGACGCGTCACGGTCAAGTTTCCGCATCTGGACTTCACCGACCGGATGGATTTCGACCGCGGCAATGGCACGTTGCGGCGCCATGAAATCTACGTCACCGGTTCTTATGGCCGGTCATCGTTGCAGATAAGCTATTTGCAGTTGCCGCCGGAACTGCTCGGCCTCGATCTGGCCAACGCCCCCTTGATCGCCCGCCAGCAGATCAACGCCCAGGCCGACATCAATTTCTATCAGAACTGGCAGGCTTTTGCCGCCATCGAGCGCAATCTGGAGAAAGGCCAGATGCTCGATAGCGAATATGGCCTGGGCTATGAAGACGAGTGCCTGGCGATTTCGCTGGCCTACCGGCGCAAATATGTTTCCGATCCCATCCTGGGTGTGCCGCCCTCCACCTCGATCGTGCTGCGTTTTTCCCTGAAAACCGGGGACCAGCCGGTGCAGCCTTTCAGCCTGTTCCCCAGGGATGTGTTCAATTCCTCCAGCCATCCATAGGGCTTGGCTTGATCGGGGCCGTAAAATCCTTATCCTGCCCCGCGGGTTAGCCATCGAGCGCCGGTTTGGCGGCCCTGCCCCGATTGACGGACCGGATTGACCGAGTTGAAAAAGCGCATTGCTACCAGCCTTGTTTGTGCCGCTGCCGGGTTTCTCAGCGCGGGAGCGGTTTCTGCACAAACCGGCGCTCAAAGCAACGCCCAAACCAGCGCGCTCGCCGGCGCGGTGGCGGCGGCAGTGCCGGCAGGGACCCAAACCCCTTCGGCCGCGGCGGAAATCGCGCCCCCGACGCCAGGCGGGGCATCTGCAGGGACACCAACGGAAGGATCGGCGGCGAACGGCGCCGCAACGTCGCCGGCGCCGACTATCGACGCTTCCGACAAGCCCAATCCCGATGATGCCGACGGCATCGCCGCCACCGTGAATGACGAGTCCATTACGGGATACGATCTTCGCCAGCGCGTGGCGCTGTTTGTGGCAACCTCCGGCATCAACCCCAGCCCGGAGGACATGAAGCGCATCCGGGCGCAGATCCTGGGAAAGATGGAGGACGAGAAAATCCAACTGCAGGAAGCGGTGAAGAAGAACATCACTGTCAGCCCGGTGGAGGTGGACCGCACCATCAATCAACTGCTCACCCAGAACCACATGACCATGGAGCAGTTGAGCAGCATGTTGAGCCAGGCCGGTGCAAGCACCCTGGCGCTCAGATCCCAGATCACCGCCTCGATCGCCTGGCAGAAAACGGTGCAGCAGCAATATTCCGACCGGGTCAATGTCAGCCAGGCCCAGGTCGATGCCGAGATGCAGCGTTATGCCGACGGGGCCACCAAGCCGCATTTCCTGGTCAACGAGATTTTCCTGCCGGTCTCGAGCCCCGAACAGGACGCCAATGTCCTCAAGGATGCGCAAAATATCGAAAAGCAGATCCAGGAAGGCGCGCAGTTCCAGATGATGGCGCACCAGTTCAGCCAGAATCCCGCCGCCGCCCAGGGCGGCTCCATTGGCTGGGTATATGAAGGCCAGCTCTCGCCGGAGCTCAACAGCGCCTTGGCGCAGATGAAACCGGGCGATGTGACCTCGCCCATCCGGGGCGCGGGCGGCTATTACATTCTGAACCTGCAGGCTCGCCAGGAGCCGCTGGGCACCAAGATCAATACCGCGCCTGCGGCGTCGGCAAATCCGGATGGCACACTGTCCTTGTCGCGCCTGTTGTTGCCCCTGGGTCCCAATCCCAGCAAGGAAGTGGTGGACTCGGCGATGCAGGCGGCAAACCAGATTCACCAGAATTATGCGGGCTGCGACAAACTCAAGGCGCTGGCGGACAGGATCAGGGGCTCCGTGTACATGGATCTGGGCAACATGAATCCCGCCGACTTGAGTCCCGAAATCCAGCAGGCGCTGAAGCAGACCCCGGCGGGCGAGACCACCGCGCCCTTCATGTCGGACGCCGGCATCGAGGTGATCGCACGCTGCGACAAGCGGACGGAGGTGCAGACCGCATACCAGATGCCGACGCGCCAGCAGGTCGAGGAGCAATTGTTCGATCAGCAGATTTCGGCCATGGCGCAGCGTTATATGCGCGATTTGAAACGCGACGCCGATGTCGAAGTCCGCTAGACGGACGAAATTCGAAATACCGGAGCGGATGTCGGCCGAATGAGCAGCCTCCCTATCCTGATCACCATGGGCGAACCCTCCGGCGTGGGACCGGAAACGGCGCTGGCTGCTTTCAACGCCCTGGGCGGCCAGGTTACCAGCCCGTTCGGCAGCCATCCCCTGAAGCTGGTGGGCGATGCGGGCGTTTTTTCCGCCCGCAAAGAGGCGCTGATCCCCACCCGGGCGATGGTGAAAGCGGTGCCGGGCAAGCCCTCTTCCGCCAATGCGCCGGCGGTGATCGAGGCCATCGAGATCGCGGTCAAGGCCTGCCAAGCAGGCCAAGCGGCAGCCATGGTCACCGCGCCGATCCACAAGGCGGTCTTGGCGGGCGCCGGTTTCGGCTATCCCGGCCACACCGAATATCTCGCGGCGCTGACCGGTGCCAGGCACGCGGTGATGATGCTGGCCAGCGATAAGCTGCGCGTGGTGCCGCTGGTGATCCATGTGCCCCTGGCGCGGGTACCCAGCCTGATCACCACCGCGGGCATCATCGAAACCGGCGAGGTCATGCTGGCTTCGCTCAAACGCGATTTCGGCGTCGCTCATCCCCGGCTGGCGGTGGCCGGCCTCAATCCCCATGCCGGGGAGGATGGCGTGCTGGGCGGCGAGGAAGAAGGCATCATCATGCCGGGCGTGGCGGCGCTCAGGGCCAAGGGCCATTCGGTGACAGGGCCGCTTTCGGCCGACACCCTGTTCCATGACGAGGCACGGGCGCGATATGACGCGGTGCTCACCATGTATCACGATCAGGGACTGATCCCGATCAAGACCCTGAGCTTCTGGGACGGAGTGAATGTCACGCTGGGCCTGCCGATTGTGCGCACCTCCCCCGACCACGGCACCGCCTTCGATATCGCCGGCACCGGCAAGGCCGATCCCAGGAGCATGATCGCCGCGATCAAGATGGCGGCCGGGATGGCGGACCGCCGCGCCCAAGTTCCAGCGGCCGCTTAAGGAGCGCGCCCTGACGGCCGTGCCGCCCGATCGCGATCCGCTGCCGCCTCTAAGGGACGTGATCGCCGCGCACGGCCTGAATGCCAGGAAGTCGCTCGGCCAGAATTTTTTGCTCGATCTCAATCTTACCCGCAGAATCGCGCGTGCCGCCGAAGCCAGGGACAAGGTAATCTATGAAGTGGGACCGGGCCCCGGCGGATTGACGCGCGCGCTTTTGATGGAAGGCGCAGCCAAAGTCATCGCGGTGGAGCGTGATGAACGTTGCCTGCCGGCGCTTCAAGAGATTGCCGCCGCCTGGCCGGGAAAACTGGAGCTCATTTCCGCGGATGCGTTGACCTTGAACGAAAGCGAGTTTCTGCCTCCCGCTATCCACATCGCTGCAAACCTTCCTTACAATCTGGGAACTCCGCTCCTGATCAAGTGGCTCAGCGGCGAGAACTGGCCTCCTTTCTGGTCGAGCCTCACTTTGATGTTCCAGCGGGAAGTGGCTGAACGAATTGTCGCCAAGCCGGGAAGCGCCGCTTATGGGAGGTTGTCGGTGCTGGCGGCATGGCGGACAAAGGCGAAAATCCTGTTCGATGTAAACCGCAGCGCCTTTGTGCCGCCGCCCTCGGTGACGTCTTCGGTGGTGCGGCTTGACCCCCTGCCCGCGCCGGCGGCGCCCGCCGCGCTGGCGGCGCTGGAAAAAGTCACCGCCGCCGCTTTCGGCCAGCGGCGCAAGATGCTGCGCCAGAGCCTGAAAGCGTTGGGCGGCGAAAAGCTGATTGAAAGAGCGGGCGTTGACCCCACCGGCCGTCCGGAGGATTTGGATATCCAACAATTTGCGGCGCTCGCGAGAGCTTTAGCTTAGGGAGTGGCGCCGTTAATCCACCTGTGTTTTCCCCGAGCCGCCCGCACGAGCTGGCGGCGTTCGCGGCCCGGCCGGAAGACGCGGATGTCAAACAATTCGCCGCCCTGGCGCGAGCTCTTTGATCAGCCGATCAGCTTCTGGACAAAACCCGGTATGCCCGTCTGCCGTCCACGCTTCATCCGTTCGGCGGCGAGGATGGTCTTGATCTTGACCAGCGCGGCGTCGAGATCGTCATTGATCACGACATAATCATATTCCGCCCAATGGCTGATCTCGTTGCCGGCGCGGGCCATGCGTGCCGCCACCACGCTTTCCTCATCCTGGGCGCGGGCCCGCAGCCGCCGCTCCAATTCCTCATGCGAAGGCGGCAGCACGAAAATGCTCACCAGGTCGTCGCCCGCCTGCTGGCGCAGCTGCTGGGTGCCCTGCCAGTCGATGTCGAACAGCACGTCGCGGCCGCGCGCCAACGCCAGCTGCACCGGCTCCTTGGGCGTGCCGTAACGGTTGCCGAACACGGTGGCATGTTCCAGGAAGGCACCGGTCTTCACCATCTCCTCGAACATGCTCGACGATGTGAAGAAATAGTCCTTTCCCTCCACTTCGCCTTTGCGTGCCGGACGCGTGGTGACCGAGACGCTCATCGCGATGCCGTTATCGGAATCCAGCAGGCGGCGCGACAGCGTGGTCTTGCCCGCCCCCGAAGGCGAGGACAAGACCAGCATCAACCCCCGGCGGCTGAGAACGTCATTCATCTCCCGGTCTTTATGGTGGCCGAGCGGCCGCTCATTCGACATTCTGGGCCTGCTCGCGGAACTGGTCGATCACCGCCTTGAGGGAAAGGCCGACGCGGGTAAGCTTGATGTCGGCGGATTTGGAGCAAAGCGTATTGGCTTCGCGGTTGAATTCCTGGGCCAGGAAATCGAGCTTGCGTCCCGCCGCCTCGCGCCCCGCCAGCAGGCCGCGCGCATCCTGGATATGGGCGCGCAGCCGGTCCAGTTCCTCGCGCACATCGGCCCGCGTCGCCAGCAAGGCCGCCTCCTGGGCCAGCCGCTCTTCCGGCACCATGCCGCCCTTGAGCATGTCGCCGATCTGCGTCTCCAGCCGCAAGCGCAGGGTTTCGGGCTGGACCGCGGCAAGCGCCGAAGCTTCCGCGACCAGGCGTTCGATTTCATTGATCTGCGCGGCCAGCAAAGCCTGAAGCTTCATGCCTTCGCCGGCGCGGGCCTTGACCAGGGCGTCAAAAGCGTCGGCCAGGCTCTTCAAGATGGCGGCATCGCGGCCGGCGCGCAGGACGGGGTCGAGCATGCCGGGATCGTCCTGAACGATCACGCCCTTCAACGAAAGGATGCCGTCAATGCGCGCGGGCGCCAGGCCGGTCTCCGCCGCCACCTCGCGGGCAAGCTTGACCGCCGCCGCCAGCGCCACCGCATCGACCTTGAGGCCGCGGACGCTCTCCTGCTGATCGACACTGAGCGAGACTTGCAGATTGCCGCGCCGGAAGCGTTCTGCCGCAAGCGTCCGGGCGGGCTGTTCCAGGGAATCGAATCCGGGCGGAACACGCAGGCGAATATCCAGCCCGCGGCCATTGACGCTTTTGGCTTCCCAGCGCCAGCGCAAGGTATCGTGGCTGCCGCTCGCTTCGGCAAAGCCGGTCATGCTGGCGAACGCGCTTTTCATGGCCGACTCATACCAGATCAGGCATGGCGGCGGTGTGCTTCTTTCGGGACCGCAGCGGGGACGGCCAATTCGCCGCTGTCCTTGAGCTTCTCCTGGGCGCGGTAGGCGATCACATTCTTCTGATGCTCGGCCAGGCTGGCGGCAAAGACATGCCCGCCCTGGCCGGTGGCGACGAAATAAAGGTCCTTGCTCTGTTCCGGATTGAGCACTGCCTCGAGTGAATCCTTGCCGGGATTGCAGATCGGAGTGGGCGGCAACCCGTCGATCACATAGGTGTTATAGGGCGTGGCAGCCTCAAGCTCGCTTTCGCGAATGCCCCGCCCCAGCGGATAGCCTTTGGTGATGCCGTAAATGATGGTGGGATCGGATTGCAGCTTCATCCCCGCCTTCAACCGGTTGACGAAGACGGCCGCGATGTGGCGGCGCTCTTCCGGCAAGGAGGTTTCCTTTTCCACGATCGAAGCCAGGATCACGGCTTGCGCCATGTTTTGGAAGGGAAGATCCGCGGCACGCGCAGCCCAGCGCATGTTCAGGAATTTCGCCTGATCCTTTTCCATGCGCGCCAACAGTCCGGCGCGGGTCTCGCCATGGGTGAAAAGATACGTTTCCGGCAAAAGCGCGCCTTCCCCGGGGTCGGGTCCGGCCTCGCCGGTAAGCGCAGGGTCGTCCTTGACCAGCTTGGCAATCATGTCCGAGGTCAACCCTTCCGCCACGGTCAGCTTGTGCTGGATGGATTTGCCCAAAACCAGGATGGCGGCGATGTCCGCCATCGAGGCCTTGGAGGGCACGGCATACTCGCCGGCCTTGAGCTGGTTGTTGAGACGGTGGAGGTAGACGTCGAAGATGAATACAGAGGCGTAATTGAGCAGATGCGCCTCCTGCAACTGCCGGCCGATCTGGGGCAGGCCGGTATGGGGCGCGATCAAGACCACGCTCTGGTTGCCGCTGGCGGCGGGCGGCCCCGGCTCGGTCCAGGAAGCCGCGGCCCATTCCAGTGCGCCGGCGGCGATCACCACAAGCGCAACCAGGACAAAGGCCAGGGACCGCATCACACTCTGGAGACGATCAGGCAGGCATTGGTGCCGCCAAAGCCGAAGCTGTTGGACATGGCGGCATTGACCTCCTGCTTTTTCGCCTTGAGCGGCACCAGGTCCATGGCCGTGGTGACGTCGGGATTTTCCAGGTTGATGGTGGGCGGCAGCATGCCGTCGCGCATGGCGAGCAGGCAGAAGATCGCCTCCACCGCCCCCGCCGCACCCAAGAGATGGCCAATGGAGGATTTGGTGGAGGAGATGGGCTTGCCCGGCGCGGCATTGCCGAAGAGCCGCTCCACCGCGCCCAGCTCGATGCCGTCGGCCATGGTCGAGGTGCCGTGGGCGTTGATGTAATCGATATCGGACGCCGCCATCCCCGCCCGCTTCAAGGCCATCTGCATGGCGCGATAGCCGCCATCGCCATCCTCGGACGGAGCGGTGATGTGATAAGCGTCGCCGGAAAGGCCATAGCCCCTGACCTCGCCATAGATCTTGGCGCCGCGGGCCTTGGCATGCTCCAGTTCTTCCAGCACCACGATGCCGGCGCCCTCCCCCATCACAAAGCCGTCGCGGTCCTTGTCGTAAGGCCGTGACGCTTTGGTCGGATTGTCGTTGAAGGCGGTGGAAAGGGCGCGGCAGGCGTTGAAGCCGGCGATACCCAGCCGGCAGACCGCGGATTCCGCGCCGCCCGCGATCATCACATCGGCATCGTCCAGCGCAATCAGCCGCGCCGCATCGCCGATGGCATGCGCGCCGGTGGCGCAAGCCGTGACCACGGCATGGTTAGGGCCCTTGAAGCCATGCTCGATCGAGACATAGCCCGAGACCAGGTTGATCAGCCGGCCGGGGATGAAGAAAGGCGAGAGCCGGCGCGGGCCTTTCTCATGCACCAGGATCGAGGCCTCTTCGATGCCGGTAAGTCCGCCGATGCCGGAACCGATCAGGACACCGGTGCGGCAACGTTCCTCTTCCGTCCTGGGCGCCCAGCCGGAATCGGTCACCGCCTGCTTGGCGGCCGCCAGCCCATAGATGATGAAATCATCCATGCGGCGCTGTTCCTTGGGATCAACCCACTGGTCGGGGTTGAAGCTCCCGTCCGCGCCATCACCGCGCGGCACCTGGCAGGCGATCTTGGTCGCCAGGTCGTCCACCTTGAACTTGGTGATGGCGCCGGCGCCCGAACGCCCGCCCAGGATGCCGGCCCAGCTTTCCTCGACACCGCAGGCCAGCGGCGTCACCAAGCCAAGACCGGTTACAACAACCCGGCGCACCGGTTACGCGTTGGCTTTGTCGATATATTTGACGGCGTCCCCCACGGTGACAATGGATTCGGCCGCGTCGTCCGGGATTTCGATGCCGAACTCCTCTTCAAACGCCATCACCAGCTCGACGGTATCAAGGCTGTCGGCGCCCAGGTCTTCGATGAAAGACGCAGTATCAGTGACCTTGTCGGCATCGACATTGAGATGCTCGACAACGATCTTCTTCACGCGTTCGGCAGTATCGCTCATGGACTTTTAAGCCTCTCCTTGAATTTCAGACGGCCGTTTGGGGAAAACGGCCAGATATGCTGTTTGGGTGCTTCGCCAAGTGGCGGGGTTTGGTAACATAATCGCCCCGGTCCCGCCATAATGTGGTTAAGTATCTGATTTTGTTATCAGATCATCGCCATTCCGCCATTGATGTGGATGGTTTCACCGGTGACATAGGCGGCCTCTTCCGAGGCCAGATAAACCACCGCGGCGGCAATTTCGGCCGCGCTGCCCATTCTTCCCATGGGAATACGCTCGGCAATGGTCTTTTTCTGGTCGTCGGTCAGGACATCGGTCATGGCGGTGGCGATGAAGCCGGGCGCGATGGCGTTGACGGTGATATTGCGGCTGGCAACTTCCATCGCCAGCGACTTGCTCATCCCCACCAGGCCCGCCTTGGCGGCGGCATAATTGCCCTGGCCGGGATTGCCGGTTGCGCCAACCACGGAGGTGATCTGGATGATGCGGCCCCAGCGCTTTTTCATCATGCCGCGCAGCACGGCGCGGGAAAGGCGGAAGGCGGCGGTCAGGTTGACCGCCAAGACCTGCTCCCATTCCTCGTCCTTCATGCGCAGGAAGAGATTGTCGCGGGTAATGCCGGCATTGTTGACCAGGATGTCGATGGGCGCGCCGGCCGCGGTTTCCGCCGCCTTGGGCAACGCCTCGACCGAAGCGGTGTCGGAAAGATTGCAGGCAGCGGTGTAAGCCCGGCTTCCGAGTTCGCCCGCCAATTTTTCCAAGGCCTCGGTCTTGGTGCCGGAAAGCACCACCGCCGCGCCTTGGGCATGCAACGCCTTGGCAATGGCGCCGCCGATGCCACCGGAAGCGCCTGTCACAAGTGCAGTCTTACCGGTCAGATCAAACATCAGAGCACCTTGGCGAAAGGTGAGATTCCGGCGCGCGTTGCGCGTGAGCATGTCCAGTGGACATGCGAAAGGAAGCGAACGCCGCGAGTTTGGACGAGCGGCCGGTGAGAAGCCAGCACAATGTCAGAATATTCACTCACAGCGTTTTCCCGAAGATTTCGATTTCGGCAGGGGTGTCGAGGGTGACGGACTGAAGCTCTTTGTCAATGCGCTTGACCATGCCGGTCAACACCTTGTTGCCACCCGCTTCCACGGTCGTGTCCACGCCCAGGCCGCGCAAGGCCAGCATGCTTTCCCGCCAGCGCACCCGGCCCGTCACCTGCTCCACCAGCAGGCGGCGGATCATTTCCGGTTCCGCGCTTTCACTGGCTGTAACGTTGGCCAGCACCGGCACGACAGGCGGGCGGATGGTGACACGCGCGAGGGCCTCGCGCATGGCATCGGCGGCGGGCTGCATCAGCGGACAATGGAAGGGCGCGGAGACAGAAAGCGGAATGGCGCGCTTGACGCCCTTGGCTTTGGCGATTTCGGCGGCCCGGTCGATCGCATCTTTGCTGCCGGAAATCACCACCTGGCCGGGCGCATTGTCATTGGCCACCACACAGACCCCGCCATCGGCCGCCGCTTCCTTCGCCACCGTCTCGGCGGTTTCGATATCGGCGCCGATCAAAGCTGCCATGGCGCCCTCGCCCACCGGCACCGCCGACTGCATGGCCCGGCCGCGCGTTTTCAACAGCCGCGCCGCATCGGCCAGGGTGAAAGCCCCGGCGGCGCACAGTGCGGAATATTCGCCCAGGGAGTGGCCGGCGACCAGCCGCGCATGCTTTCCCAAATCGAGGCCGCCATCCTTCAACACCGCGATCACCGCCAGCGACGCCGCCATGATGGCGGGCTGGGCATTTTCGGTCAGCGTCAGGTCGTCTTCCGGTCCCTCCCACATGATGCGGGAAAGTTTCTGGGAAAGCGCATCGTCCACTTCTTCAAACACACGCCGCGCCGGCGCAAAGGCTTCGGCCAGGGCGCGACCCATGCCGACCTGCTGGCTGCCTTGTCCGGGAAACAGGAACGCGCGAGTCATCGGGGCGGGAGAGAAATCAAGAGGCAGACGGCGAGTCAAGCCGCGCGGAAAAAAAGGCCCGGCCGATCAGGATCACATTCACACACGCCAGCGCCAAAAACCCGCCCAACACCTCCAGGCCGAAGGCATAGGTCCCAGTCTGTTCTTTGGCCCAGCCCATCAAATAGGGCCCGAAAAAACCGCCGAGGTTCGCGAAGGAATTGAGCAATGCCAGACCGCCCGCCGCCGCCAATCCGCGCAGGATCGCGGTGGGCAGGGTCCAGAACACCGCCAGCGCCGCATACATCCCCGCCGAGCCGATGCAGAAGGCAAGAATCAGCGCCACCGGCGAATGCGCGAACGCTGCCCAGAACAGACCAAGCGAACCCAAAAGCGCGCTGCCCGCGACATGGAACACACGCTCGCCGCGCCGGTCGCTGGACGCGCCGATCAACACCATCGCCGCCATCGCCACCGCATAAGGCAACACCACCAGGAACCCGGTTTCCAGATTGGAGAAGCCCAGCTCCTTGATCATCAGCGGCATCCAGAGATTAATGCCATAGAGCGCGATCACGATGGGGAAATCGGCCAGCATGAAGATCCAGATGCGCTTGTCGCCCAGCATCTCCCAGAAACCGTGCATCGCGCCGATCCGCCCGTCATCCGCCTGGTCGGCAACCAGGCGCGCGGCGATGATCTGCTTTTCCTCAGCACTCAACCAGGAAGCCGAAGCCGGCCGGTCGGGCAAGAGCCACAGCACCGCCAGCCCCAGCAGCACCGAGGGAATGCCTTCCAGCAAAAACATCCATTGCCAGCCATGCAGCCCGCCCTCGAATCCCAACAGCCAGCCCGACAACGGCCCGCCCAACGCACTGGCGGCCGGCACCGCCGCCAGAAACAGCGCAATGAACCGCGCCCGTGTCGCCTGGGGAAACCAATAGGTCATGTAAAGGATCAAGCCGGGATAAAGCCCGGCCTCGGCCGCGCCCAAGAAAAACCGCACGATCGAATAAGACGCCGCGCCGGTAACGAAGGCGCAGGCCATCGAAAGCACGCCCCAGCTCACCATGATGCGGCACATCCAGGCCCGCGCGCCCATCTTCGCCAGCATCAAATTGGAAGGCACTTCGAAGAAAAAATAACCCCAGAAGAAAATGCCGGAAGCAAAGCCATAAGCCGCCGGCGACAGGCCCAGGTCCCGGTTCATGGTCAAGGCCGCGAAACTGACATTGGAGCGGTCGAGGAAACTCGCCACATACATCAGGCACATCACCGGGATCAGCCGCCATGCCGCCCGGGTCAGAATTGCCTCCGCCCTGCCCATAATCCCCGCTACTACCCCTTGATTTTCCTGAGTTTTTCCTCGCCCGCGGCCATTCTGCCCTTTCGCCCCGGCTTTGCAACTTGCGGGCGCCCGGCCTTTCTTCTATATCGCCCGCCTTCAAACGGCTGCGGTCGCTTGGGAGGCCACTTGAGAAAGTGAGCCTATGCCGGATGGTCCGGCGTCCCGGCGAGCCAAAGCGGCGATGGGCGTCCACCCGGAACCGTTCCGCAAGGCCGAGAACAAGGACAAGACATGGCTCTTTATGAGCATCTCCTGATCGCGCGCCAGGACATCAGCGCGCAGCAGGTGGACGCGCTGGCGACCCACCTCAAAACTATCGTCGAAGGCCAGGGCGGCAAGGTCGAGAAACAGGAATATTGGGGCCTGCGCGGGCTTGCCTATCGCATCAAGAAGAACCGCAAAGGGCACTATGTGCTCCTCAACATCAACGCGCCCTCCGGCGCGGTGGCGGAGCTGGAGCGCCAGCTCAAGATCAACGAGGACGTGCTGCGCTACATCACCGTCAAGGTGGACCAGTTCGACACCTCTTCCTCCAAGAGCCGGCGTGACGACCGCAGCGAAACCAAGGAAGGCGGCGAGGAAGCCGCCGGGGAGAGCGTGCAATGAGTTATGGCGGAATGGGCCGTGGCGGCCGGGACGATAGTCGCGGCGGCGGTGGACGCGATGGAGGCCGCGAAGGCGGCCGTGGCGGCGAAGGTGACGGCGCGCGGCGCCCCTTCTTCCGGCGCAAGAAGACCGATCCCTTTTCCGGCGCCAATGCGCCCAAGATCGACTACAAGGATGTGAAGCTCTTGCAGCGCTATATTTCCGAGCGCGGCAAGATCGTGCCCAGCCGCATCACCGCGGTCTCCACCAAGAATCAGCGCCTGCTGGCGAACGCGATCAAGCGCGCCCGCTTCATGGCCCTGCTTCCCTATGTCGTGAAATAAGGGGGCGGCGATGCAAGTCATTCTGCTCGAACGGGTCGAGAAGCTGGGCCAGATGGGCGACGAAGTCCGGGTCAAGGACGGCTTTGCCCGCAACTTCCTCCTGCCCAAGAAAAAGGCGCTCCGCGCCACCAAGGCCAACCGGGAATATTTCCAGACTCAGAAAGCCAAGCTGGAAGCGCATAATCTGGAGCGCCGCAAGGACGCGGAGGCGATGGCCAAGAAGCTCAACGGCAAATCCTTCGTCCTGATCCGCCAGGCCGGCGACCGCGGCCAGCTTTATGGCTCGGTCTCTCCCCGCGATGTGGCGGCGGCGATCGAACAGGGCGGCTTCAAGGTGGACCGCCATCAGGTCAACATCTCCCAGGCGATCAAGACCATCGGCCTTTTCACCCTTCCCGTGGTGCTGCATCCAGAAGTGAAAGTCTCCATCACCATCAATGTGGCCAGGAGCGAGGACGAAGCCGAGCGCCAGGCCCGTGGTGAGAATGTGCTGGCTGAGCGCACCGAGCAGGAAGAGGCCGCGGTCAATGCCGAGGCCCTGTTCGAGGAAGGCGCCGGTCCCAAGCCGGAAGAGCCGACCGAAGAAGAACCGGCGGAAGCTTGATTATTCAGCGTGAAAATGAAAAGGCCCGGTTCGCCGGGCCTTTTTGTTTTTTCGGCGCCCGGCCGCTCGCCCAAGCTCGCGGCGTTCGTCGCTCAAATCGGTCCACCGGACCGATTTGACCGGCTAAAGCCGGTCGCTTCTCACCCCGGCGTCGGCAGGATCGGCATGATCTCGATCGAGTCGCCCGGAAAGACCGCGAAATGCGGATGGTTCTCGAACATCCTGGCCGCCGCCTCATGCGAGGGCGCGCGCACCACGGTGAAAGCCGCCAGCGCATTGCTGATATCCTCGACGCCGCGCGCGCTCACTTTCTTGGTCTTGCCCAAGGGACCGGAAATATCGGTGATCGAGGGCTGGTGCTTTTCCGCCCATTCTTTCCAGGCCGCGATGCCTCGCTGCTCCATGGCGCGGCGCTGATCCAGGGGAAGCGCCTCCCAGGCCATGCGGCGCGGGCTGGTCTTGCTGCCCAGAAAAACCGCCAGATACATGTTTTCGTTGCTCATCCTGATTCCCTGTTGGGCTTCAGGGCTAGTTTTCCACGGATTTGCCCAGCGCATCCATCAGGAAATTGGTGCCGTGCTCACGGCTGCCGGCATCGTCATAGCCGTCGAGATAATCGCCATATTCGGTGAGCACCAGCCTGGTCCCGGTGGTTTCGGGCCTGATTTCGATGCAAGCCTGGGACACCGAAATTTTCCGTCCGTCCACATGCATCACATAGGAATAGATGATGCGCCCCGCCGCACCTTCGGAAGGCGGCACGATGTCGTGATAGATGCAGTCGAAAACCGAGACCTTGCCGCCGGGCTGACGCCCGGAAAGATGTTCGTGCCCGCCCTCGCGGAAATCGAACAGCTTCTTGTGCTGCTCGAAGCCCGGCGGACCGGCGAACCATTTGGCCTTCTCCTCTTCACTGGCGAAAGCGGCAAACACCCGGGCCGGCGAGGCCTTCCATGTCCGCGTGAGGGTGAAGCTGGCGTGAACGACCGAGCGTGACGTCATTTTGACTCCTTATGCTCCGAATACCTTGGCTCTCAGCCGTCTTTCAGGGGGAAATATTGGAAGAAGGGCTCGGCTTCCTTGAGCACGCGGGCCACGCTGGGCCGGGCTTTCAGCCGTTCCAGATAGGACGCCAGCGCCGGCCAGGGCGCGAGCGGCACGGCATAATCGGCATAGAACAAGGCCGGCAGAGCCGCGCAATCCACGATGGTGAATGCGTCGCCCAGCGCCCAGCGTCCCTCGACCAGGGGAGCGATGAGGCCATAGCCGGCGTGGATTGCGCTCTTGGCTTGCTCGACGCCGAAGGGATCATGATTTCCCTTTGGCCGCAGCCTTTCACCGACGACCTGCTGGAAGGGCAGATGGATATAATTGTCGATCAGCCGGTCCAACAGATGAGCCCGCATCGCCTGGTCGGGATCGTCCGGGATCAGGGAGGCGGCCGAAGGCTCCATCCGCGCCAGATAGGAGATGATGATGCTTGATTCCGGCACGGTCCGGCCGCGCTCTTCATCCCGCAGCACCGGAAACTTGGCCAGCGGCCAGACCTTTTGGAAAGCGGCGCGCTCGGCCGGGTCGCCCAGGTTGACCATGCGCGGCTCGAAAGGAACACCGCTCTCGTAAAGAGCGATCAGTGCTTTCCAGCAGAAGGAAGAAAGCGGGTGGTAGTAGAGCGTCAAGGTCATGCGCCATCGCCTTCTTGTTCGAGATAGGCGCCCAACCGGTCGAGATTGCGCTCCCACATCTGTCGCCGCTCGGCGATCCAGCGTTCGGCCTCTGACAGCGCCTCCGGCGCGACATGGCAGGTGCGTACCCGGCCATGCTTTTCGCTTTTCACCAGGCCGGATTCCTCCAGCACCTTGAGGTGCTGCATCACGGCCGGCAGCGACATGGGCTGGCCGTGCGCCAATTCGCTGACCGTGGCCGGACCTTGCGTCAGCCTTTCCAGCAGGGCGCGGCGGGTGGTGTCGCCCAGGGCTTGATAGGCGCGATCCAGGAGAGCGGGCTGATACTTAAGCATATACTTAGGTATTATCCGCCGAGCCAGCTTTGTCAAGGATGCAAGCCGGATTCCTTATTTTTGCGGGCGCGAAAGGAGTATAAGGGCCGGCCTTTCGGAGGTCTGTATATGTCCGTCCAAAGTGAAGTCCGCCGCATCACCGTGCCTGAGATACGGGCGCACAAGGGCGAGAAGCCGGTGGTGTGCCTCACCTGCTACCATGCCCATACCGCGCGGCTGCTCGACAAATATGTGGACCTGATGCTGGTGGGCGACAGCCTGGGGATGGTGATGCACGGATTGCCGAACACGCTCTCCGTGACGCTGGACATGATGATCACCCATGGCAAGGCGGTGATGCGCGGCTCGAACCGCGCCCTGGTGGTGGTCGATATGCCGTTCGGCACCTATGAGGAAAGCCCGTCGCTCGCTTTCCACAATGCCGCCCGCATCATCCAGGAAACCGGCGCCACCGCGGTCAAACTGGAAGGCGGCAGCCGGATGGCCGAGACCATCCATTACCTCACCCAGCGCGGCATTCCGGTGATGGCCCATATCGGGCTGACGCCGCAGATGATCCATGTGAAAGGCGGCTTCCGCACCACCGGCCGGACCCAAGAGGAATGGCCGGCGTTGGAGGAAGACGCGCGTGCCATCGCCGAGGCCGGCGCTTTCGCGGTGGTCCTGGAAGGCATGGCCGAACCCCTGGCCGCCAAGATCACCCGTGACATCGCCATTCCCACCATCGGCATCGGCGCCTCGCCCGCCTGCGACGGGCAGGTCCTGGTGATGGAAGACATGCTGGGCCTCAACCCCAACCCGCCCAAATTCGTGCGCGAATATGCGCATCTGGGGGCGGCGATCGAAGAAGCGGTCAAGGCTTATGCCAGGGATGTGCGGGAACGGCGTTTCCCGGGCTCGGAAAACGTCTATCCCATGAAAAAAGCTCAATAGGAGCGTCGGCCCGGAAAAGTGCGGCCTCGCGGTTTTCCGTCTGGCCGCGCGACCATTAAAGAATCGAGCGTCGGCCCGGAAAAGTGCGGCCTCGCGGTTTTCCGTCTGGCCGCGCGACCGTTAAAGAATCGAGTATCGGCCCGGAAAAGTGGCATTTCCGGTTTCCGCAAGGCCGCGCGACCATTTAATAGTCCGCAACCTGACCTAAACCGGCCGATAGCACGTTGCGCCTGACCGGCCGTACGGCTAATTAGTCCTGCCCTGTCGAAGGTTTCCGCCGCTGGCGGCCCGCAGGGAAAGCGCCAGGGATCGCGCCGAGGAAACCAAAGGAAAGATCGTGAGCGACATTTTCCGCGAGGTCGAAGAGGACGTCCGCAAGGAGCGTCTGGAAAAATGGTGGAAGGCCTATGGCGATTATGTCATCGCATTGTTGGCGGTGATCGTGCTGTCGGTGGCCGGGTACGAGTTATGGCTGCGCTACCAGGCGAGCGAACGGGACAAGGCCGCCACCGCCTTTATCGCCGCCGAGCGTGTCACCGATCCTGCCAAGGCGGCGGCGGCGTTCGACGCCTTGAGCAAGACCGCTCCCGGCGGCTATGCCCTCCTGGCCAAGCTGAGCAAGGCCGATGCTCTCCCCGCCGCCGGCAAGGCCGCCGATGCGATTGCGCTTTATCGCGAGATCGCCAACAGCGACAGCGGCCCGGTGGGCGCCGTCGCCAGGCTCCGGGCCGCCTGGCTGGAGGTGGACACCGTTTCCCATGCCGACCTCACCGCCTGGCTTGCGCCCCTCAACACTCCGGACGGCCCCTGGCGGCTGATGGCGCGGGAAGTGTTGGCCTATAACGACTACAAATCCGGCAACACCAAGGAAGCGACCTTCACCTTCCAATCCCTGGCGCGCGATCCCGAGACGCCCCAGGCGCTCCGGAGCCGCGCCCAGGCTTTTGCCGAGTTTTTGCAGAATGGCGGTGCTCGCGACTATGGCAGCGTACCGCCGCCGGCCACCGCGCCTGTGCCTGGAACGCCGCCCGGCAATACACCGGCCCCGCCGAAGAAACCATGAATGCGCACTTGAGACGGTCCAAAGCGGTCATCCTGGTCGCCGCCTCGGCGTTGCTGTTGGCGGGCTGCGCCAATACCTGGGATTCGATCAGCAATTTCTTCAGCGCGGCGCACAAATCCAATCTGCGGGGGGAGCGTATCTCACTGCTCAACAGCGATGAGACGCTGAAGCCGGACCCGACACTCGCCAACACGCCGATTTTATTGCCGCGTCCCTGGCGTAATCCCGAATGGACCCAGCCCGGCGGCTTTCCCTCAAACGCCACCTATCATCTCGACGCGCCAGGACCGTTGAAAGAGATCTGGTACCACCATGCCGGCAAAGGGTCGGATTCCGAATCCCGGCTCAACGCCGCCCCCGTGGTGGCGGGCGGACGCATCTATGTCATCGATTCCGAGGCGCATGTTTACGCCTATGACGCCAAGACAGGCGACGAGGTCTGGGACAAGCGGCTGGCGCCGAAGAACGGCACCGACCGGCCCACGCTCTGGGGCATGTTCGGCACCCCCAACACCATCGAGCCGGTAAGCGGCATGGGCGGCGGCGTCGCCTATGACGCGGGCAAATTGTTCGTCACCTCCGGCTTCGGCGTGGTCTATGCCCTGGACGCCAAGACCGGCGATCGCGTCTGGGGTCATGACATCGGCGTGCCCATCGTCAATGCGCCGGTCGTCAGCGGCGGGCGGGTTTTTGTCTCCACCCATGACAATCATTTCTATGCCCTGGCCGAGGATAATGGCCGCCAGCTTTGGACCCATCAGGGCATTCCGGAAACCGCGGGCGTGATGTCATCAACCAGCGCGGCGGTGTCGGGCGAATATGTCATCGTGCCATACAGTTCCGGCGAGCTTTATGCCCTTCAAGTGCAGAACGGCCAGGTGGCGTGGAGCGATGTGTTGTCCAAGTCCGGACAGGTCACCGCGCTCAGCGAGTTGGACGCCATTGCCGGGCGCCCGGTGATCGACCGTGATGTGGTCTATGGCATCAGCCATTCCGGGGTGATGGCGGCGATCAGGCTTTCCACCGGCGATCGCATCTGGTCGCGCGACATAGGCGGCACCCAGACACCGCTCGCGGCCGGTGATTATGTGTATGTGATCACCGGCGATGGACAGCTGCTTTGCCTCACCGCCAAGGAAGGCAAGGTGCGCTGGATGCACCAGCTGCCGCAATGGGAAGACGAATCCAACCAGCAGCGCCCCATCAGCTGGACCGGCCCGCTGCTGGTTTCGGACAAGCTAATCACCACCTCGTCGAACGGTTATTTGGAAGCGCTTTCGCCCTATACCGGCCAGCTCCTGGGCCGGGTGGAATTGGACGGCGGCACCTCCGTGCCCCCGGTCGTGGCGGACGGCACGGTCTATGTTTATACCGACGACGCCGAAATCGAGGCACTCAGGTAAACCCAACTGCTCGGCGCGAGGAATTTTGGTTCCTGGGCAGGAGCGAGGAGCGATGTGGACATGAAGTCCATGAGCGACGAGCGACGAACCCAGGGGCCAAAAGAACCGCGCCGATTTACTGTTGCTATCGTGGGCCGCCCAAATGTCGGCAAATCCAGCATCTTCAACCGGCTGATCGGCCGGCGCGCGGCCATCGTCCATGACACGCCGGGCGTGACCCGCGACCGGCGCGTGGGCGAAGCGAATTTCCATGGCCTGGAATTCACGGCGATCGACACCGCAGGGTTTGAAGAAGCCGCGCCTGAAAGCCTGCCCGGCCGCATGACCGAACAGAGTCTGGCGGCGATCAAGGACGCCGATGCCCTCTTGTTCGTGATCGATGCGCGCGACGGCATCACTACCGGAGACGAAGCCATCGCGCGGACCTTGCGCAAAAGCGGCAAGCCGATAATCCTGGCCGCCAACAAATGCGAAGGCCGCACCCATGCGCCCGCCGACATTTACGCTCTGGGCTTTGGCGATCCCATCGAACTGTCTGCCGAACATGCGCTCGGCTTCGAGGAACTGGCCGAATCCTTGCGCGAGGCGGGCGCGCCCGCCTCCCTCGCCGAAGACAAGGATTTGGACGCGGAGTCGGATGAAGCAGAATTCGATTATGCCGCACGGCCGCTGCGCCTGGCGCTGGTGGGACGGCCCAATGTGGGCAAGTCAAGCCTGTTCAACCGGCTCCTGGGCGACGAGCGTTCAATTGTGGGGCCGGAAGCGGGATTGACCCGCGACGCGATCGCCGCCGCTTGGAAAATTGAAGGGGGCAAAGCGGGAAACCGCGATGTGCTGCTTCACGACACGGCGGGACTGCGCAAGAAGGCACGGGTGGCAGGCGAAACCCTGGAGGAAATGTCGGTGGCCTCGACGCTCGACGCCATCCGGTTTGCCGATTGCGTGATCGTGATGATGGATGCCAACCAGGTGTTCGAGAAGCAGGACCTGGCCATCGCCGACCTGATCGCCCGCGAAGGCCGCGCCATCGTCTTCGCGGTGAACAAATGGGACTTGAAGGAAGACAAGCAGCGCGCGATCTCGCAATGGCGGGAAGATCTGGACCGGCTCCTGCCCCAAGTGGCGGGCGCGGAGCTGGTGGCGGTTTCCGCCAAGACCGGCTTCGGCCTTGACCGGCTGATCCCGGCGGTGATCGCGGCGGACACGGCATGGAATACGCGCATTCCCACCGCCACTCTCAACCGCTTCCTGGAGGAGGCGCTGCGGCGCCATTCCACGCCCGCCGTGTCGGGCCGCCGGGTCAAAGTCCGCTACATGACCCAGATCAAGAGCCGTCCGCCGACTTTCGCCCTCTTCGGCAACCAGCTCGATGCCCTGCCGGACGCCTATCAGCGCTATCTGCAGAACGGCCTGCGCGAGGCTTTTGGTCTCCAAGGCACGCCGCTCAGGCTGGTGATGCGAAGTGGCCGAAATCCATACGATCCGAAGAAATAATCCTAGCCTTGGAAACTCACCAGCTCGCCATTCCGCTCATTCGCCGGCGATAGCAACTCCACAATCAGGGGCGCCAACTCCTCCGGCCGCTTCAGGCTTGACGGATCCTCGCCCGGCATCGCCTTGGCGCGCATGGCGGTGCGGATCGGCCCGGGATTAAGCAGATTCACCTTCACTTTGGTGCCGTTGCATTCCGCCGCATAGGTGAGCGCCAAAGACTCCAGCGCCGCCTTGCTCATGGCATAGCCGCCCCAATAAGGCGTATGCTTGCGCGCCGCGCCAGAGGTGATGAACAGGGCGCGGCCCGCCTCCGACTGGCGCAGCAGGGGATCGAGCGAGCGGATCAGCCGCCAATTGGCGGTGACATTGATGTCGATAAGTTCGGCAAAGACTTTGGGATCGAGCTGGGTGATGGGGGTGAGCGCGCCCAACTGGCCGGCATTGGCCAGGAACGCATCGAGTTTTCCCCATCGTTCATAGATCGAGGCGCCCAGCCGGTCGATCGCGGCAACATCTTTGAGGTTGAGCGGCACCAAAGTGGCGCTGCCCCCCGCCTTGACGATGGCATCGTCCGTCTCTTCCAGCCCGCCCACGGTGCGCGCCACGCAGATCACATGCGCGCCGGCCTTGCCGAGCGCAATCGCGGCGGCCCGGCCGATGCCCCGGGAGGCGCCGGTGACGAGCGCAATTCTTTTTTCCACTGGGAGGTTCAAGCCACGTCGGCGAGCAGCGACAGCTGCCGGTCGCGTCCGCCGCCGGAAATGTCGGTGAGCGCGATCGGATATTGGCCGGAGAAACAGGCATCGCAATAGCCGGGATTCTTCGGATCGCGCGCCGGCTTGCTCATGGCGCGGTAAAGCCCGTCCATCGAAATGAACGCCAGGCTGTCGGCGCCGATGAAGCGGCGCATGCCTTCCACATCCATGCGGTGGGCCAGCAGATCGTCGGTGTTGGGCGTGTCCACCCCATAGAAGCAGGAATGCGTGGTGGGGGGCGAGGCGACGCGGAAATGCACTTCCAGGGCGCCGGCATCGCGCACCATCTCCACGATCTTCTTGGAGGTGGTGCCGCGCACAATGGAATCGTCCACCAGCACCACCCGCTTGCCCTTAAGCTTGGCGCGGTTGGGATTGTGCTTGAGCCGCACCCCCAGGTGCCGGATGCGCTCGGACGGCTCGATGAAGGTGCGGCCGACATAATGGTTGCGGATGATACCGAGTTCGAAGGGAATACCGGCCTCGTTGGCGAAGCCCAGCGCCGCGGGCACGCCCGAATCCGGCACCGGGATCACCATGTCGACATCGGCCGGTGCTTCCTTGGCCAGCACCTGGCCGATCTTCTGCCGCGCGTCATAGACGTTGCGACCCTCGATGGTGGAATCGGGACGGGCAAAGTAAATGTATTCGAAAACGCAGAAGCGGTGCGGCTGGGGCTTGAAGGGGAAGAAGCTCTCGATCCCTTCCGGCGAGATGATCACGAACTCGCCCGGCTTGATGTCGCGCACATATTGCGCCCCGATGATATCGAGTGCGCAAGTCTCCGAGGCCAGGATCGGTGCTCCATCCAGCATGCCCAGCACGAGCGGGCGCACGCCGTGGGGATCGCGCACCCCGATCAGCTTCTTGGAGGTGAGCGCCACCAGGGAATAGGCACCTTCCACCCGCTTCAAGGCGTCGATCAGCTTGTCGGCGATGCGGGGACAGGAACTGCGGGCCGCCAGATGGACGATGGTTTCCGTGTCGGAGGTGGACTGGAAAATGGCGCCCTCGCCCACCAGTTCGGTGCGCAGCGCATGGGCGTTGGTGAGATTGCCGTTATGGGCGATGGCCAGCCCCCCGCCCGACAGGTCGGCGAAAATCGGCTGGATATTGCGGGCATTGGATCCGCCGGCGGTGGAATAGCGCACATGCCCCACCGCATTCTCGCCCTTCAGATTGCGCGCGGCGCTGGAATTGCGGCCGAACGCGTCGCCCACCAGCCCGACATGGCGTTCGGCGATGAATTGATGACCGTCGAAAGTGACGATGCCTGCCGCCTCCTGCCCGCGATGCTGAAGCGCGTGCAGGCCCAGAACCGACAAGGCACCGGCATCGGGATGGCCGAAAATGCCGAACACGCCGCATTCCTCATGCAGGGCGTCCCCCTGCAAAGCGTCATCTTCACCGGTTCCAAACAAGTCCATTTGGGAGGGAGAGGTCATTTGCTTCCGCTGGACGTCTCGAAGAGCTTGTCTAGCGCGCGGCGGTCGGATTCTCCATAGCTATTTCCGGATTTCGCCGCGGCCTGCGCGGTATCGGCCTTATTGTCGTCACGATCCTGACGGCGGATCAATGCACCAAGATCGTCCTGCGGCTGCTTTTGCGCCTGTTTTTCGGCCGGTTTCTTGGGCGCGGGCGTCACATAGTCGCGCGGCGCCTGACTGGGCATGACCGAGGCCAGCATCGAGGCGCTTTCCTGCATGATAGGCAATGTGCGCGAAGAGGTGAGCCATTGCGGCTGCTTGGGCACCGGCATGAAATAGGTAAACGCCAGGTAAGCAATCCCAACGATCACCAGGCCCCGGACCACGCCGAAGGCGATGCCCAGCCCGCGGTCAAGCGGGCCCAGGGGCGAATTCTTCACCGTCTGGGAAAAACGATGCACCACGAAAGAGAGCGGCAGGAAACTCACCACAAAGACTCCGGCATAGGCCGCCACGGGCGCCAGCCATTGTTGCGAGATCATGGTCTTCGCCATCGGCACCAGGAAGGGACCGAAATAAAGAGTAAGGAAGGCTGCCGCCGCCCAGGACAGGATGGTGAGCGTCTCATTCAAAAAGCCGCGATAGGCGGCATAGACGGTGGAGATCAGGACCACCGTCACAACCAGGAAATCGATGAAGGTGAAAGAAAGGTTCATTGATTCGAGTCTATCACGCCGACGCGTTTTGCGCGCCCCGTCCCGGCAAAGCGCAACAGGTCGGTCACGCCGGTAACCTCGGTTAATTTGAGGCCTGCCCCCTCGGCCTTGGTGCCTTTGGGGATAAAGGCGGATTTGAAGCCCAACTTGGCGGCCTCCTTGAGTCGCAATTCCGCCTGGGGCACCGGCCGGATGTCGCCCGAAAGCGAGATTTCGCCGAAAAACACACTGTCCCGCGGCAAAGGCTCGCCGCCGAAAGACGAAATCAAAGCGGCAGCCGCGGCCAGATCGGCGGCGGGTTCAGCGATTTTCAATCCTCCGGCGATGTTCAAATAGACATCCGAGCCCCCGATTCCAACCCCGGCGCGGGCATCCAGCACCGCCAGGATCATGGCCAGCCGGCCGGTGTCCCAGCCCACCACCGCCCGGCGCGGCGTGCCATAGCTGGAGGCCGCAACCAGCGCCTGTATCTCGCACAGAAGCGGCCTGGTGCCTTCCAGCCCAGCAAACACGGCGGTGCCCGGCGCCGCGCTGTCGCGGTCGCCCAGGAACAGCGCCGAGGGATTGGCGACCTGGGCGAGGCCCGCGCCGGTCATCTCGAACACGCCGATCTCGTCAGTGGGGCCGAAGCGGTTCTTCACCGCGCGCAACACCCGGAAATGATGCCCGCGTTCGCCTTCGAAATAGAGCACCGCGTCCACCAGATGCTCCACCGCCTTGGGGCCGGCGATCTGGCCGTCCTTGGTGACATGCCCGACCAGAAGCAGCGCCGCGCCCGATACCTTGGCGTAACGCACCAGGTCGAAGCTTGCGGTGCGCACCTGGGCGATGGTGCCAGGCGCCGCTTCCAGGGCGCCGGTCCACAGCGTCTGGATGGAATCGATGGCGACAATGCCGGGTGCTTTGCCAGCCTCCAGCGTCGCCAAAATATCTTCGACATTGGTGGCCGCGCCCAGCATCAGCGGCGCATCACTGAGCCCCATGCGGGCGGCCCGCATGCGCACCTGGGCCATGGCTTCCTCGCCGGAAATATAGATCGCATGGCCGCCGCGTTTCACATATTCGCCCAAGGCCTGCAGGATGATCGTGGATTTGCCGATGCCGGGATCGCCGCCGATCAAAAGCGCGGAGCCGGGCACCAGCCCGCCGCCGGTGACACGGTCGAACTCGGCGATGCCGGTGACGCGGCGGGGCGGCGGCGCGTCCTCGGATTTCAAATCTTCGAGCGCGAATTTCCGCCCCTTCAGCCGCTTCGACGCATTGCTGCCGATAGGCGGAGGCACACCCTCTTCCGTGATGGTATTCCAGCCGCCGCAGGCCTCGCACTTGCCCGCCCACTTGGACGAAACCGCGCCGCAGGACTGGCAGACGAAGGAAGCCGAGGATTTCGCCATTCTTCCCCCTCACCCTCGCCCGCGCAAAATGCGCAGGCTCTGCACTCTCCCACATGGGGGGAGAGGGCAAGGGAGCGCAGCGGTCCATAGCGACAGCGTATGGGCGGGTGATGGGGATGAGGCCATGAGTCGTTATACCATGGCGGTCAAGCCAACCACTCCAGTGACGCCCCGTGCGATTCCGCCCGCCCCAATGTCTCGCCGTTTAGTGACAGCCGGAAAAATATCCCCGCCGGCCAGGAGCGGAGGTTCGTGTTCGAGAAAATATCCGGGTCTTCCTGGGCCAGCCATTGCGCCGCGGTGGCGCGCACCGTCCCGGCAAACGCCATGCGCTCGCCGGGGTCGGAAACATAGTTCAGCACCGCCGAATGGAAGATCACCAGGGTCGCGTCCTTCGGCGCCTCCGCCGCCAGCGCGGCAACGTCGCGCCTGAGATCGCCTGCCTTGAGCCGCGGCGGAGCGGCGGCCGCAATGGCCAGCGCCTGGCCGAGCAATTCCTCCCGCTCCCCCTCGCCTGGCCAGACCAGCGCCTGAAGCCAGCGCACCGTGTCGGGATCACGTGCATCGAGGGGATTGAGATCAAGCCCGGCGCGCCACACCACCTCCACATTGCGCGTTGGGATCGGCGTGCCGGGACCGGCGGCGCAGCGGAACAGCGGTGGATGCGCGGTGACGATGGTGGGCGCAACCCCATGATCGCCATAGGCATAGGCGTAATAGTCCGGCAACAGGCAAAGCCCTGCCGACGCCCCTACTTCCAGCAGCGCCAGCGGCTGCTTCAGTCCCGCCAGCACCGGCAACAGGGTGGCGCAGCGGGCGGGCTCGTTGGTCTGGGTGCGGCGCGCCGCCATCACCGCGCCCACCTGGTCCCAATGCTCCAAGGCGCGGGCGCGGAAGTCCGGCCAGTCGCGGGCGACGCCAAACAGATATTTCATCGCCGCGAACAGAAGATTGGGCTGACGCTTGGTGGGCGGCAGCGCCCTGATCCGCGCCAGCAGCGCGGCATCTCCCGCCACCCCATCCGCCAGCTTCTCATAAAGGGGCGAACGGCCTTGCGCGGCGCGGGCAAAATCACGGTAGGCGGCTGCCAAATCAGCCACTACGCCTTCACCGCCATTTTTATCGGCCCTTCCGCCCGCCCGTGGATGAACTGGTCTACATACGGATTGCCGCTATGATCGATGTCCCTGGTTGGGCCTTCCCAGATCAGCCTGCCGCCATAAAGCATGGCGATGCGGCTGGAGATTTTCCGCGCACTGGCCATGTCATGGGTGATGGAAAGGGTGGTGGCGCCCACATCCTTCACCGTGGAGACGATCAGGTCGTTGATCACGTCCGCCATGATCGGGTCCAGCCCCGTGGTAGGCTCGTCGAAAAAGATGATCTCCGGATCGGCGCAGATGGCGCGCGCCAAGCCCACCCGCTTCTGCATGCCACCGGACAGTTCAGACGGCGAGAGATAGGCCACATCCTCCGTCAGCCCCACTTTCGCCAGTTTCTGGATGGCGATGTCTTTTGCCTGCGGCCGTTTCATGCCCCGGCCCTGGATCAGGCCGAAGGCGACATTCTCCCAGACCGGCAGCGAGTCGAACAGCGCGGCGCCCTGGAACAGCATGCCGAATTTTTTCATCACCGGATCGCGCGCCGCGCCTTTGAGCCGCGTCACATCCACGCCGTCCACCAGGATAGTGCCCTCGTCCGGGGTGATGATCCCCAATATGCATTTGATGCAGACCGACTTGCCGGTGCCCGAACCGCCGATGATCACGGTGGAGGATTGCTTCTCGATGGTGAGGTCGATCCCGTCCAGCACCACTTTGGGGCCGAAGCGCTTCTTCACACCGATCATCTGTATCTTGGGTGTGCTCATGTGGTGTGGAACAGCACCGCGGTCAAAACAAAGTCGGCGGCGAGAATGAGGATGCAGGAAGACACCACGGCGTTGGTGGTGGCGGCGCCCACGCCCTGCGCCCCGCCCTTGGAATTGAAGCCGTTGTAACAGCCCATCAAGGCGACGATGAAGCCGAACACCGCCGCCTTGATCAGGCCGGACACGATGTCGCCCTGGTGCGCGAAATCCACCGTATTCTTGAGATAGATCGAGCCGGTGAAGCCCAGATTCTCGGTCGCCACCAGATAGCCGCCGAAAACGCCGATGGAATCCCCCACTCCCGTCAATACCGGCATGGAGATCACCGCCGCCACCAGCCGCGGCACCACCAGGTACTTGACCGGATTGGTGGCAAGCGTGGTCAGCGCGTCAATCTGCTCGGTCACCTTCATGGTGCCGATTTCGGCGGCGATGGCCGCCGCCACCCGCCCCGCCACCATCAGCCCGGCAATCACCGGCCCCAATTCGCGGGTGATGCCCAGAACCACGATCTGCGGCACGATGGCTTCCGCGCCATAACGGTTGCCGCCCAGATAGATCTGCAGCGCCAACACCGCGCCGGTGGACAGCGCGGTCAACCCCACCACCGGCAGCGAGAAATAGCCGATGCGCATGATCTGGACGCCGATCAGCCTCAGATAGATCGGCGGATGCACCAGACCCATCAGCGCCTGGCCGGTGAAGATCGCCAGGCGCCCGATATACGCCAGGAAGGTCAGGAAGGAGCGGCCGATTCCCGCCAGGATATACATCAGGCATCATCCGTATAGCGGTGCGGAACGCGCAACCTTAGGCTGGTCAGGATTTCATAGGAGATCGTGCCGGCGGCCTCAGCCACCTCTTCCAGGGAAATATGGTCGCCCAGCAATTCCACCTCATCCCCCAGGCGCGCCTCTTCCACACCGGTCACATCCAATACCGTGAGATCCATCGATACCCGCCCCACCATTTTCACCCGCTTGCCCCCGACATGAGCGATGCCCCGGTTGGAAAGGGCGCGGGAAACGCCATCGGCATAGCCGAGCCCGATGGTGGCGAGCAAGCAGGGTTTTGAAACCGTGAAAGTGGCGCCGTAGCCCACGGTCTCGCCCGGCTCGGCCCGGCGCAGCTGGAGCAGCCGGGCAGTGAGGAAAGCCGTTGTCTTGAAGGGATTTTTTGTGCCTTTTCCGCCCATGGGAGGCTGCGGATGGGCGCCATAGAGCGCCAGGCCGGGGCGCGCCAGGTCGAAAAGATAATCGCGGCCCAGGAGCACGCCGCCGGAGGCGGCCAAACTCGCCGGCGCGGGCGGCAGGATCGCGAGCGCGGCGCGGAAACGGTTGAGCTGCGCCGCATTCATCGGATTTTCCGGTTCGGCAGAACAGGCGAGATGGCTCATCCAAAGCACCGGCTTCAGGCCCGCGAGCCTTGTTTTCCATTCCGCCGCAAGAAGCGACAATTCCCCTTGGGCCACGCCCAGCCGGTTCATGCCGGTGTCGATATGGATGGCGGCATCCAGCGTGCGGCGTGAAGCTTTCGCCGCCGCCGACCAGGCCGCGATCTGCGGAAGCGAATTCAGGACCGGAATCAATCGATGCGCGATCAGGGCCGGCGCCGCATCCGGCTCTGCGCCGTCAAACACGAAGATGCGCGCTTCGGGCAGAGCCTGGCGAAGCGCAATCCCCTCCTGCAGGCGGGCGACGAAAAACGTGTCGCAGCCTTCGCCCCGAAGCGTGGATGCCACCATGTTCGCGCCCAGCCCATAACCATCGGCCTTCACCACCGCGGCGACGGCGGCCGAACCCGCGAGCCCGCGCAGCACGGCGTAATTGCCGGCGATCCGTTCCAACCGGACGGTCAAGCTTGCGGCTTCGAACTCTTTCGCGATCATGCAAATCCCAATAGCGGGCAGGTCTTAAAGCGGGCGAGAAATCTCAATGGGGATCAGGAATGCCGGGCGCAAGACTGTTATTGCCGGTGAACATATCCTGAAGGCAAGGCGTGTTGAGCATGATCGGGCAGCCGGAATTCTGCCGCATCTGGCGGGTGAGCGCCTCGGCGCCGGTGAAGGAAGGCTGGGCGTCGGTCTGGAGTAGCGGCCGGGGCAAGGGGTTGAGGACAATCGTGCCATTGGGCAGCTGCAACCCCTGCCAGGGCTGCCGGGGACAGCGGGCCTGCTGGGCGGGATTGAGATATTCGAAACTGCTGGCGCCGCAGGCCAGGAACTCGCCCACCGCGCCCAATATATCGCCGACCGAGGGCGTGGGCGGGATGATGGCGATCACCGGCGGCGTGGGCGGGATGACGGTGAGCGGCTTGGCACTCATGTCCTTGTCCTTTTCATTCTGGATATCCGGCCGGATCACCGCCAACGGCGGAGCATTGTTCCGGCGCAGCAGCGTAAGATTAAGAACCGTCTCGACCCCGCTGCGCCGTCCCAGCCGTTCATAATTCTGCTGGAGCGAGATCACCAGACTGCTCAGCGCCACGATGTGAATCAACGCGACAATCGCCCAGGCGATGGCGTCGCGGATCATGAGACGGCGCCGCTCCTCGCTGGAACGGAAGCGCGCCCGGCTCAAGGGATAGGCAAGAATGTCACCGGTTACCAAACAAGGCCTTCCTGAAACTGGGCGCGGTCAACCGCCCAACCATCATATAAGATGGGGCCGCTCTAACGGAAATGAGAGCGCCCTGACAAGTTCTTCATTCTAGAGACTTTTCGTCAAAAATGCGGGCAAATTGCAGTTTGTCCTGCCCTCCTGCATAACGCGGGACGGCATGCGGATTTTCCTCATCAACTTGAAGCGCCGGCCCGACCGGCTTGACGCCATGAACGCGGCCGGGTCGCGGCTGGGGCTGAGCTTGACCCGCATCGAGGCTCTGGATGCGCGCCTGGATGCGTTAACGGGCCCGATGATGGATCGCTTTGCGGAAAACGGGCCCTTGGGCGAGATTCCGCGCGGCGACAAGGCCTGTCTTCTCTCTCACCGCATGGCCTGGGAACAGTTCATCGCCGGCGGCGATTCTCATGCTGCGATATTGGAAGACGATGTGGCGCTCTCACCCGCGGCAGCGCGGCTTCTCAAAGACGCGAAATGGATTCCGGCCGGCGTGGATGTGGTCAAGCTGGAACATTATGGGCCCAGGGGGCAGAGCGTGCTTTTGTCGGATTTCGCGGAGGTGGGCGGGAATTTTCGCATTGCCCGGATGCATTCCCGGCATACCGGTGCGGCGGCCTATATTCTAACCCGGCGCGCGGCGGAGTTGCTGCTGAAAGAACCGCGCTTCACCCTGCCGGTGGACCACCTTCTCTTCAATCCCAACAATTCGCCGCTGTTCCAGCGCCTCAGCCCCTGGCAGTTGCTGCCCGCCATCGCCCGCCAGGAACAATTCGTCGGCGACAAGTCCGACATCGAAGGCACCCGTCTGGCCTTGCGCACCTTCAGCCCCACTTATGTCCGGCGCGAGCTGGTCCGCTTCGGTTATGATTTGAAGTTGTTGCCGCGGCAGCTTGCGCTGCTTGCCCTGGGCCGGGCCAAGTTTTTGCGGGTGGATACGGAACGGTAGCCATGCCACTCGCTATGCTCGCGGCGTTCGTCGCTCTCGCACGTCCACCGGACATGCTCATCCGCCACCGCCAAGGACGGCGGCGGACCGCTTCTAATTCTCCGTGATCAAATTGGAGAACCGGGTGAAACGGTCGTCGAAATAAAGATCGATCTTTCCGGTTTCGCCATGACGGTGCTTTTCCACCAGCACTTCGGCGCGGCGATGGGCGCGCTCGCACTTCTCCAGCCATTTGGCGTGCTCCGGCGTGGAAGGATCGGGCTCGCGGGTCTTGAGGTAATATTCCTCGCGATAGACGAACATCACCACGTCGGCGTCCTGCTCGATGGAGCCGGATTCGCGCAAATCCGAGAGCACCGGCCGCTTGTCGTCGCGGGAATCCACGCCTCGCGAAAGCTGCGAAATGGCCAGGATCGGCACATTCAGCTCTTTGGCCAGAGTTTTGAGGCCCTTGCTGATTTCGGTGATTTCCTGCACCCGGTTTTCCGCCTTGCGGCTGGGCTCGATCAACTGGAGATAGTCGATGATGATCAACCCGATCTTCTTTTCCCGCCGGAAACGGCGGGCCCGCGCCGCGATCTGGGCGATAGAAATGCCGCCGGTATCGTCGATATAAAGCGGCAGGGTGGAAAGCTCCTGCATGGTGAGGACGAATTTCTCCCACTCGCTGTCCGAGAAGCGGCCATTCCGGATTTTCCACATCTCGATTTCGGTTTGTTCGGCAAGGACACGGGCGGAAAGCTGTTGCGCCGCCATTTCCAGTGAAAAGAAAAGCACCGGCGCGCCGCGCGGCAGCTCGGCCCCCGCCGCCAGGTCCTGGACATAGGTGCGGGCGGCATGGAAGGCCATGTTGGTGCCGAGCGAAGTCTTGCCCGAGCCGGGCCGCCCCCCGAGGATCAAAAGGTCCGAAGGCTGAAGACCGCCCAAACGGCGGTCGATATCGGTAAAGCCGGAGGTGACGCCGGAAATCTGCCCGCCGCGCCTTTGCGCGGCTTCGGCCGATTCCACCGCCCGGCGCAGCGCTTCATGGAAATCCAGGGGGCCTTCGCCATAGCGTGAGCTTTCGCTGACGGCATAGAGCGCCTTTTCCGCTTCCTCGATCTGCGCCTGGGGCGGTTTTTCCGTCGGCGCTTCATACGCCGCGTTGACAATATCCTCGCCGATGCGGATCAGGCTGCGGCGCACCGCCAGATCGTGCAGGATGCGGGCATAGTCCCGCACATTGGGCATGGCCGGCGCCGCCGAGGCCAGGCCCGCCAGATACGCCACGCCGCCCACTTCGATCAGCCCCGGATCGCCCTTCATTGCCGCATGCAGCGTGAGCGGCGTCAGCACAAACGAGCCGCGCTCAAATGCCTGCGACATGGTCTCGAACAGGCGGGCATGCAGCGGATCGTAGAAATGCTCCGGCCGGATCAGGGGGCCGGCGCGTTCCAGCGCCTGGTTGTCCACCAGGATCGCGCCGAGCAGGGCCTGCTCGATGTCGATGTCATAGGGGACGTGGCGGTAGGCCTCTTGTTCCATTGCTGCTCGTCAGGCCTTTTTGCATTCCGTCGCGGGGCAGGCAATCAAGCGAGGGACGCGACCCGGAACAAGACAGAAATGGGACAGTGCACAGCTTCCCGTATCATCCCCGCGAAGCGAATGCAGATTTAGTGTGCCTCTCAGGATCGGGCACAAGTCACGCGGCTTTTTGTTGCGCCGCCGCCAGTTTTTTCGCCGCCCTGAGATCGGCGACAAACTGGGCGAAGGCCGCGTGCCGGTCCTTTTCATCTCTTAAGCGCAGCATCGACGATGGATGCACGGTGATGAAGCCGGCGCGCGATCCCAACCGATGCGGCCCCCGATTCTTGAGCACCGGTAGGGATTTGCCCGCCAGCGCCAGGATCGCGGTCGAGCCCAGCGCCACCACCAGCCTGGGCTTGACCAGGTCGAGTTCCTTCTCCAGCCACCAGCGATAATGCTTGACCTCGCCCGCATTGGGCTTGGCATGAAGGCGCCGCTTGCCCCGCTGCTCATATTTGAAATGCTTGACCGCATTGGTGACATAGATTTTGCCGCGGTCGATGCCCGCATCCGCCAAGGCGCGATCAAGCAGCTTGCCTGCCGGACCGACAAAGGGCTTGCCCGCCAGATCTTCCTGGTCCCCCGGCTGTTCGCCCACCAGGGCCAGGTCCGGGTGGAGCGGGCCCTCCCCCGGCACCGCCCGGGTTCCACCCGCCACGCCGGGCGGCGCGGCAGCGATCATCCGGTTCAGCTCGGCCAAAGAATGTGGAGATTCCATGGGCAAATCCCTTTCCAAGGGAACGGCAGAAAACAAGGGGAGGTCCATATGTTCATGCTATGTTCTTTCTTGCCGCCGCGCAACCCTCGCGGCGACTGCTTATTCGGCCGCCAGACCGAGATCGAGCGCAGACTGATAGCTCGGTGAGTCGCTTGTCTGCCGGCTGCGCAGCATCTCCACCAGGGCAAAATCGCACGCATAGAGATTTTCGATGCGCGCCTTCTGGCGGCGGGAAAGCGCAAGCGGAATACGGTCCGATCCATTCAGCCGCGGCAATACCGAAACGCCCTGAGCGCTCAAGAACCGCGTCAAGCCCGCTTTGTGGTCATCCAGCAGGAAAAGCGTCTTGACCAGGGGCTGGCCATCCTGGAGATCGGTGACAAACCAGGATTGCGGCCGCATTACAAAGTCGGTCTCCATCACCGTACGCTCTTCCAGATAGCAGAGATAATCGTCCACGCTTGCGAGCCGCGCGGTTTCCGCGGCGAAGACCGCGCTCATCCGGCAGCTCCTGGTGCCGCCGGCACGGACAAAGGCATAGGAGGAGGCGAAGCGCTCAAACGGATCGCGCAGGACCGCGAAAGACTGCGCCGCCGCGAAAAAGCCCGGATCGACCGCACGGTAATAGCGGATGCTGTGGTGAAGGGTGTTGCGCCTGCCGAACAGGGCGCCGGAGATCGAGGTGCCGGCGGCGCGCGGCACATGGATGAAGATCAGGTTGCGGCGGCGCATTTCGGGCGGAATGCGCCACCAGAAAAGCCGCATGGGCAGGGGAATGGCGGTGCAGAATCTTTCGTAAATGTCTTCTTCATAAGTCACGCCGAACAAAGCGCGGTGAATCCGCTTTGAATCGGGAAAAGGCGGCAGGAAAAGCCGCCCGCAACGCGCATGCATAAAACGCCTGCCAGATATCCTTCATGACAGCGCTAAAAGGGTTGCGTCGCGGCATTTTTGTGGACCTGTCGCGAATTATCGCCGCCATCGCGGCTGCGCAACCTCGAAAATGATTTAATGTCGTCGCTGCAAACCACCGAATGTTGACGCACCATGTTGACGCGTCATGCTGACAACGTTCGTGCCTGTATTTTAAGCGACTGCATGATCGCCATTGCGGCAGCAGGGCCCGTTGCGACCTCCATAGCCGGGCAAACCGGTCCCTCGCTAGCGACAGCGTCGTGCGACGATCGATTTGAGCAACGGACGCGCCGAGCTTGGGCGAGGCGCGGGAAAGGCGACAAACTCAGCTGCCGAGCGCCTTGATAAGTGCCATGGCAGCCGCCGGATTTCGCGCCTTGGCGCCGCTGATCACAAAAAGAAAAACGTCGCGCTTCTTTTTGGGCGCCGGCTTGGCCAGGAGTTCGAGTGCCGTGGGTGCCCCGCCTGCTTCCCATTCCTTCGCGCGCCCGGCCCAGGTCGCGATCGCGGCCTTGGAATAGCCCAGCTTCTCCTTTTCCACCGTGCCCATCAGCCGGGCGTAGACGAAATCGGCCGTCACATCGGCAATCGAAGGAAACTCCGCGTCATAGCCGCCGATAACGGCGGCGCCATAATGCCGGCACAGCGCCACGAATTCCGCGCAGGCAAAGCTTTGGTGGCGCACCTCCACAGCGTGGCGCAGAGCGACCCCTTCATAGTTTTTTGGAAGAAGCTTGAGAAAATCTTCGAAATCGGCGGGCTCGAATTTCTTGGTCGCCATGAACTGCCAGTTGATCGGCCCGAGCTTCTGCTTGAGGCGCGTAATGCCGCTTTGCAGGAATTTCTCGATCGATGGCCCGGCCTCGGCCAGCACCCGCCGGTTGGTGGCAAAGCGGGGACCTTTGAGCGTGAAAACGAAATCCTCCGGCGTTTCGTCATGCCAATGGGCGAAGCTGGAGGGCTTCTGCGAACCATAATAAGTGCCGTTGATCTCGATTGCCGTGAGCCGGCGGCTGGCATATTCCAGCTCGCGCTTCTGGGGCAGGTCCGCCGGATAAAAATTATTCCGCCATTCATCGAAGACCCAGCCGCCTACTCCAACATAAATGCTCATGCCACCCTCGCCTAAGCTCGGCGCTTTCGCTGTTCAAATCGATCCATCGGATCGATTTGCCCGGCCTCCGGCCGGTCACAGCTCACCCCAGCCGCCGACGCCGATATAAATGCTCATGGGAAAAGTTTCATATAGTCTTCGGGCTTGAATCCGACCAGCAAATTGCTTCCCTTTTCGATCAGCGGCCGCTTGATCATGGAAGGTTGCGCCAGCATCAGGCCAACGGCCTTCTTTTCATTCAACCCTTGCTTGTCGTTATCGGGCAGCTTGCGGAACGTGGTGCCGGCGCGGTTGAGCAACGTCTCCCAGCCCACTGCCTTTGCCCATTTTTCCAATTGGGCTTTCTCGATGCCCTCTTTCTTATAGTCATGGAATTGATAGGCGACCTTGTGCCCTTCCAGCCAGGCAAAGGCCTTCTTCATGGTGTCGCAGTTTTTGATGCCGTAGATGACGATCATAAGAGAAGTGTCCGACAATTTTTTGCATGCTAGTCTCATCCGCCCTTGACAGGCAAATGGAGGGAAAGCCCAGCATGGAGATGGCCTATCGAGAGCGGTGGCGGGCCGAGATTGCCGCGCTGCAAAGAATCCTGTCCCGCTTCGACCTGACGGAAGAATGCAAATGGGGAAAGCCCTGCTACACGATGAACGGAAAAAACGTCGTCATCATCCAGGGCTTTAAGGACTATTGCGCCTTGGGATTCTTTCAGGGTGCGCTGCTGAAGGACCCGAAGAAGCTCCTGGTGCAACTCGGGCAGGTTCAGGCAGCACGGGTGATGAAGTTCACCAGCGTGAGCGAGGTCGCGGCCAAGGCGGCCAACATCAAGACCTATGTGCGCGCGGCCATGGCGGCCGCGGAGGCCGGCATGAAGGTCAAGACCAAGCCCGGAAAGCTTCCCCTGCCTGAGGAGTTGAAAGAGAAATTCCGCAACGATCCACGATTCAAGCGCGCCTTCGAGGCGCTGACACCGGGCCGGCAAAGGGGATACCTCTATCACTTCACTGGCGCGAAGCAGTCTCAGACCCGGACCGCCCGGATCGGGAAAGCGATGCCGGCGATCTTCGCAGGACGGGGATTCCTGGAGCAGAGATGAAGTAAGGCTAGGGATCAGGCATAGCGCCGACCAACCCTCGCAAATCGCGCTCTGGGCGCTGGTTTTAAGTATTATGCCTCAATCAGGCCGCACAAATTGGCACGCAAATCTGACATTATAGGCATAAAACTTGCCTTCTGGGCTGATTGCCAACGCCGTGACGTTCGCCCGCTGAAAGGTATCTTCTTTGCTCAAGTCATCAATCATAAGACTCACAACCAAAGCGCCGTTTTCTTCGGTAACTTCCTTGTAGTCGTACTGCACAGGCTGACCAAAACAGGTGATCTCGCCACCATTGACAATCAGCTCTGACAATGGGTCTTCAACGTCAACCCAGCGCCCCTGCATTTCGCATGGCAATGACGTTTCCCGGTCCAGCCTAGCCACCCTGCCTGCACCTCACTCCCACTCTATGGTGCCAGGAGGTTTACTCGTCACGTCATAAACCACCCGGTTGATGCCGCGCACT